>CANQWZ010000137.1 GCA_947627685.1 uncultured Bacilli bacterium | reverse complement strand
GAGCAAGTGCTAAAAAAGATTTAATGTTATATGCTTATTATTTAAGTTTTAGACATCCCATAACAAATGAAGTAATGCATTTTAGCAATATACCAACAAGTGGTTTATGGAGTAAATATTTAAATTAGTAAAAAATAAAAAAAGAGGGAAATAATTATGGAAAAAAACCGAAGAATTTTTACATCAGAATCAGTTACCGAAGGACATCCTGATAAAATCTGTGATCAAATTAGTGATGCTATTTTAGACGATATTTTAGCACAAGATCCTTCATCACGTGTTGCTTGTGAAGTTTGTGCTACTACAGGACTTGTTTTAGTAATGGGTGAAATTACAACCGAAGGATACTGTGATGTGCAAAAAATAGTACGTAGTGTTGTCAATGATATTGGATATAATCGTGGTAAATATGGCTTTGATAGTGAGAATTTAGCTGTTTTAGTATCTTTAAAAGAACAATCACCTGATATTGCTATGGGTGTAGATGTTGATGGTGCAGGTGATCAAGGTATGATGTTTGGATATGCTTGTAAAGAAACAGCTGAATATATGCCAATGCCTATTATGCTTGCCCATAAACTTGCTAGAAGATTAGCTGAAATTAGAAAAAATGGTTCACATAAAGAACTAAGACCTGATGGTAAAACCCAAGTATCAGTTGAATATGATGAAAAAGGTCAAGTAATGAGGGTTGATACAATTGTTGTTTCAACTCAACATGATGAGGATGTAACCCAAGAGGAACTAAAAAAGACGATTATTAATGAAGTTATTAGTCCGATCATCCCTAAATCATTAATTGATGAAAAAACGAAAATTTATGTAAATCCTACAGGCCGATTTGTAATTGGCGGTCCTAAAGGTGATTCAGGACTTACTGGACGTAAAATCATCGTTGATACTTATGGGGGATATGCTCCACATGGCGGTGGTTCTTTTAGTGGTAAAGATCCTACTAAAGTTGATCGTAGTGCATCTTATATGGCAAGATATGTAGCTAAAAATATGGTAGCAGCTGGATTTAGCGAAAGATTGCAAATACAATTATCATATGCAATTGGCCTTGCTAGTCCAACATCAATATGTGTTGATACTTTTAATACTTCTAAATATAGTGATGAATATTTAATAAAAGTAATTAGTGAAAATTTTGACTTAACGCCTAAAGGCATTATTAATAATTTAGATTTAAGAAGACCAATTTATCGTAAAACAGCAACTTATGGTCATTTTGGTAGAGATGATTTAGATTTACCATGGGAAAAGCTTGATAAGGTTGATACACTAAAAAAATACTTATAGAAAAGAGGAAATGATATGAAAATTTGTATTATTGGTGCTGGTAGTACTTATACACCAGAATTAATTGAAGGAGTAATTAATAAAAAAGACTCCCTACCTGTTACAGAGATTAGTTTTATGGATATTGATGAAAGAAAACTAAACATTGTTGGTGGTCTATGTGAAAGAATGATTAAAGCCGCAGGTTTAAATTGCAAGACAGAACTTGTTTTAAATGATTATGAACATGCTTTAAGGGGTTCTGACTTTGTTCTTGCGCAAATTAGAGTAGGTAAACTTCCAGCGCGTGTTAAGGATGAAAAAATCCCTTTGAAATATGACCTTATTGGTCAAGAAACATGTGGTATAGGGGGTATGTTTAAAGGCCTAAGAACGATACCTGTTATGATGAAAATTGTTAAAATGATGGAAGAATATTGTCCTGATGCATGGCTAATTAATTTCTCAAATCCATCTGGTATGATTGCGGAAGCATTATTAAATTATACCAATGTTAAAATGATGGGACTTTGCAATGTACCAATTAATACAATCGATAGCATTAAGAAAAACATGAATTTACCTAATGCAGAAGTAGAATATATGGGGCTAAACCATTTTGCCTATATTACAAGAATTGAACAAGATGGTAAAGATTATTTACAAGAGGCTCTTGATGCAGGCGTTAATAGTGCTTCAATGAAAAATATTCCCGCAAGCGGTTTTACTAAAGAACAAATTGCCTATATTGGTGCGATTCCTACTTCCTATTTAGAATATTATTACTTTAAAAATGCTAAATTAGAAAAATTAAAAGCTTCACCTAAAACAAGAGGTGAAATTTGCATGGAAATTGAAGAAGAATTATTACAAATATACCAAAACAATGAACTTCATGTCAAACCTGCTCAACTTTCTAAAAGAGGTGGCGCAAGATATAGTGAAGTAGCTATTTCTTTAGTTGATTCAATTTGGAATGATCGCCGTGATGTACAAGTTGTTAATGTTTTAAATAAAGGCGCAATTGATTTCTTAGACGATAATGATGCTGTAGAAATCTGTGCGATTATCGGTAAAGATGGTGCTACACCTATACCTTTAAAAGGTAAAGTTAATGATCATATCAAGTCTTATATAAGACAAATGAAGAATTACGAAAAACATGCAGTAAGAGCTGCCATTAATGGTGATAAAGTAGAAGCCATGCGGGCGCTTATGTCTAATCC
>CANQWZ010000136.1 GCA_947627685.1 uncultured Bacilli bacterium | reverse complement strand
TAAAGTTACAGTTACTGATCCACAAAAAGAATTAGCATCAGTAACATCAGATGAAGTTACAATTACTAATGAAGATGAAAATTATCACTTCACAATGCCAGCTAAAAATGTGACAATCAAAGTTGTGATTGCAACAAAACAATACAAAGTCGAATTCTATGCTAATGATACTTTATATGATACAAAATATGTAGAATCAGGAAAAACAGTTGAAAAACCAGAAACTAGTCCAACTAAAGAAAATGAAACCTTTAAATATTGGGTTGAAGAAAGTACAGGTGAATATGATTTTAATGATCCGGTTACAGGTGATTTAAGATTAGATGCTGCTTTTGGTATTTACATTACTTTCAATCTTAATGGTGGAATGGGACAAACTCCAGAAGAAATGTGGACAAATTCATACACACCTATAAAATTGCCAACAAGTGATGGAATTACTAATGGTAATAAAGTTTTCGTAGGATGGGAAGATTTAGAAACCAAAATAGTTTATTCTTCAGGCGAAAGAACATTAATTACACATAGCGTAGAACTTTTTGCTAAATGGGAAGAACCTGCTGCAACTTATACTGTTGAATTTTTTGTAGGTAAAACTAGTGGTGTAACAGGTACAGCACCTGAAACTAAAGTAGTATCTGATGGTGAAAAAATCACCTTACCTGCCAACCCATGGATAGTTGAAGGATGCAATTTTAATGGTTGGAAAATAAAACACTTTGTAGATGAAGACTGGTATGATATTGAAGGTGAAACTGGTAAACAACAAGGTTATGAGTATCAAGTAAAGGAAAATATTCGAATTTATGCTACATGGGTTGATTCATCAATCACTATTAAATATGATGCTAATGGTGGATCAGGTGAAATTGCTGATGGCACAGGAACTTATGGTAAATCCATTAAACTTTCAACAGAATCATTTATAGCTCCTGCTGGAAAAAATTTTGTTGGATGGTCATTAAGCAAAAATGGGCAAATATTAGAAACTAATGTTCTTGACAATAAAGTAAGCATTATATTTAACTCAGTTAAAAATAGTTTAGTTAGAGGCGAAGATGGTAATTATACACTTACTTTATTTGCAATATGGGAAGAAGTAAAAGAATCAATACAAGTATCAGATATAGAAGGTGTTTGGACATTAGGCAATAAAACAGTTGTAATATCAACTGTTATAGCTGTAAAAGACAGTTATGATGGTTGGTATGGTTCTGTTGTTGGTTCAATTATTGTTGATAATGAATGCATGTCTATTTATGATTTTCAAGGTGCAGGTTATGATTTCGATTTTGCTGCTTTTCCAAAAATAAGTATGTCAGATGAATATAGTATGGAAATGGTGTCAATCACGTATAAAGATAATCAACTTACAGTTAATTCTGATGTATATACTTCAAAAACACCTTTAAATAATGCTTCTAAAGTAGATTTTGTAGGCGAATGGAAAAGAGATGATACCTCTCAAGTATTGACAATAGCAGCGGATAAAGCTACTATCAGTAGTGGTACTGTAACTACATTTGAAGTTATTGACAAATATCTTGTTATTGAATATGGTGGTGCTTATCAATATCTTCTTACTAAAAATAATAATAAATTAGAAGGTTATTATAATCAAAATGAAAAAGCCGCAAAAGCAGTATCATTTACAAAAGTTGAAGCAGTAACACCCGAAAAACATATGGTAACTGTATCAGAAGGTGAAGGATATACAGTAAACGGTTTAGTAAAAGAAGGTTATGAAGAAGGAGCTAAAGTAACTTTTACAGTTACAGTAACAGATTCTAAAAAAACATTAGCATCAGTAACTTCTGAACAAGTTGAAATAAATGGTACTGAAGGTAGTTATAATTTTACAATGCCAAAAGAAAATGTAACTATTACGGTAACTTTAAAAGATGTAGAAGAAGAACCAGCTTTACCTGCTGGCGATCTATACAATCCAGAAGTTAAAGCTGAGTATAGTAGCTTATTTGGTAGTTTTACAATCGATAAATTTGTATATGATTATGAAAATCAAAAGATATATATATGGGGCACAATTGATGGTAAAGCAGTTGAAGGAAAAGAGTTTGGATTTTATGAATATAGCAATTCTAAACATTATGAAGGCCCAGATAAAGAATTAATGATATATTGTTGGGAATTTTCTATTAAATTAGGTTTAAAAATTTACTTTGCTGTTCTTTCTGATGGAAGAATTGTATTCTGTGACAACCAAGATGTACAAATCAGCGATAACGTTTATCGCAAAGCATAAATAATATATGAAAAGGTTTGATTAAAATATTAACAAATCAAACCTTTTTTATTTTTGTTTGTTTTAATTATTAGTTTTAAAAATATGATTTTATAAAAAGATAATCATATTAATATTTCATAAAAAAGTATTATAAAAATACAAATTATTTTTTACTATAAAAAAGTATATCTTTTTTATAGTCAGAGCGTTGACAAATTATATTTTTGTTAATCTAAAAAAGAAAATTGTGGATATTTTAAACCACAATTTTTTTGTT
>CANQWZ010000135.1 GCA_947627685.1 uncultured Bacilli bacterium | reverse complement strand
ACTAAAGGGTGATGAATATTAGCAAATTGCACTCTTATTTGATGATGCCTACCCGTTTTTAAGGTTACATCAACTAAGGTAGTATTATCAACTTTTTTAAGAGCCTTATATGTTAAAATAGCAAGCTTGCCATTTTTTTCATTACCAACATATGACTTTGCTTCTTTTTCATCCTTAAATAGATAGTTAGTTAAGGTATCTTCACCATCAAGGGTACCTTCTACTACAGCATAGTATTTTTTAATAAATAAATTTTGTTGTATTTGTAAATTAAGGCGCGCTGCCGCTTTAGATGTTTTCGCAAACACCATTACGCCACCTGTCATTCTATCTAAACGGTGAACAAGTCCTAAATAGACATTACCTGTTTTTTGGTAACGATTCTTTAGGTAATATTTAATGAGTCGCAGCATATCCATATCATTTGTAATATCGGCCTGTGATAAAATACCAACGGGTTTAACGACAACAATTAAATGATTATCTTCATATAGTATATTTAAACTCATAAATTTCACCTAATATATTATAGCATTATTTTTATTTTTTTTATAGTTTTTTGCAAAAAACATTTTTTGCTACATAATTTTTTCCTATTTAGACACTTAAAATTCTTTTATTTAAAATGGTTGTATTTTTTTTAAAAGTGTGATATAATTTATAATGTTGAAAGGGGCGTTAGAATGATTGAACAAGAAAACGCAAATATTACACTAACACAAAACGAACCCACAGAAGAAACACAAGAAACAGTTAATCCACTAGCCTTTCTAGATGAAAAACCTAAAAAGAAACTTTCTAAGGGTGAAAAGAAAAAATTAAGAATTATTAAAAAATTATTACGTGGTGAAATTAATGGTACTGAAGCAGCTAAGAAATTAGATATAACCACAAGACAAGTACGTAACCTTAAAAGACAGGTCTTAAATGAAGGTACAGATGGTGTAGTACATAAAAATAAAAATTACAAACCATATAATACTTATGATAGTGAAGTTAGCACTTTTGTATGTAAACTTTATCGTAGAGAATATCGTGGTACTAACTTTAGCGAATTTGCAAGAATTTGTCAAGAACAATATGGTATTGAAGCATCAAGAAGTACTATTTATAATTTTTTAAGACGTGGTAGAATTCGTTCACCACAAAGAAAACTTAAAAAGAAAAAAGTAGTTGAAATAGTTGCTACTAATAATTCTAACCAAACAAGTAAAAAAACGGCTAAAAAAACCGTAGCTGTTACTAAAAAAGTTAACTCTAAATCTTAATTTAGAGTTTTTTTAGAGGAGTATTTATGCAAGGTACTAAAGAAATAAAAATAGGTAATCTTTACATTGGTAAAGACCATCCTATTATCATTCAGTCGATGACTAACACTAAAACTAAAGATGTTGCAAAAACCGTATCACAAATTGAAGCCTTAGTTAAAGCAGGCGCTCAAATGGTTAGGGTAACAGTTACTGATGAAGATGATGCCAAAGCCATTAAAGAAATTAAAAAGTTTGTTCAAATTCCTATTGTTGCGGACATCCATTTTGATTATAAACTGGCCATAATGGCAGTTATGGCAGGTGTTGATAAGATTCGTATTAACCCCGGCAATATTGGTTCATTTGACAAAGTTAAAGCTATTATTGAAGTATGTAAAGATAAACATATTCCTATTAGAATTGGCATTAATTCCGGTTCTTTAGAAAAAAGCATTTACGAAAAGTATGGTAAAGCTAGTGCCTTAGCCTTAATTGAAAGCATCTCTAATTATGTTGAATACTTTGAAAAGCTTAACTTCTATGATATTGTTTTAAGTGTTAAAGCTACCGATTTAAGTACTACAATTGAAGCTAATCGCCTTTTAAAAAAGCGTTTTAATTATCCTATTCATATTGGTTTAACTGAGGCTGGCAGTTTCACAGCTGGAACAGTTAGATCTAGTTATGCTTTAGGAACGTTATTAAGTGAAGGTATTGGTGATACTATCCGCATTTCTTTAACAGGAGACCCCGTAAAAGAAATAATGGTTGCTAAAGAAATTTTAGCAATGTTTAATTTATATCAAAAACCCCTACTTATTAGTTGCCCAACATGTGGCAGAACTAATTATGATATGACAAGTATTGTTGAAGAAATAGAGCCTTTTTTAAACAGTTTATCTATACCACTTAAAGTTGCTATTATGGGTTGTGCTGTTAATGGTCCGGGTGAGGCTAAAGATGCTGATATTGGGATTGCAGGCGGAATAGGGGAAGTTCTACTTTTTAAAAAAGGTAAAGTCATTAGAAAAATCCCTGAAGAATTTGTTGTAAATGAATTAAAAAAAGAAATATTAAATATGATTGAAAAAGACTAAAGATTAGCATATTACTAATCTTTAGTCTTTTTTGGCTTTTATTTCATCTAATAAATTAGGATTAAATTTACCACTTTTAATCATGGCAATTTCAAATTTATATGGTGGCAAACTATTACCTAAATCGTCATTAACATATGGTGTTTCTAATATTTTAGGAATATCTTTTAATCTTTCATCGGTACATATTTTATAGATTGTATCAAAACCGATATTGCCAAAGCCAATGTTTT
>CANQWZ010000134.1 GCA_947627685.1 uncultured Bacilli bacterium | reverse complement strand
TTACACCTCATTCTCTATTTTTTATTTTAACAACCAAAAAAACAATTAAATAGCTTAAAAATAAAAGACAAAATAACAGAATAAAAGATGGTACCAAAATCAATAAACTATAAATTTCAAAACATACTAGTGGTGCTCCTCTAGCTCCCAAATCGTTATAACAAATAGAAGAAAGTGATGCTGTTATCCAAAAACTTACAGATAAAGCCGAAGAAACAAGCGTAGTTATTAATAAACATTTTTTAAACGAAATTTTATTATTTTTTAAATCTAATGCCCCAAGTACAATACCTTTATGAGCATGATAGAATAGATTAAAATAAAATAACAAAATAAATAAAATTACATCAGCACCAAAAATAATTATAAAATATTTATCATTAATCTCCCATACATAGACTAAAACACCAAGTTTTAAAAGAAAGTCTAATATAACAAGAATACTAAAAGTAACATAGCATATTTTATATATTTTATTACTTTGACTTGTAACTTGTTCATCACAAATATCATTATCTATCTTTTTTAAACTATTTCTTTTCTTAACAACCAAAAAAGCAATAAAATAACTTAAAAATAAAATAACAAATAATAAAATGAAAGATGGGATCAAAGTTACAGCTGCGTAAATACCAAAAATTCCCCATGCTATCCTTACCGGTTCTTCAATACTAGAAACAGAACCAATAATGGATATTCCTACCCCTAAACCTATCGAAATAACTAAAGATATAAGTATTGACTTTAATAAATATTTCTTTACAGGAAATTTATCACTTGATAAATTTAATGATCCAAGTAACATACCTTTATGGGCATGATAGAATAGATTAAAATAAAACATAGCAACTAATAAAATGGCATCTGTACCCACAAAAATCCATAAACAATCTAATCTTTCCTCATAATAATCGTTTAATATAAAAGGTGATATCCAAAGTTTATAAATTAAATTAACTAAAATAAAAATATTTAAAATAATATAGCATATTTTATATATTTTATTACTTTGGCTTGTAACTTCTTTATCACAAAAATCTTTATTTACTTTTTTTAAACTTCTTCTTATTTTAATAATTAAAAAGGCAATTAAATAACCTAAAGATAAAAGACAAAATAACAAAATGAAAGATGGGATCAAGATTACTAAAGCATAAATTTCAAAACTGACTAGTGGTACTCCTCTAGCTCCCAAATCGTTATAACCTATAGAAAAAAGTGTTTCTGATAACCAAAAACTTACAGATAAAGCCGAAGAAACAAGCGTTATTATTAATAAACATTTTTTAAACGAAATTTTATTATTTTTTAAATCCAATGCCCCAAGTAGAATACCTTTATGAGCATGATAGAATAGATTAAAATAAAAGAAGATAATAAATAAGATTACATACATAACTAAGAAAATTAATACTCTTATTCTATTAAAAACAGTTCCATTGACTGATATAAGGTTAATTTCATAACCTAAAAAACCAACCTTCAAAAAAAAGTCAAATATAAAAAGAATACTAAAAGTAATATAGCCTATTTTATATATTTTATTACTCTTATCTATAACCTGCTCATCATAAACCTTTTTGTTTTCCATTATTATCAACCTCCCTAAGCAAATCATTCAACGTTTTATGCAATTTTTCATTAAGAAAATTGTTAAATCTATATAATGTTATCTAAAACTAAGTAGGCTTGTATAATAATTATTGTCCCTACTTATATGATATTTAATTATCCTCATCTTTTTTTAACACTTTTGTTGTAGTAACCGATTGATAACCTGTTAAAATTGGTCCACTACCACCCATCTTTTGACCACATTTTTTGCATTTTGTATTGCCATCAAGTTGTGCAAAACCAATGCATGCCTCGATTGTTGAATCACCACAAGAGCAATTTTTATAATGGTGTATACCATCACCGAATGGGATATATGTGTATACGTGATCAAGCAATTCAACATATCCACAATCAAGGCAAAACTTTTTCTTATCTGTTTTATAAAAATTATGTTCTTCGATGACAAAATTACCACATTTACAAAAGGCATAGTGATTTACTGAATCCTTTTCAGTATATTTATTTGAAAAATCATGTGGTGAAATTTGTCTAGTATGATTACATGTAGTACACAAATCAACGCAACTATTTAATGCTATATAATCATGATTTTCAATAAGTATTACATCATTACAACTAATTTTGTGCATACTATCATCTAAAGAGTTGCAAGTAGTATCATGTTGGTAATGCGCAATTAACTTTGCGTTAGGGTAATCTCTAATTTCTTTAGGCCATACAATTGATCCATAGGGATCATTATCATCTTTGTCTAAATAAATATCTTGCCAATAAAATGCTGCCCATATGAGTTCCGAACAGTACCAATTTGGATTATCACTATTAGGATTTTTAGTTAGGGCAACTGAATACTTTTTTCCTAGTTGTGACTTTGCCCAATCTATTGCATTACTTATTTGTTCTTTAGTAGCATCAGTTAATCTACTTATTTCATCTTCCTTTGTAGTAAATCTAGATGGCGATAATAGTCCGTATGTAACACCATATTCACCAGATTCGATTACAAC
>CANQWZ010000133.1 GCA_947627685.1 uncultured Bacilli bacterium | reverse complement strand
TGAAACCATTGGTAAAGTGATTTTCCAGAATTGTTCATATCCGGTTGCACCTTCAATGGTTGCGGCCTCATACAAATGTTTAGGAACTGATTGAATAGCTGTTAGGAAAATCAAAATTTGAATACCTGAGTAAGAAATGGTTCGGTAAATGGTTGAGGTTATTCCCGCAAGAAAATCAACTAATCCTTTTGGTAAACCAAGTCCTTGCATGAAAAGTTGTAAGTCGAATAAATTTTTTAAGGCATTAGCACCACCTTGACTTAATACCGCATCAATTCCTTCAGCCGCATTTAAAGCTGCGGTAATAGCTTCGGAATTAAATACAACTGGTAAAAAGAAGATAGCTCTAACAAAGGCACGACCTTTAAATTTACCATTTAACATTACCGCAAGTAATAAACTAAATATTGTTATAACCGCAGTATCTACTAAGGTATTAAAAATCGTATTTACTAGTGTTACGGGAAATTCCGTATTTACTCTAAGAGCATAGATATAATTGTGGAAAAGATCAAACGTAGGTTCTACAGCAAAATTATATCCACCACCATCTTCACTTAGTGGAAAGACTTGACCAAAATGAAAAACACCACTTCTTTCAACGGTACTAAATGAGTAAATAAGCGACATTATTAAAGGATATGCGAAGAATAAGCAAAAGCCTAAAACAACTGGCAATAAGAATAGCCAAGATATTAGAAGTTTTTGTTTTTCATAACGCATTTTATCGTATATTAATTCTTTAAATAATCTTAAAGGAAAGAAAATAAAGAACCAATTTTTAACGATAAAATTCCATACTTTTTTTAATCCTCCTAAGAATGCTTTAAATTTAGGAGAACTTTTTTTATTTAATTGTAAACTATTATCTTCCATTTTGACCTCCTAATCTAAAACAACGTAGGATTTAGCAGGGATAGTGATACCATCCTTTTCCTGATCTGTACGACTATAATTTAAAATGATTTCAATATGTTTATTACTTTCGGTATTTTCATAAGTAACTTTATAAACACTATTTTCAAGACGTTCATGTTTAGTTAAATGACATGCATAAATATCTAAGTCATTTAAAGTTTCACAAATTGATTTAACATCGTCAAGCCAACGTGTGTATAAAGTATAATAATAATTATTGTAATTGGTTTGAAGTAATTCAGCCGAATCATCATATGTGAAAGTAAAGGCTGGATTAGAACCTGTTTCAATGCATCTCATTAGATGGAATTGTAAACCTTCTTCAGAATTTTCATTGATAGATTCACCACTATAATCAAGCAAACCATTGATAACTAATTGATAGAATGGAATTGAATAATCTAAGATTTCATATGGTGTTGATTGATATGGTAAATTGAAGATATTAGAAGCATATTCAATAGCATAACCATATGGGGCTTCTAAAGCTAATTGATTGATACCTTTAGCTTCTAGATTGTTAAATGCTTTGATTTGTTCATATACAGCAGTTGATTTAAATACTGTTTTACGTTTATGATAACTACCTGATAGTTTAGAACCAAGACCCGAGAATGCAAGGGTATCAATACCTACTTTTTTACTATATTGTTTAGCAAGTTTCTTTGAAAAAGAATCATAATATAGTGGCGATAAAACCATTATCTCATCTTTTTTACCATCTTGAACATTAGTATTCATATCATATGGGAATTTTGTTGCATATTCACCACTAACATCACGAGCAGTATAATGATTATTACCAAAACTTTCTTTATATTCATTAAATTCTAAGAATTCAAGATATGGATAAATATTAACATTTTGACTTTGGTAATTACTAATTAATTTTAGTAATTCTTTTTTACCACCTATTTTGCTATTTACCTTAATGTTTTTAAAGGAAACATCTTTTAAGCCCTCACTTCGCCAGCCCTTATAATATACGTTAACACCGGCTATATCTAGGCTTAATACTTCATCTAAGATTTCTTGTAATTGGGAAATGGTTGTTAAAGTATCTTTACCAGTATAATTGATACCAAAAAGATTAGTATCATAAGAATAACTACCAAGGATATCTAAATCTAAAACAGCTTTATCGGTGTTATCTTCAAGGCCTAATCGACCTTCACTACGACTAATTAAAATATCACGATATAATTTAGCAACACCACTATAAGATACATCATATTTATCTTTATCTAAGAAATGATAATTGAAGCAATAATCACCTGTTGCGGCACGTTCAGTATAAACTGTACCATAAACACGGTTATAAGTATTAGTACCAACAACGGTTTTTTGTTGTTCACGTAAAACGATTGTATAGTGAGCATGGTTGAAAGTATTAGTTGATCTACCCGATACATAAGCATCTAATTTTACTTGAGCCTCACCCTCACTAATTTCAGCTATTACCGCTCTTGGATTTGTAGATGTTGTATATACAAAAGCATACATTGGTAATAAAATATCAGATGTTTCAGCAGCTTTTAATTTCTCAATTAGTGCTAAATCCGTTGAATAAATTCTTTGTGAATATGAAGGTTTGCTTGCTCTACCATTGTCAAAGTTTAAAATAGCACCACTACCATCAGGTATTACCATATAACCTGTTTCAGTATTTTGTTTTACCGCCGTAAAGAATGGTAATACTTCTATTTCGGTTACAAGATAGCTATTGCCATCATCATC
>CANQWZ010000132.1 GCA_947627685.1 uncultured Bacilli bacterium | reverse complement strand
ATGAATAATTATAATCAAGCACCTAATCCTAATAACTATCCAATGAATAATTATAATCAAGCACCTAATCCTAATAACTATCCAATGAATAATTATAATCAAGCACCTAATCCTAATAATTATTCAATGAATACTTATAACCAAGAACCTAATCCTAACAACTATCCAATGAACAACTATAATCAAGCACCAAGTCCTAACAACTATCCAATGAATAATTATAACCAAACACCAGATGCTAATAACTATAATCAAAATTAGTCTAAAAAAAAACGCTTTGAAAATTTTCAAAACGTTTTTATTTATACTTATAAATTCTATTTTTTTCAACCGAAATATTTAATAAAATACCTACCAGTAACATATATGAAAGTAAACTAGAGCCACCATACGAAACAAAGGGTAGGGTAATACCTGTAATTGGAAGTAAACCAACTGTCATGCCAATATTTTGAATTTGTTGAAATATTAACATTCCCAAAATTCCTGCCAAAATATACTTATCCGTATCCCTAATTTTTCTTCTAGCTAATAAAATAATATTTATATCTAAAAAAATAATAATTCCCAATAATAAACCAACTCCCACTAAACCAAAGTTAGAAGCATAAACCGCAAATATAAAATCAGTAGAAGCTTCGGGAAAGTAAATAGGCGTTTTATTAAAACCATGGCCAAATAAACCAGCTGATCCAATAGCTGCCATCGAATTTTCTAACTGTAGTCCCGAACCATTTTGCCAATCAAAAATTCTATCAAGTCTATAATATATTGAATCACCAAAAATTTTAATAAATAAATTTTCCTTACAAAAATAAAGCCATAAAAATCCTCCAATTAAAAGTAAACCAATAATGCAAGCTCCTCCAAACCACCTAAGTCTTATTCCTGAAACAAACATCATACAAGCATAAATTAAAAAATAAATTAATACAGCTCCTGTATCAGGTTGTAAAAAAGTTAATATTGCTGGAATTAAAACAATTATAAAAGATTTTAGTAAAAAGATAAATTCTTCTTTAATGGTCGGATTTTCATAGTCACTCCTAAAATTATGAATCATTGTTGCTAATGTAAGCATAATAAATATTTTCATAAATTCACTAGGTTGTATACTACCTATACCAGGTATACTAAACCAACATTTACTATTATTAATAGGTGTTGCAAATAATAAAAGACCAATTAATAAGATATTTCCTAAGATATATAAAAACCATGTATGGCGATATAAATACTCATTCTTTAATTTAATAAGTATAAATACTAATAAAAAACCAATGATATACCAAATAGTTTGCTTTATTGTTAAATTACCTAAACTTTTTGATGTATAAATAGATGCACTATAAATAGTTATAATGCTAATAATTGCTAACATGATAATAGGAATCAAAATCTTTAAGTTAATTTTAAATTTTGTCATAATACCTCCTTATTTATTATTATAACAAAAAACAGCAAATTTTATTTCAAAATTCATAAAATATATTAAGGAGTGATTTTATGAAAAAATTACCGAAAATATATAAAAATGAAGAGATTAAACCTAAAAATAACAATAAACTAATATATCGCTTTAAAAATAGTGAAGAAAATCCCCCAACTTTACAAGAAAGTTCACCTAAAACACTTATGGAAACATTAGATGAAATTTTTAGTGGAATAGGTTATTCATATAATACTTTGGTATTAATTAAAACACCATCTAAAACATATGAAACAACATTAATAGCTAAAACCAAAAGTCATCTCATTACTATTGATAATGAATTAATTCCTCTTCAAGATATTATTTCTCTCCAAATAAAAAAACCTTTGTAGGTTTTTTTAGTTAGCATAAATCAATAAAAGTATCTTGAAGACATTTTATAGCTCCAACACATCCTAAATCTATAGTGGCAAAATCATTAGTTCCAACATATTGATTAGTAGTAGGATCTAAATATAAAAGTCTACATGTGCAGCAACATTCATCTAAAGCTTCAATTCTAAATACAGAAGTATTAGTTGTAACATCATTTATAGTATAAGGAAAACTCCAAGCATTTCCGGTACAACAATTATAAAGCTGAATTGGTCTTGTGTTATAACAAACACTTGTACATACTGGACCTAAATAAGGTTTATCACAACCAGAATAACTTTCATTATCAAAATCTTGTTTTTGTAATAATAATATTTTCTTTAAAATATCATATATACAGCCACAATCTTTTTTTTCATTTTCATTGCAACTATTCATTAAAAAACCTCCTCTCACACAAATTATCTAAAGCTACATCTTCTAAACAACGTATTGCACAAATACAACTTATTTTAATAGTAATAAATTGCCCTGTTGAATAATATTCCCCATTTTCATTATTTAATATTAATAAAGTTGCACAATCATCACTAACATTTTGAATTCTAAATAAAGAACTATTATTTATATTACCATTTTCATCTTCATAACTCGCTTCAAAAATTTCTCCATTTTTCTTATATAAAGTTAAAACTCTCGTATTATAACATAAATTATTCATAACAGGTCCTAAATATGGTTTAGTACAACCTTCATCTAAAACACATGTATTTAGAGAATTTTTTTGCAATAAACAAATTAGCTTTAATAAATTTTTAATACAACTATTAGTACTCATAATCTCCACCTCTTTATCTATATCTACTATAAAATATTCTAAAAA
>CANQWZ010000131.1 GCA_947627685.1 uncultured Bacilli bacterium | reverse complement strand
GTGCAGGAGCTTTTGAAGGACTAGATAATCATCAAACTTATAGGGTTGGTTTTAATAATGCCCCCATAGATGAACAAAATAATTATTTAGATCAAATTAGAAAATATGGTATTATTCCTGAACTGCTTGGAAGACTACCGATTATTGCTAAACTTAGTCCTTTAACCCAAGATGAATTAAAACAAATTCTTACCATTCCTTCTAATGCCATTATTAAACAATATCAAAAAATATTTAAAAGTTGCCAAGTTGAACTTGCTTTTTTAGATGAGGCTTTAGATGATGTAGCATTAAAAGCTTTAAAACAAAAAGCGGGTGCTAGAGCGTTACGTAAAATTGTTGAAGAGCGTCTTATTGATTTACTTTTTGAACTACCTTTAAATGATGGCACTAAAAGACTTGAAATAGCAGTTAATGATATTAAAAAAATTAAAGAAAAAGTAATATAAATTTTTAGAAAGGATGATTTGATGTTTAATCGCTTTGAAAAAATAGATGCTGAATTGCCAGGAATTGTGGTTAAAGATTTTATTCCCCTACCTAGTAATGAAGTAAGGGTTGATTTTAATAGTGATCTTGATTTAAAAATTCTTAAAATCGCTGAACAATATAAAAACTATTTAATCCTTTTGATTCCCCAAAAAGTAAAAGATAATTTTACGGAAAGTGATTTTTATCAAAGAGCAGTGGTAGCTAAAATTGTACTTAATATGACAAGCCCCAATGGTACAAGAAGAGTAAAATTTCAAACCATTGTGCGCTGTGATATCAAAGGTCTAAGTAGTTCAGCTACCGGATTTTTAGTTAATTTCACAACAACTCCTTCCATATCGACTGATAATGTTAAAGAAGATGCAACTTATGATTTAATCAAAAAATTTATGATTCAAACAGGTTTAGAGGCCAATATTGCCAAAGACTTAAATCTTTTTAATAAAGCTATAAGTTATGATGAATTTAGTGATATTATAGCTAATAATTTAAACCTTGATTTAAAGAGTAAATTAAAATATCTTTTTGAATTAGATGTTACAGTACGACTTGGTTATGTGCTTGAAGATTTGTATAAACAACAAATGTTTAAAGAATTAGAAATAAAAATTGAAAATGATGTTAAAAAAAGTATTGGTGATTCACAAAAAGAATATTATTTACGTGAAAAATTAAAAGCCATTCAAGAAGAACTTGGTGATAAAGCTAGACGTGAAAGTGAAATTGATGAATTAAAACAAAAAATTAAAGATGCTTCAATGCCAGCTAGCATTGAAGAAAAAGCCAATATTGAATTAAATCGTTATGCTTCAATGCCAAGTAGTTCACCAGAATCGGGGGTTATTCGTAAATATTTAGATTTTATGATTGAACTTCCTTGGTCAAGACAATCCGTTGATACCGAAGATATTAACCTTGCTAAAGAAGAATTAGATCGTGATCATTATGGCCTTGATTTAGTTAAAGAACGTATTCTTGAATATTTGGCAGTTAAAATTATGAATCATAAGAATCCCCAAACGATTCTTTGCTTAGTAGGGCCACCAGGGGTTGGTAAAACTTCCCTTGCGAAAAGCATTGCTAAAGCCTTAAATAAACAATTTGTTAAACAAGCTTTAGGTGGTGTAAAAGATGAATCAGAAATTAGAGGTCATAGAAGAACTTATTTAGGAGCCCTACCTGGTAGAATTTTACAATCAATGGCCAAAGCTGGTACTAATAATCCTGTCTTTTTACTTGATGAAATTGATAAAATGTCAAGTGATTATAAAGGTGATCCAACTAGTGCAATGCTAGAAGTATTAGATTCAGAACAAAATCGTTATTTTAGCGATCATTACCTTGAAGAGCCATATGATTTATCAAATGTTTTCTTTATTGCGACAGCCAATTATTTAGATAACATTCCGGCACCTCTTCGTGATAGACTTGAAATCGTTGAATTATCAAGTTATACGGAATATGAAAAATTTGAAATTGCTAAAAGACATTTAATCAAGAAACAACTTCAAAATAATGGTTTAAGTGTTGATGCTTTTAGCATTACTGATCAAGCCATTTATAAAATCATTCAAGAATATACCCGTGAAGCAGGTGTACGTGAACTTGAAAGAATGCTTGGTACGCTTATTCGTAAAGCCATTAAGACGATTTTAATGAAACATGTTGATAAAGTAGCAATTGATGTTGATAATATTGAAGAATTCTTAGGAAGACCTAAATATACCCATAATATGACTGATGATTTAGACCAAGTAGGAGTTGTTACTGGTCTTGCTTATACCCAATTTGGGGGCGATACTTTAGCGGTTGAGGCCACACACTATAAAGGTGATGGTAGATTATTACTTACAGGTAAACTTGGTGATGTTATGAAAGAATCAGCGCAAGCGGCCTTAAGTTATGTAAAAACTAACGCTGAAAAATTTAGCATTGATCCTGAAGTTTTCAAACAAAGTGATTTACATATCCATGTCCCAGAAGGTGCCATTCCCAAAGATGGTCCATCAGCTGGTGTTACCATCGCAACAGCGATTATTTCCACCTTTAATGGCAAAAAAGTTAATCATAGCATTGGCATGACAGGTGAAATTACCTTAAGAGGTAGAGTCTTACCAATTGGTGGTTTAAGAGAAAAATCAATTGCGGCGCATCGCAGTGGTTTAAAGAAAATAATCATTCCTAAAGATAATCTTAAAGATTTAGAAGAAGTTCCACAAAGTGTAAA
>CANQWZ010000130.1 GCA_947627685.1 uncultured Bacilli bacterium | reverse complement strand
CCATGTCGTAGGCCGTTGTATAATTTTTACTAGTTTGATCAAGCCCATGGGGATTTTCAAAAGTTGAATCATACATGCCAATTTTTTTAGCTGTTTCATTCATTAAATATATAAAATCACTCATGTTGCCACTATAATGGGTAGCAAGCGCAATGGCTGCATCATTACCACTACAAAGCATTAAGCCATATAAAAGATCATTAATCGTTATTACATCGCCAATTTCTAGATAAATTGATGATCCTTCACTACTCAAAATACTTTTATCAATTACAACTACATCATCAAGATTATAGTGTTCTAGTACCGTTATGCAAGTAAGAATTTTAGTAATAGATGCTGGTAACATTCTTTGATGAATATTATTTTCATAAAGCACTCTTTTCGTTTTGCATTCCATAACAATGGAACTTTGGGCATTATCATAAATTGTAAGTGATGCTTGTTCATCCTTATTGCTTGATGTTATTTTAAATAAGATAACTACTATTAATCCACAAATGACTATTAAAAACAAAAATAAAAAAAGTTTTTTCTTCATCCTTTTCTTCACCAATATATTATATAAAAAAAACAAAAAAGCTAGAAGTAAAAAATCAACTTCTAGCTAGAAAGGCACTGATTAAGTTTTTAACTTCCTCAATTGTTTTATCAAAATCATCAAAATCAACATCTACTTTTTGACAAGTAGTTTTATTGTTAAACCAAGTAAATTGCCTTTTTGCAAAGTGACGGGTATTTTTCTTGATTAGTTCACCTAGTTCATCATAAGTAATTTTACCTTCTAAATAAGCAATTACTTCTTTATAACCGATAGCTGATCTAGCCGTTTTTGAAAAATTACTTACCCCAATTTTTTCAACTTCACTAATTAAACCCCTATCAAGCATTTCATCAACTCGCTCATTTATACGTTTATATAGAATACTACGATCCGCATTTAAAAAAACGCAAAGCGTATCATAGTAAAAATCGTCTCTGTGCGAGCGTGAATCTTTTAAACTTGGGTAATTACTAAGTTCAATCGCTCTAATTAAGCGTTTACGATTATTAGTATGGATACTACTAGCAAGCTCAGGATCAAGTTTGGTAAGATGCGATTTTAACATTTCATTTGAATAATTATCAAAATCGCTATCAGTTCTTTTAGCTTCCGCAAAGCGATAATCTTTAATAACCGCATCAATATATAATCCACTACCACCAACTAGTAATGGTAGTTTATGCAAATGACTTAATTCATCAATTACCCCTCTTACTGCTTTTTGATAATCTGCAATTGAAAATTCCATCGTAGGTTCAATAATATCAATTAAATGATGTTTGATATTATCTTGTTCACTAGGACTTGGCTTAGCCGTTCCAATATTCATTTTTTTATAAACTAAGAATGCGTCAGCATTAATAATATCAGTTTTAAAATATTTAGCAATAGCTATTGATAATTTGGTTTTACCAACCGCTGTAGGACCACAAATAACAACGACCTTTTCCATATTAGATTACTCGCTTAAATAATTTTTCAATTTCATAATTGCTAAAATGAATAATGGTAGGTCTACCATGGGGACATGTATAAGGGTTTTGACATTGATCTAAATCCTTAAGTAGTTTATTTACTTCAATATCTAAAATATCCATATTAGCTTTAATAGCTTTTTTACAACTCAATTGCTTGGCTAAATTATCATACATAACCGCTTTATCAACTTGTTTATCATTTAATAAGTTATTAATAATATCACTTAAAAAAGCCATTTCATCACCTTTAGGAATCCATTCTGGCACACTGCGCACAATAATAGTATTTTTACCAAATAGTTCAAAATTAATACCAAGACGCATCATTTCGGCTTTTTTTTGTAAAAGGAGTTCTACTTCATATAATGCAAGTTCCATTTGAATTGGTACAACAAGTTCATAAAAATGATTACTATCCTCATTTAAGGCTTTATGAATTTTTTCGTATCTTATTCTTTCTGCTGCCGCATGTTGATCAATTAAATATAAATTATCATCTTTTTCTAAAAGTAAATAAGTTTTATGATATTGACCAATATATTTTAAACTGCTAAAGAAATTTTGATTATCAGTTCTTAAATCAAATGTTACTTCCATAACTTTTGGTGTATCAGAAGTTTCTTGATTATCTATTGCATAACTAAACTCTTCATCATTTACTGTTAAATGCGAGGCCTCATCTTTAAAAATAGGACTACTATTTTTAAAATCATTCCAGCTAAATGAAGGCTTTTCATCCGTTTTAACATCCTCATTATGCGAAACGTCTTCTATTTTTGCTTCATAGACTAAATTAGCTTTACTAATAGTATCTAAAATAGTACTAGTAATTAAAGAGCGTAAAATATCTTCATCGGTAAAACGTACTTCAAGTTTTGTTGGATGAACATTTACATCAACTAAACTAGGATCACTTTCAATATTTAAAATGGTTATAGGATATTTACCAAGTGGCAAATAAGATTTATAGGCATCCGTTATTGCATATATGATATTTAAATTTTTAACAATACGCCTATTTACAATAATAACAATACCACTGCGGTTTGATCTAAAAGCTGAATTACTAGAGGTGTAGCCACTAATTTTATAAAGACCATCGGTTTTAGTAAATGCTAACATTACCGATGCGACATCTTTACCATAGATCTCTTTAATAATCATTTTAATATCACCTGAAGCATCGGTTGCAAATAAAGTT
>CANQWZ010000129.1 GCA_947627685.1 uncultured Bacilli bacterium | reverse complement strand
ATAAACTTGTTCACTGAATGGATCAGATCCACCATAGCTTAAACAAACAACTGGAATTCCTAATTGTTTTTCTAGGGCATTCATATCATCAACACTATCATATAAGGAAAAGATGACATCAGGATTTACAGCTAGAATTGCTTCAGCGTTTGCTTGTTGATTGGGGCCACCCTCACCAATACTAGTAAGGGTTGTAAAATAACTTTTATAAGCATAACTATATGGTCTAACTTCTGCCATATTACCTTTTTCAAAATTTTCTACTCCAACTAGTAAATCCATTTTACCAACATAACTATAAAGCCTTAATGCGCTAGCCCCAATACAAACAACCCTTTTTACAGTCTTTGGTACATTAACCTTACGGTTACGCAAATCGACTATCTGATATGTATCAGTAAGTGATGGCTTAAAGCAACTAGTTAAAGCAATAGTTATCACTAAAAAACATAAAACTAAACTTATCTTAATTATCTTTTTCACTGTTTTCACTTCCTAAATTTATTATTGTTTGTTCATTAATATTTAAAACATTTACATCAATGTGATAAATAGCTTTAAGTAAATCTTTGCTAATAATGGTTTTATCACCATAAGCATAGATTTTTTGATCTTTTAAAAATAAAAATTTATCAGCAAGTAACAAAGCCATGCTAATATCATGCATTGTTACCATAACTATTTTACCTGTTTTCGCAATAGCCTTTAAGGTTTTGATAATAGCTAATTGATTTTTCAAATCTAAATTACTAGTTGGTTCATCAAATAGCATCACTTTAGTATCTTGAACGAGTGCTCTAGCAATGGCTACTTTTTGCCTTTGTCCACCCGATAATTCATTGACCTTTTTTAGAGCTATACTACTTAAATCCATTTTTTCAATAAGGGTGGCGGTTTTAAATAGGTCAGTATGCTTGGCTTGAAAATCAATATAAGGTATTCTACCCATTAAGATAGCATCAAAGACATTAAAATCATCAAAAGTAATAACTTGAGGCACATAACTAATTAATGTTGCTCTTTGTTTGTTATTTATTTTAGTAAGTTCTATATCGTCAACTTTAATACTACCTTTACTTAATGGAAGTATGCCACTAATACATTTTAGAAGGGTAGTCTTGCCTACACCATTTTCACCTAAAATAGCAATTATACTACCATCATCTACTTTAAAACTAATATCATCTAAGATCAATTCTTTATTATAGAAAAAGGTTAAATTATCAATCGTAATCATGCGTTTTTGCCTCTTTTCTTTTTAATAATGAGAAATAAAAATAGTGGTGCACCAAAGATTGATGTAATCGCACCAATTGGCAAAATTACTCCTTTAATTAATATTCTTGATAAAAAATCCGCCATTAGTAGCATAATACTACCGGTAAGGCAACTGCAAATAACTAGGTGACGATGATCTAAACCGACTATTTTTTTGGCAATATGTGGTGCAACTAAACCGACAAAACCAATAATACCTAAAAAAGATACACAAACCGCACAAATGAGTGAGGCTAAAAATAGTCCCATAAATCTTGTTCTTTTAACATTGATACCTAAACTTGTGGCAATATCATCACCACTTATTAAGGCATTATAAGCATAACTTTTAATTAAAAAATAAATGAAAGATATCAATATTACTAAAAACATTATTAAATCTTCTAAATAAGTGGCATAACTTAAATCACCAAAAGTCCAAAAGACGGCTGAAGATAAACTTGTATCATCAGCAAAATATTGTAAAATGGTCGTGTTCGCATTAAACAAGGCGCCAAGAGCTACACCTGATAAGACAATAACACTAGATGCAAATTGATGCCTTTTAGATAATAACAAAATGATAAAGGTTGAAAGCATGGCAAAAACAAAAGCACAAATCGTTGTAAGATAAGGATTATTAAGGTTAATGTTAATACCTTGGGTGGTGCTAATTGCGCCACACCCTAAAACAATAATTGCTAAATTGGCACCAAAAACAGCTCCATTATTAACGCCTAAAGTTGTCGGGGAAGCCATTGGATTTTGTAATAGGCTTTGCATTACCATTCCCGCAAGCGCAAGACCTGCTCCTGCTAAAATAGCTGCTAATATCCTTGGCATTCGTAAGGCCCAAATAACCCTAATATTAGCCTTATCACCTTGTAAAAAAAGTGCTTTTATGACATTTATTAATTTTAGGGAAGTAGGACCTATCGCAATTTCTAAAAAGGTTAATAATAATAAAATGATTAAAAAAATGATAATCAAAAAATTTTTTTGCCTTTTACCTTGTTGATATTTTGTTAAATTGTTCATAAATTTCTCCATAAAAAAAGCATCCACTAATCTTTTTCTAAAGAAAAGATGGGATGCCTTCATAGCATTATTTTAATAACTTATTTTTTTCAAAAGGTGGTAAACTTCTGTTTACTATTTTCATACTAATATTTTATCATAATTTTTCTTATTTAGCAAGAATTTGGCCAATTTTACTTGTAGCATCTTCAATTAAATTAGTTAAGCTTTCATTATTAATACCTGCTACAAGATTTTCACAATTATTAAAAGGAATTAAAACTTTTATCGCCTTACTTCTAGCAATTGCCAGTGCCATATTACTAGTAACTTCACCATACATTGCATCCGCAATCACCATACCAAGCGGGCAAACAATAATATCAGCCATTTTAGTGCATACCATAATGGCATTTTCACCAGTTGCTACATGTGTTGCTCCCGCTTTTAACATACTACTAGTAGCAATACTATT
>CANQWZ010000128.1 GCA_947627685.1 uncultured Bacilli bacterium | reverse complement strand
AGCCGCGATTTTTTGATCTTCAACTTTAGAATAATAATCCGTTTTAATATTAAAGGTTAACTCTTTACTATCTCTTAAAACTTTAATTTGATATTCTTTATCCTTTTCAAAAATTAAGTTACTAGTTATTGCCTCAAATTCATTTTTCCCTGTTAAACCTTGTAGTTTTTGGCCAGCAAATTCAGTAATTATATCACCAATTTTTAAGTTAGCACTTGCGAAAGTACTTAGCGTATGAATAATATACCCTTGAAAAGAATGATTATCAATTATACTATCATAGCCGGCTTTTAAGTATCCCGCAATAATGGCATTATAAATACTAACTTTTTTTTGAATTAAGCCTGATGTATATTCTTGTTTCGCATCAGTTACTTGATATTCATATGTTTGTGATATGGTCGCATTTTTATTTATTTTAGCAAGTAAAAAGCTTAATAAACTAACCTTAGAATAAGAATATACCGATACTGTATTTACATTGCAACGCTCACTATCATTAATTTTAATTAATGCTGGTGTCGTAATATCATAATTTACTTTAACCAAACTTGCGGTTAAGATAAATAAATAAGGAATGGCAATTATTAATATTAATTTCCAATATTCTTTAATTAATTTTTTCATTAATGTTCTATCCTTATATCAATATTTGGTATTTTACGATATTTAATACCGGCACTATCAGCCATCTTTTTGGAAGCTTTATCTGATGGTGTATCGTTATATTTATCTGATAAGTAGACAATTTCTTTAATACCACTTTGGATAATTAATTTCATACATTCATGGCAAGGAAATAAACTAACATATAAGGTTGCACCATCTAAACTACTAGTCGAATTTAAAATAGCATTTGGTTCAGCATGTACAACATATGGATATTTGGTATCTAGAAAATCACCATCGCGATCCCATGGATAAATATCATCACTGCATCCTAGCGGAAAACCATTGTATCCAATACCTACTATTCTTTTTTTCTTATTGACAATACAAGCTCCTACTTTAGTATTGGGATCTTTACTACGCTGTGCTGACAAAAGGGCAACTCCCATAAAATACTCATCCCATGAAATATAGTTTGTACTTTTCATTTCAAATACCTCAATTATTAAATTTGATACCAAGTTCAGCTAATTGCTTATCTGAAACAGGTGTTGGAGCCTCACTCATTGGACATTTAGCGCTAGCTGCTTTAGGGAAAGCAATAACTTCACGTAAATTGTTATTACCAGTAAGTAACATTACCAAGCGATCAAAGCCAATAGCCAAACCTCCATGGGGTGGAGTACCATATTTTAAAGCATCAACAAAGAAAGAAAATTGTTTTTTAACCTCTTCATCGCTTAAACCAATGGCCTTAAACATTTTAGCTTGCGTATCTTGATCATGAATTCTAATACTACCACCACCAAGTTCATATCCGTTTAAGACAATATCATAAGCTCTTGCTCTTGCTTTAGCAGGATCTTTTAACATTAAATCTTCATCACCTATTTTAGGTGAAGTAAATGGATGATGGGCCGCAACATATCTGGCTTCTTCTTCACTATATTCAAATAAAGGCCAGTTTACAACCCATAAGAAATTAAATTTACTTTCATCTATTAAAGCCATTTCTTTAGCAATTTGCACTCTTAAAGCACCAAGAGCAAAATTGCATACTTCACATTTATCACTGACAAATAAAATTAAATCATTATCGCTAAGATGATACTGAGCAATTAAATTATTAATATGTTCATCATCTAAATATTTAGCAATTGAACCACTAAAAGTGCCATTTTCATACTTTAACCAAGCAAGACCACTAGCATGGTATTTTTTAGCAAGTTCAGTTAAACGATCAAGCTCTTTACGTGAATATTTTGTTGCGGCATCCTTAGCAATAATACCTTTTACTTTATTACCTAGGGCAAGTTGATTTTGGAAAACAACAAATTCTAAACCTTTAGCCCAATCACTAAAGTCTTGTAATAACATTTCAAAACGAGTATCAGGTTTATCACTACCATAATAATTCATTGCATCATCGTAATTCATTCTAATGAAGGGGATTGGAATATCTATATTTAAGGTTTCTTTCCAAACATATTTTAACATATTCTCAACTAGATCATAAATATCTTCTTCTTCAATAAAACTCATTTCAATATCAATTTGCGTAAATTCTAATTGCCGATCAGCTCTTAAATCTTCATCACGAAAGCATTTTGCAATTTGAAAATATTTTTCAAATCCCGCAACCATTAAAAGTTGTTTATACATTTGTGGTGATTGTGGCAAAGCATAAAATGAACCATGATATAATCTTGAAGGGACAAGAAAATCACGAGCACCCTCAGGTGTTGATTTACCTAAATAAGGAGTTTCAATTTCAATAAAGTCGGCGCTATCTAAAAATTTTCGAACTGCCATGACGGTTTTATGGCGAAGAATAAGATTCTTTTGCATAATAGGTCTTCGTAAATCTAAATAACGATATTTCATCCTAGTATCTTCTAAAGCATCGGTTTGATCTTGAATTAATAGTGGTGGATTTAAAGCTGGATTTAAAATGACTAATTCACTTACTTCAACTTCAATATCACCAGTTGGTAAATTAGGATTTTTACTTTCTCTTTCAACCACTTTACCGGTTGCTTTTAAAACATATTCATTTTTAATTTCAAGCGCAGTTGGGTAAACTGGATTATCTGGTTTAATAACTAGTTGGACAATTCCATAACGATCACGTAAATCAATGAAAAGTAATCCACCTA
>CANQWZ010000127.1 GCA_947627685.1 uncultured Bacilli bacterium | reverse complement strand
CATATGAATAATATTAAAGATATTATTGTAGTATTAACATCTAAATCTTTAGTATTGTTTGATGAAATAGGATCGGGTACTGATCCAGTTGAAGGTGCATCTTTAGCTAAAGCTATTTTAAAATATCTAATTAAGCATAAGGTAAGTTTTATTACTACTACGCATTATTCCGATTTAAAATCATTTGCCT
Organism: uncultured Bacilli bacterium; assembly: GCA_947627685.1. Lineage (GTDB taxonomy): Bacteria > Bacillota_I > Bacilli_A > ML615J-28 > CAG-313 > CAG-313. Next base: position 2,730 of record CANQWZ010000127.1, on the reverse strand, counting down.
TTGATAACCCTTATGTTATTAATGCCTCAATGGTTTTTGATCAAAACACGCTTTCACCTACATATGTTTTAAAACTGGGGATAAGTGGTTCTAGTAATGCTTTTAATATTGCGAAAAAGTTAGGTTTAAAGGCTGAAATTATTCAAGATGCTAGCCATTTATTAGTTTCATCTGATACAGATGTTAGAAAATTAATTAATAAATTAGAAGATCTTACAAAAGAATTGGATCAAAAAATCGTTGATACAACCCTTTTAGAACATAAATATAATAATCTAGTAGATGAATATACAACCAAACTTAAAGATATCGAAAAAAACCGAATAGCTATTAAACGTAAAGCAGAACTTGAAGCCAAAGAATTTTTAGCTAAAACTAAAAGTGAAGCTTTAAAACTCTTAGAAGATGCTAAAAAACTTAAAACAAGTGATACTAAATTACATGAAATTATTGACTTAAAGCATCAAATTAATGAGTTAAATACTATTGATATGCCACAAGTTGAAAAAAAGCCTATAAACGATATACCATTTGTTGTAGGTGATGATGTATATTTAAGTTCATATGATCAATATGGCACCATTGTTGCCATATCAAAAGATAATCGTTTTAAAGTTGCCATTGGAAATATTAGTTTAACACTTGATCAAAGTGATTTAGCGCATGTTAATAAAAAAACGCTTCCTAAAACTAAAACAAGTAATGCCATTTATACTACATCTAAAGTAGGTATGTCATTAACGCTTGATTTAAGAGGTAAAAGATATGAAGAGGCTAAAGATTTATTAGATAAATATATTGATGATTTATTAGTAACAAATTTAAAACAGGCAACGATTATTCATGGTTATGGTACCGGTGTTATTCGTGAATTAGTCCAAAGTTATTTAAAAAATAATCAAAATGTAGCATCATATCGTTATGGTGGTGAAAATGAAGGAGGTTTTGGAGTAACAATTGTTACGCTTAAGTAAATATGGATTTAAAAGATTTAGAAAATCACAACATTGATTACCTTATGACTAAAAAGCAAATTATTATTCTTGATTTTTATACTACTTGGTGCCCTACTTGTAAAATGTTAGCTATGACGATTGAAGAGTTTGAGGAAAAGCACCCTGAAGTCTTTGTTTTAGAAATTAATGTTGATCAAAATAAAGAACTAGCTGATTTGTATAAAATAAAAATGGCACCTACCTTGCTTTTTATTTATCAAGGTACTATTTTTGATAAATACAATGGTTTTATCGAAGTTAATGGTCTTGAAGAAATTATTGCTAAAGTCAAAGAACAAGCCATTAATTAAAAAAATTATGTTATCGCTTTCATTTTTTTAAAAAAATGATATACTATATGTAGGAGGAACAAATTATGAATTTAGAAGAAAAAAGAAAATATGTTTTAGAAAACATCCACTTTGTACCTGATGAGGAAAAAAGATTATTTGATTTTAATTTTGCTTGTGTACTAACACGTAATTCCGTAGGTATGGAAAGTGGTAAAAGGGCAAGTTTAGAAGAGGTTGTTTCAATTATTCATGGTCATAATGTTAAAATTGATGAAACCTTAAAACGCAGTGTTTACAATCATTATTGTGCTTATAATCAAATGCTTACTTTTTTAAAAGAAAATGATGAAAAAGAGTTAACTGAAGGTTTTTTAAAAGATTTACATGCTACTTTGACAAATGGTATTTTGGAAACTGGTGGTTTATATCGTAATGTAAATATTAAAATTAATGGTTCAATGCATATTCCATGTGATTATATTAAAGTTTATGATCGCATGAAAAAATATTTTTATGATGTTAACAATACTGATAAAGATGATATTGCAGCTATTGCTTATGCCCATCTACAACTTGCTAAAATCCATCCTTTCTTAGATGGTAATGGCCGTTTAGCAAGATTAATTTTAGATTTCTTTTTAATAAAATATGGTTATGTTCCTATTAGTATACCTGCCAAAAGACGTCTTGAATATTTTGAATTATTAGAAGAATTTAAAGTTAATAAAAATCAAGTCCCTTTTGAAGAATTTATTAAAGAACTTTTAAATAAAGAATACGATCGTATAATCGAAATGATTGATCGTTATAAAAAAGACTAAGATAAAAAAACTTTACCAAGAAGTAGCGGTTACTTTTTAGTAAAGTTTTCTTTTTTTATATTAGTTTTAAAGTAAATAAAAAAAACGTTTTGCTTTAAATATAGGGGATTTTTTGATATAATAAAGGTGAGAAAGAAGGAAATTATGTTAGATAACAAAATACAAATTATTAGTTATAAGCATAATGGTGTTCTTCATAGGGTTTGGCAATACGCATATGTCGTAAGACAAACGAGTGATGTTATTGTATTAGTAAATGATCGAACCAATGTTATTGATGGAGATGGGCGCAGATGGAAAACCAAAGAACCAGCAGTTTGTTATTTTTTTAAAAACTATTGGTTCAATATAATTTGTATGCTTAGAAATAATGCAATTTATTACTATTGCAACCTTAGTTCACCTTATGTTAAGGATGCTGAGGGATTAAAGTATATTGATTATGATTTAGATGTTAAAGTTTTTCCAAGTGGTGATAAGATTATACTAGATCGAGATGAGTTTGAATTTAATAAAATAGATTATGGATATAGTGATAAACTTGTTGCAATTATTGAGAATGAACTAAAAATTTTACTAAATAGAATAGATAATCATGTGCTATCATTTAATCAAGATATT
>CANQWZ010000126.1 GCA_947627685.1 uncultured Bacilli bacterium | reverse complement strand
ACAATGCACCGTTTTAAATGCGGCTAATGAGGCTGCGGTTAAGTTATTTTTAGAAGATAAAATTAAATTTATGGAGATAGAAAAAATTGTTATAGAAGCTTTAAATAATCAAAAATATCAACATTTTGGTGGAGGAGAGGCTAGTTTAGTTAAAATAATGGCCTTAAATGAAATGGTCTATAACGATATTTATTATCAATATTCTTAAAAAGGAGTTTTATATGTTTGTTAATATCTTATGGATTCTTTTAGGATTAATTGTGTTTATTATAGTAATGGGTGTTTTAGTCCTTGTACATGAGGCAGGCCATTTTATTGTTGCTAAAAAAGCAGGCATTTTATGCCATGAATTTTCGATTGGTATGGGACCTGTTATTTTTCAAAAGAAAAAAGGTGAAACCCTTTATTCTATCAGGCTCTTTCCCATTGGTGGATATGTTTCCATGGCTGGTGAAGAAGTAGAGGACAATATTTTAAAAGATATCAAACAAGTTAAATTAGTATTAGATGACAAACAATATGTTGAAAAAATTATTGTTAATTTAAATAATCCTAAATATGAAAGTCTTGATGTCTACAATCTTGTTAGTTATGATTTAATTGGCACCAAAGATGCTAAAGATGATGAACTTTTCATAGAAGTAGAAAAAGATGGCCTAACAAGTAAATATATTGTTAAAAGAGATTGTTTAGTTAATTTCGAAAAAAAGGCTGAAATTCAAATTGCGCCATATGATCGTAATTTTGTTAATAAACCTTGGGCTAATCGTTTCTTAAGCGTTTTAGCAGGTCCGGTTATGAATATCGTTTTAGCTATTATTATTTTCTTCATTATCGGTTTAATTACCGGTTATGCTAAAACTAATGATACCGTTATTGGCCAAATTACGGAAGTAGAAAATTCCGGTAATATTAACCTAACGCAAGGTGATCGTATTTTATCAATTAATGGTATCGAAGTAAAAAAATGGCAAGATATAGGTGATGTCTTAGAAAAAGTTAAATTAGATGAAAATTCGCAAATTAGTGTAATGGTAGAAGGTAAAGATGAACCTATTATCATCAATCCTAGTGTTTATATCTATTCAATCGAACTTGCTTTTAAAGTAGATGGCACTAATGAGGCTATTGTTGGTCACTATGCTTCAACTAATGAAAAAACCAAAAGTTATCTTGCGGGACTTAGGGAAAATGATAAAATTGTTAAAGTTGAAGCCTTACGCGAAAATGTTGTTTATAAGAAAATTGAAAATGAACAAGTAACAAAATCCGAAATGCTTGCTTTCTTTAATAGCAAAGAATTAGAAGAAGGTCAAAAAGTTATAATTACTTATCAAAGAGAAAATGTAGAAGCAAATCAAACAGCAGAAATTGAAGTATATAGTAGAAAATTATTAGATACACAAGATATACCAACTACGAAAATTCAATTAGGAATTACTTGCGCAAACGGATTTAACCTTGGCAAATTATTATATATGCCATTTGTTGAAACAGGTGAATCATTTACAATGATTTTTAAAACCATTGGCGCTATCTTTACCGATAAATCCGTAGGTGTTGATGATTTAAGTGGTCCTGTAGGTATTTTTAATTTACTTACTGAAGCAACTAAAATGGGCCCATTAACTGTTTTAAACTGGATGGCTATTTTAAGTGTTAATTTAGGCTTTATGAATATTATTCCTTTACCTGCACTTGATGGTGGAAGGCTTGCCTTTATGTTATATGAAAAAATAACAAAGAAAAAACCTAATGCTAAAGTTGAAAATATCATTCATTCAATAGGTTTCATATTACTAATGGCTTTGATGATCTTTATTAGTTTTAACGATATTTTAAGATGCGTAGGTTGTAAATAATGAAAAAGCAAATATTATTTTTGATAGGTATCTTGCTAATTATTTCTCTAACAGCTTGCAAAAAAAATTTAAAATATATGTATGTTGGCATATACGCTGAAATTTTAGAAGTAGAAGAAAAAAGCCTAGATGATGCTAATGTTAAATTGTATTATGATTTTGAAAAACAACTTGTTCGTAATGTTAATAAAATATGGCAATATCACATAACGGGGACTGCTTTAAATCATACAGTTGATATTGAACAAGGATTATTAAGTTTTAGCTCTAGTTATAAAATTGCCGGTTATGACTTAGATAAAATAAAATTATATCCGATTGTTTATGATAATAATACTTATCAAGTATTAGATAAGGAATATGTTGAATTAACTTTGGAAACAAACGTTTATAAAAAGGCAACAATGCAAAAAATATATAAATATCAAAAAAAAGACTATGAATTAATAGCCACTATACAAATTATGAAAGAAGAGGTTTAATAATTATGAAGGGATTTAAAAATAGTTGGATTATAACCGAAAAAGGTTTAGAAAAAACGAGTCTAACTTATGATGAAAAATTTACAAGTATTGGCAAAGAAGATAGTGATTTAGAAGAATTACCTGATAATTATGTTATTGTACCAGGTTTTATTGATGAACATATTCATGGTGCAGCAGGAAGTGACGCAATGGATGGTACAACAGAGGATCTTGCGAAAATTGCTAAGGCTTTAGCAAGCGAGGGAACAACTTCCTTTTTAGCAACTACAATGACCCAAAGTCCTGATGCCATCACTAAGGCTTTAACGGCTGTTAATGAATATATAAAAAAAGCTCCATCTGATGGCGCTGCTATTTTAGGTGTTCACTTAGAAGGACCATTCATTTCTAAAGATTTTGTTGGTGCACAACCTATTGAGTATGTTGTAGCCCCTTTAGTTGAAACTTTCAAACTGTACCAAAAAGCATCAGGTAATCACATTAAAATCGTTACTTTGGCACCTGAAGTAGAAGGTTCTTGCGAATTAATAAAATATTTAAAAACAAATAATATTATAGCTTCTATTGGTCATAC
>CANQWZ010000125.1 GCA_947627685.1 uncultured Bacilli bacterium | reverse complement strand
CTATGACATCGGTCGGAAAATGAACACCAAGGTATATTCTTGATAGACCAACTAATAGCATTATAAAAATCGATGTAATAATTAAACCGATATGACGCCTGCTATGATAAATCGTAATTATACTGCCATATAGGGCAGCACTATTCATCGCATGACCACTTGGAAAAGATGAACCAGTAGCACCATCTTTTGCGGCAGCAATTTTTAGTAAATCTTCATGACCATCTACTTGAAAAGGTCTACTTCTATTTACTACACTTTTTAAAAGACCATTGCATAACATTACGATAAATAAATTACTAGCTATTATTTGCCCTTTGCTTTTATCAATACACCAATAAATCACAAATAGTATTACCATTAAGCCTAAACTGCCAAATATTAAGGACAAAAATAAATTGAAATAATTCCCAAAAGTTGATGCGATTTTATCAAAAAATTCGAGAATCTTCCATTCGAATGGTAAGGTCTTCATAATTAACTTTACATTCCTGTTGAACTTAATATTTTCGATTTTTTGGCAAGTTCGATTAAGGTTTTAACCTCGTGAATAGTAAGACGCCTAATTTTACCTTCACCAAGATCGTCTATTTTAATACAACCAAAACGAATACGTGTCAATTTTTTAACTTCATAACCCACAACTTTAAACATCTCTTTAACTTGATGATTCATCCCCTGTGTAATAGTAATTCTAACTAGTGATGAAGCATTACTACGATCAATGCTTTCTAATACAACATAAGACGGTAAAGTCATTTTGCCATTAATCATGACGCCATTTTGTAATTTGTTAATGGCATCACTTGTAATAATGCCTCTAATTCTTACTAGGTATTCTTTTTGAATACCACTTCTTGGCCCTACCATTTTATTCATGAAGTCACCATCGTTAGTTAACAAGATTACCCCCTTAGTATCATAATCTAATCTACCAACTGGATATAAACCAAAATCTTTAAATTCTTCTGGTATTAAATCCATGATCGTTTTACGACCTAGCTCATCACTAACACTACTAATATATCCTCTTGGTTTATTAAGCACCAAGTATAAAGAGGAAAGTTTAGAAACAATAACATCATCAACAGTTACTTCATCTTTAGGACCAACCTTTAAACCTAAAGAATCCACAACCATACCATTTACCTTAACTCTTCTTTGAAGAATTAAGTCTTCGGCTTTTCTTCTTGAGGCAACGCCACTTGCCGCAATTCTTTTTTGAATTCTTTCCATTTTTTCCTCCTTTAAATTTTGATTTTTTTTAAGTATATTATACCAAAAATCAATTTTTTTAGCAAGCAAAAAAATAATTTAATTTTAAAGCCTAAAAAAGGCCTTTTTTCAAACTTTTAGAAAAAAAGCCAAACAAGTATACCACAAGCTAAAAAACTAACAAAACTAGCCAAAATACTTACCCATGTAGTGTGTGATGTATTTTGCATTTTAATAGAAGAAAAATATAAAGCAACCACATAAATGGCCGTATCCGATGAGCCTTGGATAAGGGTTGCCAAAATACCAATTTTAGAATTTACCCCATAAAGATCAAAAATTTTTTGCATTAAAACAAGCGAACTCGACCAAGAAATGGGTTTAATAAAGATTTGTAATAAACTTAGTATATTAATATGTTCACTTTTAAAAACTTTAGTAAAGAAATCAAAAATACCACTATTTGTAAAAACATTAATCGCAAAAATCATGGCTAGAACGCTTGGAAAAAGATTTTTTAACGTCTTAAAACTACTACTTGCCCCCTCTAAAAAAGCATCATAGGCATTTACTTTTTTAATACTAGCACATAAAATGATGACTAAAATATAAATAACAATAATTAACATTTATGCTTCTTCTTCTTTATAACATAAATTAAACGATCCAAAAAGATAGTAAAAATAAAGCCTATTAAAGTAACTAAAATCATCATTAATATAAGGGGAAAATCCGTATTCCCTCCTGATAACTTGCGAATGGAAATAATCGTGGTAGGAAATAAGGTAAGGGTACTAATATTTAATAAAACTAAAGTAATCATTGATCTTGTTGGGATATTAGGATTAGAATTTTCTTTTTGTAAAAGTTCAAATGCTTTAAGGCCAAGTGGTGTTGCGGCAAGCCCTAATCCTAAAATATTAGCAACCATGCATGAGGCAATATAATCCATACAGAGCGTTTTTGGATCAATTTCGGGGAATAAAAAGGTAAGCGGTTTTTTTAAAAGTTTGGTTACATTTTTAATTAAACTAGCTTTAATGGCAATATTAAAAATACCATTCCAAAAAACAATCAAAAGGGCCATTTTCAAAAAAATATTAAATGCATCCGTTGCTGAAGTTAAAATAACTTCTCCAACCTTATCAAGTGAGCCTGTTATAAAAGCAAAGATAATGCCACAAATTAATAGAAAATTCCATACTTTATTCACCATACACCTCATCAAAACTAACCATGCCAACTAAGGTATTATCAATGTAATAAAATAGATATAATAAATTATTATTTTCTATGACTCGATAATCTACTTTTTCATCTTTAGCTAAAGGAAATAAAAGTAAATTAGGATCGATATTATAATAGTGATTACTTGTGGTATTAAATAAAAGACTGAATTTGGAAACAACTTTTTTTAACGTATATTTATCAAAAGTAGATTGCGCAAGCATTTTATGAACTTCCCAATCATTTTGACAGTTTAATGTTACTACTACAATTTCAAAATCATCTTTTTTAAAACTTGTTACAAGGGTTCTTTTAGCAAGCTTAGTATAACCAGTTTTACCAGCTGTTGCAAGAGCATCATTTAATACTAATTTGTGTTTATTTTTAAAATACATCTTCTTACCACTAACAATCGTTGGATTATAGCTTTTGGTTGATGCAATTTTGCGAAAAGTATCATTACTTAACGCATAACTCATAAGCAGTGCCATGTCGTAGG
>CANQWZ010000124.1 GCA_947627685.1 uncultured Bacilli bacterium | reverse complement strand
TAAATGATCTACCATTTAACCATAAATTAGTTATTTTATTTTCACCAAGTTGTCCAAGTTTTGATCAATATCAAAACTATGAGGTAAGAGGGCAAGCTTTTGATGAATTAATTACTAAAAAAGCTAAAAGTTTTTCATAACGAAAAGCTTTAGTTTTTTTAGTTTTTTTAATATTTGTTGCAAAATGCTATAAAAAACTATTTAAAAAATGTATAATTTTTGTAGTTGTTAGTAAAAATAGTATAAAAAAAGGTAAAAAATAATGGAAAATTATGAAAACATTAAAAAAATTGCTAATAATTGCTTGAATTGCAAAAAACCTCTTTGTGTAGAGGCGTGTCCAATGCATAACCCCATTCCTAGCATTTTAAATGATATAAAAAATGATCATCTTGATATGGCAAAAGATAAACTTTTTACTTCATCAAAGGTAACTTTGGTATGTTCTAAGTTATGTGATTTTGAAAGAAGTTGTGCAGGTAAATGTATCCTTGCTAAAAAGGGTAAAGGAATTCCTTTTTACATGGTTGAAGCATATTTAGCAAAATCTTTTTGTGAAAATACTTTTGTTAAGTCTCAAAATGGTAAAAAAGTAGCTATTATTGGTGCTGGCATTAGTGGGATAACTTGTGCTATAAGCCTTGCAAAAGATGGCTATAGCGTATATCTTTTTGATAAAAATGCTCAAATTGGTGGTGTATTAACCGAAAGCATACCTTCATTTCGTTTTGATAAAAGCATCCTTATCAATTATGCTAAATTATTAGATGATTTAGGTGTTAAAGTATATCTTAATAAAACGCTAGGTCAAGATTTTACGCTTGATGATTTAAATAGCTTTAAATGCATAATTATGGCTTTAGGTACACAAGGATCGAGATCGGTTTTAAATAAAACTGCTTTTCTAATTGATGGTATTAGTGTATTAAAAAATATTGATAGTTATAAAGCAACTTTTGCTAAAAAAAAGATTTTAGTAATCGGAGGTGGCAATGTTGCGATGGATGTTGCAAGAACAGTAAAAAGAATGGATGCTATGGTACATATTGTTTATCGTAGAGATATATTAAGTGCTCCCGCATCAAAGAAGGAAATAACTGATGCCTTAAATGAGGGAATAATTTTTGATGAATGTCTTGCACCTATAAAATTAATTACTGAAAATAATACTAACTATTTAGAAGTTGAAAAGATGCAACTTGAAGAACATGATACGCATGCTAAAAAAGCCATTATACCAACTGGTGAATTTAGGAAAATGACATGTGACTATGTGATAGAAGCAGTTGGTGAATATCCAAGTTATGAATATCTTGAAAAAGCCATACCTACTTTTGCACAAAATAAAGAAACTATTTTAGCAAACGGCTATTTTAAATATCATGAACAAATTATTTTTTTAACAGGCGACTATTTAATTGGCGCAAGTTCATTTGCTAAAGCCTCGGCTATGGCCAATAAAACAATTAAAAAATTGGAGGAAATAACATGAAAATTGTTTTTGGAGGGAGTTTTAATCCACCAACTATTGCACATGAAAAAATTATTGCTTATTTAGCATCATCATATGAAAAGGTAATAATTGTCCCTAATGGTGATCGATATAACCTTAAAAAATTTGATGCTCCCGCAAGCATGCGGCTTGACATGCTAGAAATTATTACCAAAAAATATCAAAATGTCGAAATTAGTGATTTAGAAATTAATCGCCCTTTCCAAGGCACATTTCAAACTTTAAGAGATTTAGGTCATCCGCTTTTTGCATGTGGCGATGATTGTTTATTTGAGATGAAAAATTGGAAAGAAGCTAAGATTCTTTTAAGTGAAAATAACTTTTTGATTTTTACACGTAATCATAGTCTTTTAGAACTTGAAAATTATCTTAAAAGTGAACCGGCTTTATCACTTTACCAAGATAAATTTTATTTTGTAGACCTAAATTTACCTGATGCATCATCAAGTTTTTTTCGCAAGAACTTAGATACGACACTTATTTCTAAAGAAATCGCCGATTATATTAGGACAAATAACTTATATCAGGAGAAGTGTATGTTTAATCATAATTATTTAAAAGTAGCCCTTGCGACTCCTAAAGTAGCCCTTGGAAAACCCATGGAAAATGCTATGGAAATTTTGCAAATTGCATCAAACGCACCAAAGGCATCTATTATTGTATATCCAGAGCTTGCTCTTAGTGGATACGCTATTGGCGATTGGTTATTTAATAGTGAACTCTTAGCGGATACGCTTGAGGCCTTAAAATATCTTAAAGAACATAGTAGTAAACAAATTCTTATAGTAGGTATGCCTTTCGCAAATGGTGGCAACCTTTATAACGTGGCGGCGGTAATTCAAAATAAAAAAATTTTAGGTTTTGTACCTAAAATGAGTCTACCTTGCACAGGCGAATTTTACGAAACAAGATTTTTCACAAGTGGTATTGCTTTTCTAAATAATCCGATTAAAGTAAATTTTGATAATGAAGAAGTTATGTTTGGTAGCTTAATATTTAAAAACACTACCTTCGATGTAACTTTTGGCGTTGAAATTTGTGGTGATTTGTGGGGCAATATCAATCCTCATAAAATGTTGTATGAAAAAGGAGCCGATATCGTTTGCAATTTAAGTGCCTCAACCTTCCATGTTAATAAGAAAAAAGAGCGCCGAAGTTTAGTAGAAGTTACTAGTAGACGCTTTGAGGGAGCTTATCTTTATGTATCAAATGGCCCAACAGATACTAGTAGCGATGTTTTGTTTACCGGTCATCAGCTTGCTTTTCTTTGTGGGGAAATGCTTTTAAATACCGAAACGATGGCTCTTGAAAGTGTAGTTAATTATCTAGATATTGATTTAGAAATGATAAGATATCGTAGATATAGTAATGGTTATATTCATGAAAATAAAACCAGTATTGATAATAGTTATAATAGTTTTCTTTTAGA
>CANQWZ010000123.1 GCA_947627685.1 uncultured Bacilli bacterium | reverse complement strand
TAACATCAGCATAATTTTTTAAAATTTCATATTCAACTTTTACCATATCCATAAAATAATCATAAAGATTATTCATGCGCATTGTCATTGGACAATTTTTACCACTAAAGAAATGATGTGGTTTTACCCTTGATGGATCTAAATTATTATCTATTAATAAATGTGCTACAAGTTTAGCACAGCGATGCCAAGTTCTAGTTAAATTAGAACCTTCATTAACCATGGTTTCAATACCAATACTATTTAGATTACCACCACGATTGACAATTTTTTGATATGTTTTATTATAATATGTACTACCAATATAATATTCTTTATCTTTTAAATCTATTCTAATACCTGCATCATTAATATTATCAGTTGTTAAAATGGTATTATCTAAAGACGTAGGAATTTCTACTTTGGTCACCATTTTATCAAGCACAAAATAATTGCCATCAATACTTATTTTAGGCATAGCGTTTGTACCATAAACACCAGTTGGATAAAATTTTAAAACTTCACTTGTTCCGTCTCCAGCATGATATGCAACTTCATTATCAGGAATTTGATGACAAGCCATTTTACTACCAACTGAATAATGCCAACTAGTACCGCCACCACCATTTCTTACATATTTAGCATGCGCAAACTCATCAGCGGTAGGCGCGGCAGAAGCTGTATCATGGATTGTTATATATTCTGTTTTCGTTTTTAATGTGCCAGGACGATTATTATTAGTACTACTTTCATTAAGAGGCGCAAGCCACTCTTCTACTTCATTTTTACCAAACCAAAATGAAGATACACTTTTTATAAAAGGATATTCGTAATTATATTGATATCCATATACTGTAATATTCTTTTTAGTAATTTTGGTTTCTAAACTTTGTTCTAATATTTTTTGTAATGCCTCTAATTTACTCATTTTAGGCTCCTTCCTTTTTCATATATTATACTATTTTATATAAAAAAAAGAAAGAAAAATGAAGCATTAAAATTGTTTTTGCAAATTAATAAAATTTTTTTTGTTTTGTGCTATAATAGTCATAAAATATAAATTATTGGAGTTTTTATGAAGTCAACAATTATTGGTATTGCTGGAGGTACAGCATCAGGTAAAACAACTATAGCTAAAAGATTATACGATGAAGCATCAAAAAATGGTTCAGTTGCTCTTATTAAAATAGATGATTATTATTATAATAAAGATAAGATACCCCTAAATGAAAGTGGTAAACGCAATTATGATCATCCAGACTCTTATGATTCAACCCTTTTATTTAATCACCTAAATGATTTAAAAAATAATATTGCTATTGATAAACCCATTTATGATTTTGTTAGTCAAGCAAGAGCTAACAAAACCGAAAAAATTCTCCCCGCCAACATTATTATCGTTGAAGGAATTATGGCTTTTGCTATTCCTAAACTACGTAAAATGTATGATATTAAAATTTTTGTTGACACTCCCGATGATATTAGATTCATTAGAAGACTTACACGTGATATCGAAATTAGAGGCCGAAGTTTAGAATCGGTCATTAATCAATATTTAGAATCCGTAAGACCAATGCATCATGCTTTTGTGGAACCTTCTAAAAAATACGCTGACATTATCATACCTGAAGGAGGTTATAATGATGTTGCTTTTGATATCTTAATGAGTAAGATTGAAAAATTACAAAGATAAAATAAAAACAGATGATTTTAAATAGTATAAAAATCATCTGTTTTTTAAATGTGAAACGTTAGCCAAAACTTGTTTTTTTATTTTGTTTCTTTTACTAATTCTTCCTCTTTGTCCTTTTTAGATTTCTTGCTGGTTTTATTAGCCTTTTTAGTTATTTTTAAAACCCCTAGAATAACTAAAATAACACAAGCAACTAGTAACAAGATAGCAACAGTCAAAATTAAGTTTTCGTTTTTAAGAACGTCAGTAAAGAAAACCCATGTTCCTAAAGTAATAAGGGCAACATTAATAAATACTTTGTAAACAGGATATTTAGTTGTAGATGTTGAACCTTTATAATAATATGCTCTAAATGATTCAACCACCCCTCTAATCCATATAGCAAAGCCTAAAATCATAGTTGCTTCACCACCAAAAATAGGATTATTACCTTCTTTTTCTAAAAATTTTACTAATACACATGTTACAGCGATTAATGTTAAAAGAGTCATTTCAATAATAGTTAACACTAAATTAACACCACGAACCTTTTTAAGAACTTTAGGTAATAAAAAGCCATATACATAGATTAATAAAATAACACCAATTAAAATTAATAATATTTCATTACCAATAGTTGTTACACCTGGTATCATAATAATACCAAATACTAAACATGCTACTGCTGCAATAAACATAAAAACAGCACTTACAATATTTTTTTTCATTTTTTTCACCTCGTTGCTATTATAACCTTTTTTTAGGTTTTATAAACTACTATTTTATATAAGTATATCATAAAATTAAAAAAAAGAAAAAAGTTCTACTCTTTTATCTTTTTTTTTAAAAACGTCTATATAAAGTTGTCAAAAAAGCAATATAACTTGCTAATTCTTTGGTTAAATATGCTTTTTCAATGCGATATGACCAATTATTAGTACTTATGGTGGATGGTGTATTTATTCTAGCCTCACTTCCTAACCCTAAATAATCATAAAAAGGAATGATCGTTAAATCAGCAACGCTTGCTAAAGCCATCCTTATCATATGATCACATACTTTTTCATCACTTTCAAGGCGTAAATATTCTCTTACAAATTGTTTGCCTTCTTCTTTTAAATCTTTAAACCACGCTCTTAAAGGCATGTTATCATGTGTACCAGTATAAACCACACAATTTTTAATATGATTATGAGGTAAATATAGGCTATCATCATTTACATCAAAAGCAAATTCTAATACTTTCATACCGGGAAACTTAGTTTGTTTTAAAAGTTTTCTTACATCATCCGTAATATAACCTAAGTCTTCAGCAATAATTTTAATATTG
>CANQWZ010000122.1 GCA_947627685.1 uncultured Bacilli bacterium | reverse complement strand
CCATAACCAATACATCCATACGTACAAGTAGACTGGCCACCATAAATATTTTTGGCTGCGGCACAACTTTTGATACCCTCATATTCATTTTTAGCAAGGCGTGCATCACAATCACCAAAGCAGTGAATAAAAGCAACTTGTTCTACAACATCTAAGGCCTCAACTCCTAAAGCATCAGCTACCGCTTTGGCTACTTTATCAGCTCCAGGCACGCATAAATTTGTTTTAACATTAGGATCTTTAGCAAGAGCACTAGCATATCCATCACAACCGGTATATCCACAAGCTCCACAGTTAACCCCTGGTAAGCATTTTCTGATTTTTTCTTCTTTTTCATCAACTGGTATACTCATAAAGTGCGATGCTACAACGAGCATTAAAGCACATAATAAACCAATTATGGTAACTAAAATAATGGCAATTACAATTTGCATAAAAGACCTCTTATCCAAATAAATTTTCAACTATGCCAGCAAAACCAAAAAAGGCACAAGATACAATCGCAGCAGCAATTAGAGTTGATGGTAATCCTTTAAAAGCATTAGGAATATGGGCATTTTCAATGCGTGATCTAACTCCTGCAAAAAGCACCATGGCAAGTAAGAAGCCCAGACCACATCCAAGGGAACTCGTCATTGATTCAATGAAGTTATAACCATCAGTTATATTATTAATAGTTACTCCTAGTACTGCACAGTTGGTTGTAATTAAAGGTAAATATACCCCAAGCGAACGGTGAAGTGATGGTAGATATTTTTTGAGAATAATTTCGACTAATTGGACTAATGCTGCAATAACTAAAATGAAAACAATTGTTTGTAAATAACCAAGATTAAATTTATCAAGTAAATAGTGTTGAATAGGATAAGTTACAAGCGTTGCAAGGAGCATTACAAATATTACCGCAAGACCCATTCCTACAGCTTGATTGAGTTTTTTAGAAACACCTAGAAAAGGGCAAATGCCTAAAAATTTGTTTAAAACATAGTTATTAACTAAAACAGAAGTCATTAAAATAATAATTAACGATTTAAGCATGTTGTTTTTCCTCCTTTTCTAAAGTATTTTCTTCGCAAAGGTTTTTATGACAAAAACTAGCACTAGGGCAACCGCTACAACTAAATTCTTTTTTCTTAACTGTTTTATTATGACCTATTTTATTTACTATAGCAATTAATAAACCAAAAACAAAGAAACCGCCTGGTGCTTGTGTTAAAATAGCAATTTTATAATTTTCTAAAAAACCTATTTTGATTCCCGCAAAACTAGCATTACCAAAGACTTCTCTAATAGTAGCCATTAAGAATAAAGCAAGCGTAAAACCAAGACCCATTCCAAGGCCATCTAATAAAGAGTTAAAAACACCATTTTTACTTGCGTACATTTCAGCTCTACCAAGAATGATACAGTTAACAACAATTAAGGCAAGATATACACCAAGCATTGCATATAATGATGGTAAATAAGCATGTAGTAACATTTGAACCATTGTTACAAACCCCGCAATAATTACGATATATGAAGGGATTCTAACTTTATCGGGGATAATATTACGAAGAAGCGATATTACAATGTTGGAACATACTAAAACTAAAGTAGCTGAAATACCCATTGCGACAGCCGATATAACGCTTGTTGACATAGCAAGAGTAGGACATGTTCCTAAGACAAGGACTAAAACAGGGTTTTCTTTAATTAAACCATTTAAAAAGATGCTCACTTTTTTAGTTGATGTTTTATTCATTTGCTACACCTTCCTTTGCTTCTACTGCCTTCATTTGATTAAACGCTTTAAAGGCCGCATTAATAGCTTTACGGAACCCTTCTGATGTTCTAGAGGCA
The DNA here is from genome assembly GCA_947627685.1 of uncultured Bacilli bacterium. Lineage (GTDB taxonomy): Bacteria > Bacillota_I > Bacilli_A > ML615J-28 > CAG-313 > CAG-313. The sequence continues at coordinate 1,179 of CANQWZ010000122.1, read as the reverse complement.
TTACTATATTTATCAATTACACCACTTAAAGATGAATCTTTACCAATATATGAATCAAGAAAGGTTTTAGTAGTTTCGTTTGTTAAATCTTCTAATTCTTTACCATAACCTGGTGTTTCATTGCTTTGAATTACTTTGGTATTTATGATTTTACCATCCATATCTATTGCACACATAACAATTAAACCATCTTCAAAACCCGATGAATTAATTCTAAAAACAAAGCCTTTGCCTGTTTCTTCTTTGTATACATTAGTAATCATTTCATCAAGATTTAAACTAGATATATCAATATTTGTAAAACTTTGCGCATCGGTTATTAAATTATAACATTCTTCAAAAGCAGCTTTTTGTTCAGTATTTTTAATGATATCGGCTGTGAAAAAATTGATTACTGCTAGAGTACAAGATACTACTAAACATATGATGGTTAAAACAAGAACACTTTTAATGTTTTTTCGCATATTTTAAACCTCCAAATGGCTTGTTTCTAGTAAGTTTATCGATGAATGGTGTTAAGATATTCATAAATAAAATGGAGAAAGATACACCCTCAGGATAAGTACCCCATAATCTAATAGCTACTGTTATTATGGCACATCCTATAGCAAAAATTACTTTACCCCAAGGTCTTGATGGTGTTGTTGTATAATCAGTAGCCATAAAAATAGCACCAAGAAGTAATCCACCTGATAAAACTTGATAAAGTGCAAATTCAGCATCAAAACCTTTTAATAAGAATGTTAGTAAAAAGACAAAACCAACATATATAACAGGTGTATGCCATGTTATTACTTTACGAACTAATAAGTAAACAAAACCAATTATTAAAGCAAGGCCACAAACCTCACCTATGGCGCCACCTTTTATGCCTAAAAACATTTGCCAAAGTTCAGGATAATTACCATAATCTATTTGGAAAATAGTTTTAAGAGTTGCAAGAGGTGTAGCAGAAGTAGTTACATCAACAATTGTGGGGTTAAATGTTGCCCCCATGGTAGCACTAAAGGCTAGTAGCATAACAATACGAGCAGTAATAGCAGGGTTGGCAAAATTTTTACCAATACCGCCAAAAATACCCTTTACAACAACGATTGCTACTAAACTACCAATAACAGCTTGCCACCAGTAAACAGATGCAGGTAAGTTTAAGGCAAGAAGTAGTCCTGTAACCGCTGC
>CANQWZ010000121.1 GCA_947627685.1 uncultured Bacilli bacterium | reverse complement strand
GAAATTATCGGTGAAACCAAGATGATGGTGAACGTATATAATTGTAATGATACATTTGATACCATCGATAATTTGGAAAATGAAATTAATGAAGATTTCATTAATGAAAACTAAAAATCGTTGGTGTCCAACGATTTTTTTAGGAAGTGAAAAATGTGAATACGCATATTGTTAGAGTTGATGAAAAAATAGAAAAAATAGCCACTACTTATAATTTAACAACTGATGAAATTATGAAAATTAATCATCATATTAAAGATTGGCAACATTTAGTCCCTGGTACTAAATTAAAATTGCCCGAAATCCCCGAAATAGTACAAAGTGAACTAGATAATACCGAACCCTTTATTGAAGAATATTATCCCAAAATTAATATCGATGATTATCATAAAATTAAAGAAGAAAAGCCCTTAATCCAAGAAGATACACCACCTGATCCTATCAAAGAAGTAAAAGAAAAACCGACTAAACATCCATCATATAATCCCTATTATAATATGCCTTATAATTATTATGATTATTATTATGGTATGCCCTATCCTAGATTAAGGCGTAAGACAAATAAAAAAAATAATAAATAAATTGCCCAAAACTTTAAAACTAACCAAAAGGACTATTAGAAGATATAATCTATTTAGTAGCCTTTTTGGTTAGCTTTTTTTGATTATTTTAAAACATAAAATTAATAACTAGACGAAAGTTTTTTCTTATGGTATAATAAACATAATTAAACAAAATTAGAGGTATCTAAAATGTATGATGAATTTCGAGAATTAAAGACATTAAATATCACAGAAGCTAAAATCCTCCTAGGAAATGCTCATTATGATAAGGGTTGTTCTTGTGGTAGTGGCACAAGCCTTGCTCCTCAAAAATTAAAAGCTTTATCGCGATATTTACCACCAGTAGATGCTAGTCATCACAATATTGAAAATGCTAAAATCTATAATTATTGCGATGTAAAATTAACAAAAGACAGTGATGATTTTTATCTAGAGTTAGAAAAAAAGGCTAAAGAAATGTTAGCATATGATAAATTTATGCTCTTTTTCGGTGGTGATCATTCCATTAGTATTCCCCTTGAGAAGGCCTTTTATGAAAAATATCATAACTTAGGTAAAACCCCAGTAATTATTCATTTAGATGCCCACATGGATATTTTAGATGAATATATGAATAGCAAGATGAGTCATGCGTGTCCAAATCGTAGGGCAATCGATCATGGTTATAAAACAACTGATATTCATATGATAGGCATTAGAAGTTATGAAAAAGAAGAACTTTCTTTTTGGCAAAATCATCCTGAATTAGATGTTATAACCGCTGATATGTTTAGAAAATTAGGTTATGAAAAAATTGTTGAAAGCATTAAAAAAGCTCATGATGATAAGACGGTTTACTATTTATCTTTTGACATTGATATAATTGACCCTGCTTTTGCTCCAGGAACAGGAACCCCTGAATCATTTGGCCTTACGCCATTAGAAGTAAGATCACTTTTAGATGCTTTATTTAGCAGTCTTGATATTAGGGCTATGGATTTAGTCGAAATATCACCTAGTCTTGATATTAATGATATTACATCGTGGCTTGGTTTAAAATTATTATATGAAATAATTTATTACAAATTCGAAAGGAATCAAAACTAATGAAACATGCAATGATTGATTGTTATGGCTGTAAAAATCATAATTTAGAAAATTTACTATATATTAATGATACTTTAAATAAATTAGCATATAAATTAGGTTTAGAACCCATTGCTAATCCTTACCTAATACCATATTATTATGGTAGAGTAAAAGAAGATATCGGAGTTAGTGCCTTCTTATTATTAAAAGGTGGCCATATTACCATTCATACTTTTCCTTTAAGAGAGTGCTATTTTCTAGATGCTTTTAGCACTGATAATTTTGAAGAAAAAGTGCTTGCAGACACATTAGAACAATTGCTACCATATAATCGTAAAATATCAACCTTTTCCTCTAGCGCAAGACGTCGTTTTACTAATATTGAATTTCCTTTTGACCCTAATAATAATTTTGGCCCTCATTGTCTTGCCACTATCAAAATGAAAAAACCCTTTACGATGGATGAATGCTATGATTTTTTAGATCGTATTGTTTATAAAATTAATATGGATCCTATCACAAGACCATATGTCATTAAAAATAAAATAACCACTCCTGAGTATTTATCGGGCATAATCATTATTGCGCAAAGTCATATTTCTATTCATTATGATTATCAAAGCCATAATGCTTATTTTGATATTTTCTCATGTGCGGCTTTTGATTATTCTAATGTAGAAAACATTTTAAAAGAATTAGGTAAAGTGGTCGCTATGGAGCTTGTGGTAAGAGGTACTAAACATAAATCTAACACCACCATTTTACCAGAGCCTATCAAAGAAATATCTTCTTTATGGCAAAAGAATATTAACAAATAAAATTTAATAAAAGGATAAACTATGAAAAAACGATATTTATTTTTAATTTTATTACTAGTAATGTTTAGCCTTACTAGTTGTAAAAAGGTTTTTAAAAGTAGCAAAGAAATCAAAAATAATGTTGCTAACTTTGATATTATTGCTGATTTTAATGGTACAAGTTTTGAATTAATTAAATCAACTAAAGGTTATTATCTTGAAAATAAAAATAATAATGATTATATCTATTATGATAACAACACTAAAAAAACTTATCGTATAGATTATGATGAAAGCCAAAAGATTGAACTTTTATATAATTATGATTTTACTAAACAACTAGATAATATTTATTGGCTTTTAACTTATCATTTAAATGATCGTAAAATAGCTAAATACGCATCTAAAGATAATACCTACTTAGATCGAGAGGTTAAAGAATATTATCTTGATGAGGCAATGCGTATCGGCGACCGGATCTGTATCATGCAGCATGGTAAGGTCATACAAGTCGGCACACCGGATGAGATTGTTTCCAATCCGGCTAATGATTATGTGCGCTCATTTTTCCGCAATGTTGATGTATCACAGGTTTATTG
>CANQWZ010000120.1 GCA_947627685.1 uncultured Bacilli bacterium | reverse complement strand
GTACTCTAATAAGTTTATTGTTAGCTAAACTATCTTTAACTACTTGGTTATTAGTAACAATCGCAAATTGACCAAATTCTAATGCTACTTCCTCATTTTCAACATTAATTACCCCTTTACCATAAATTTCTGGTTCATTAGTAGGTAGGCATCTAATAGGTTTTTCAACAATATAACTATTAGAACTTGGAACAGTTTCTACTACTTCATAATATTTATTAGGATCTTCATTACCGGCTTGATAGCGATATGTAAAATATACTGCTGTTTCATTAGGACCGGGTGCTTCATTAATTTTATCAATCTGAAAGGTTGCTACGATTTCTTCATCTTGATTATAAATGGCTAAATTATGATTAGCTGTAAAAGTAAGGCTTGAGGTTGCTAAAAAGGATCTTTCATCACCACTATTAGTCCAACCAACACTTTTAGATTCAACAGCTCTTAACACTTCACCATCACTAATCGTACTACCAGTGGTATGATATGGCAAAGCTTTATCATTAGCACTAATATCATAAAAATCACCATTAACACCAGCCATTACCATCCAACCAGGATTATTGGCTTCAAACTGATTAACCATTTTGGTTAATGATTGTAAAGACCAACCAGCCGATGTTGGCCGATATGTATAATTAATAATTCTTACTTCATTAGAACTTTTAACAGAAACCATATTAACAACTTCAGGACTATCAGTTGCAATACTACTACCTCTTTTCGCAGTAGAAAAGGCGGTAGTTTTAGTCCAACTAATACCACTACCTAAATCTAAAGTTTTAATGGTCTCGCCTACTTGATATTTAGCAAATTCGGTTTCAAGAAAATTATTAGTATCAGCTTTTATAGCTACACCTGTTAAAAAAGTAAAAACAAGTGTTAAACATAAAATTAAATTAATTTTGATTAAACCCTTTTTCATATTTAATTCCCTTCTTAATCTATTTATAGTTTTATTATATCACTATAACATTAAAAAAAGTGCAAAATTGCACTTTAGCCACGAGAATTATATTTACCATCCCAAGTTGAAACAATAATACGATCACCTTGTTCAATAAACATTGGAACTTTAACAACTAAACCTGTTTCGACTGTTACTTCTTTTAAAGCATTAGTAGCTGTGTTCCCCGCAACAGCAGGTGATGCTTCGGTAACTTCTAAAGAAACTTTTTCTGGTAAATTAACACCTAAAATTTCATCACCATAAAAAACTATTTCAATATTCATGCCTTCTAATAGAAATTTTGATTCCCATTCTAATCTTTCAGCAGGAATTTCAACTTGTTCATATGTTTCATTATCCATAAAACAATATTCGGAACCGCTATATAAAAATTGCATTTTTTTCTTTTCAATCATAGCTTGTTCTAATCTTTCGCCCGCATTGAATGAATATTCAGTAGTCGTACCGGTTCTTAAATTACGAAGTTTAGTACGTACAAAAGCTTGACCTTTGCCAGGCTTTACGTGTTGGAAATCAACAATCGTAAATATTTGATTATTATAAAGTATCGTCATCCCTGTTTTAAAATCAGCAGTAGTAATTGACATTTTATCCTCCTAAAACTCATATTAATTTATTACTTACTAATTATACCAAAAAGGCGTTTTTTTTTCAACTCATTAACTAATGATTTGCAAAAAAAGGGTTTTTCTTCTATAATATTATTGTAAGTGAGGTTAACTTTATGCGTATTATTTATAAAAGCAAAGAAATTGGCTTTTGTTATGGTGTCAAAAGAGCTATCAAAATAGCTACTAATGCTATTTATGATCCTAATATTAAAAAACCTATTTATTTATTAGGTAATTTAGTTCACAATCATCATATAAATGAATACTTATTAAATATCGGTATCAAAATATTAGATGGTAGTAGTAGACTTGCTATGCTTGATGAAATTAATAGTGGCACTGTTATTTTTACGGCGCATGGTGTTAGTCAAAAAGTGCGCACCAAAGCTCTTAGTAAAGGTCTTACCATAATTGATGCTACTTGTCCTTATGTTAAACTTACTTTTGATAAAATGAGCAAAGCATCTAGTAAAGGCCATGATATTCTTTTTATCGGTAAAAGCACCCATCCTGAAACTGAGGCTGCACTTGATATATCAAAAAGAGTTTATTTAGTGGATAATGTCTTTGAAAACTTACCCCTTGAAAAACCTCTTTTATGTCATCAAACAACGATGTCTTCTTATGATATTGAAGATATTTATCAAAAGTTAAAACTATTATATCCTAATATTGAAAAAATGGATATGCTATGTAAGGTTAGTGAAAAAAGACAACAAGAATTACTACTTTTAAAGAATCATACTTTTTTAAAACCAGCTTTAATCATCATCATCGGTGATAAAAGTAGTAACAATTCCACCAAGCTTTATGAAATAGCTAAAAGAATTAATAATATTGATGTTTTATTTATCGATAATATTAGTGAATTACATTTTAATGTTTTAAAACAATATCAAGAAATTAGCCTATTTAGTGGAACTTCTACACCTGAGGCTATTGTTAATGAATTATATAACCTATTATTAGAGCTTGATAATTTAGAAGCTGATAGCTACTTTTCTAAACTTAAATTAATTGATTATATAAAATAAAAAACTACTTATGAAAAATCATGAGTAGTTTTTATTTTTTTATTAGTCTATCCACCAAACATCGCCTTTAATTATAATTACTACAAGGTCAACAATCCAAAGGATAAAGAAACCGCCAGTAATTAATAATACAACGGCTAAGATGATTCCAAGAACATTACCTTTAGCAATAGATCTGCATAAACGATAAATGTTAGCAAAAATATCTCCTAATAAAGTTAGAAGGAATTTAGCCCATCTTGGAAGTTTTTCACAAGCTTCTACAAAACTTTTCATATTTTTCTCCTCTCAATTTTACTAGTATAACTAGTTTACAATATAATTATAACGCTTTCATTTTGATTTGTCAAATAATATATTATTTTAAATCAAGGCCTTCTGATTATCTTATGATATATTCAAAATAGTTATCTTTTGAATTTTACAAAATATTGATTTATTAAAATCTTTTA
>CANQWZ010000119.1 GCA_947627685.1 uncultured Bacilli bacterium | reverse complement strand
TTCATAAAAGAAACGATACAAGGTATCTAAACTAAGACCTTTAATGTTTTGATAATTTTTAATTTCATATGTTGTAACTGGATCATCAATATTTTCTGGTAAAATAGGTGAATAAATATTATTTAAAACACGGTTAAAGAAACTTTGTGTAGCAGCAGATAATCTACTAAGGCCTGGTTTGAAATCTAAGCCATCTATTACTTGGTGTTTACTATCTATAGGATATTCACCATGTTCATTACGATATTCAGCTACGTAATTATTACAACGTTCAAATAATTCTTCTAATCTAGATCTTGTAATCGTTTTAGGAAACCATGTATAATCAATACCTTTTTCGGTGAAAATATAATATACTTGTAATTTTGGCGTACCATCTTCATCTTCAAATAACTTTACATAATATGAAGGGAAGATTCTTTCGTTTTCATTTAAATTAGTAGCATAATCATATGTATTCCATCTTTGAACGGCTTTGTTAGGGTTAGTGTCACCCGAAACAAAGTTTACTTGAACAAGTGATCTTTCTTTAGAGTTAGCTGAATCAGCATTTACAGGTGTAGAATGCCATTCATTAATGAAATTACCACTTGCATCTTTTTCATATAAAACAAAAGTTGTATCAATCATATTGAAATATAATACATATCGATCATTTTCTAAAGCTTTTTTGTTTAATAACTCATTATTAATATAATCATTATGTGTATAATTGTTATACTTAACACTAAGTGTTTGATATGCTTCTTCAAAAGCAGCTTTATCAGCATATGATGCATATTCAGATGATGATCTAATGGTATTGTAAATACTTGCAAGTTCTTTTTGATAACGTGCTGAATTTAATTTAACTAGTAAATCATCGTCTTCTTTGTAAGGTGCAACATAGCTATCTGGATCATCTATATCCGAATTATTTTGCCAAGCAAGAATATCCTCTGAATAAACGAAACCATTTGTTTCAAGATTAGACCAATAATTATCCGGATATTTGTTTTCAAAGCTCATACCTGAGGCTTTGTATTTATCTAGGAAGTAAACTGAAGCAAATAGTACTACAAATAAAGCTACAACGATTAAAAGCAAGCGTTTTAAATAAGTAAAAGCCGTTTTAGGTTTTTTAACTTTATTTTTTTCTTTCTTTTCTTTCACGCTAATTCACCTCCTAGAAGAAACGGGTTGTAATCTCTTTATAAAGAGAATATACAAAACCATACATTTGTTGAGCTAAGTCAAAGATTAATAAGGCAACAAAGGCTATGATTAGGGCTGCAAGAACTGTTAAAAGGATTGATCCTATTGTTTTAAGCATACCATATTCATGAATTACTAATAAGCCCATGAAGGCCATATAACCTGTTAAAACCCAACTTAAAATATTTATTAAAGAAATAATTTGCGCCTCATCTAAAGTCATTACATTACTTAAAATGATATTAAGGAAACCAAAAACCGTAACAGGGAATAATGCATAACAAATCATCATAAAGATTTCTTTAAATTTACCTTTACCATCTAATAAAGTTGTAACACTCCAATTTGATGCGGCAAGAATTACTGGTGGGATAACACCATAAATTAAGATTGTAATACTGTTAAAATCTTGTGGATTATTATTATTAGTTATAATTCCTTCATATTTGAAAGCAATAATTTGCATTAAAACATACATTAAAAGAATAAAGATTGAAACCCACATTTTACCTTTCTTATCTGCTTTAAATTCATTAAAGCCTTGAATAGGGTGAGATAAGATATAAAGTGGATAGCCAACTGTTTCATGGAAGAAAGTTTTAATAGCATTTTTAACTTTTGACCAAGTTAATTTTTTAGAATCGGTTGCCTCTTTTGGCGCTTCTTCTAAAGCTTCTTCTTTTTCTTTAACATCACGTTTTAACGCAGCAATATTACCACTTAAAATAGCAGCTTTTTCTTCATTCATTGCCATGGCTGCAGCTACAGCTAGATTTTTACGTTTTAAGGTTTTAGCATATGATACTGTAATCAAGACAACAACTATTAAAATAACAGCAACCATGATAATACTAAAGTATTTTGATAAGAATGCATCACGATATTCTGAATAAGCTTTAGAATAATAGGTAGCATTATGAGCAAGTTTAAAGTAACTCATTGCTTCTTTATATTCACCACGCATTAATAAAGCTTTACCAATACCAAGGTATGCAAGTTCATAGTTAGTATCCATTTTGACAACTTGTTGCCAGTAACTTTCAGCACCAAGGGTTTCAATGATTGGTTCATTGTTTTCATCATACATGATTTGACCAGCATCATCTAACTTATATTCATCTTGAACAATACCATTTTGATAAAGTTCAGTAGCCGTATTAACAGCTTTACCAAATTCAGTTGTTTCAAATAAAAGCAAACTGTTAGTTTTGGAATCAAGTACTAGTAATACTTCTTCTTTTAGAGGAAGACCATCTTCATCTAATTGTTCAGTATCACGATAAAAATATCTTACCGCAACAGGTTGAACAATAATATTAGCAAGTGAACCAGAAGCAGAAGTTTTATTACCACCTGGTTGGTCACCTGTTATGTATAATAAATTACCTTCATTATCATATGTAAATAGTCTACCACGTGCTTGGTCAACGATTGTAAAGTTACCGTTTTTAGCAACCGTTACACCTACTAAACTTGATCTACCAATTACCACACCTTCAATATCACTAGATGCCACCCATACCGCATCACCATCGGGTGTTACGTAACCATTTCTTTTCATGATATCTTTACCTGAGGTATTAATCATTTTTACCATATGAGCGGTATTATCATCTTCAGATGGTGGATTAGAAGTAGCATATAAGAAACCACTTTCATCCATTGCAATGTTAGTAAATAGTGGTGGTAAGTCTAAAGTTATGGAATTGATTTGTTCTTCTGAGAATATTTTAGTCCAGAATTTCTTTAAAGGATTAGCAACAACTTCGTTTTTACCTAAGAAACGATTGAAACTACCTGAAGCATGGAATTCCATAATACCTTCATAAACGTTTTGTGCAATGCAATAAAGTCTACCAGTTTTATCAACAGCTACTTTTTCAGGG
>CANQWZ010000118.1 GCA_947627685.1 uncultured Bacilli bacterium | reverse complement strand
TTAGCAAGTAAATCATTCATACCATCTTTAGCAACATCAAAATTAGTGTGCATGGCAAAAATATTTAGTTTATTATTTAGAACCATTATTAACTTTTGGCCAAAAGGTGAATCATAATTTAAGCTAATAAGCGGATTAAACATAAAAGGATGATGGGTTATTAATAAGTCACATTTTAAATCAATAGCTTCTTTTACAACTTCGGTTGTACCATCAAGAGCAATTAAGATTCGTTTAATTTCTTTATTATTACTACCAAATTGTAAACCAATTTTTCCTACATCAAAACTACTGGCAAGATCAAATGGATAATTTTCTAATAAAAATTTACTAATGTCACTTTGTTTCATTTATAATCACCTCTATCTTCGATAATTCATTATTAAAGTTCTTTTTTAGGGTATCACTTAACTTATTTTGTTTTAAAATCGTTTCTAATCTTTGCTTTTCAAGCATTAAATACTTACTGTAAACGTCTTTTTCTTTGATTAACTGATATTTACCATAACTAATTTCTATATCATTTAATGGTAAACTAGGCACACCATAACTTACTTTCATAATAAAATAAAACTTATTATGATCTTCAACTATCTTTTCATCAACAATACTAAAACCTAGTTTATTTAACATTTGATGTAAGTTTGCAACTTTAGAGTTAGGTGCAAGCACTAAATAAGATAATTTTTTAGCTTTTTCTTTTTCATCACTAATGATTTTAGCAATGAGGTCTCCCCCCATACCACAAATACATGCTACATTTACACCCTTATCAATTTCCTTTAAGCCATCACTTAAAGTGTATTTAATATGTGCTTTAGCATCATATGATGCTAAATTTTTTTTAGCTACATTTAAGGGTGATATTTTATTGTCAATTAGTTGGACCTTTTTTAGTCCTTTATCGATCGCACTAGCCATTAAATAACCATGATCGCAACCAATATCGGCAACATAATCATCTACTGCTAAGTAATCTAAAACAGCTAACAATCTTTTTGATAACATATTAACCTCAATTTCAAAAATACAAATGCAAAAGGTTTATTTTGCATTTGTATTTATTTTTTTAATATTTTACACGATGCTGTTCAAGACGTTTTAAACGTGAAGGATGACGCAAACGGCGAAGAGCTTTAGCTTCAATTTGTCTTATACGTTCACGTGTAACATTAAATTCCTTACCTACTTCTTCTAAAGTACGAGGGCGATTATCATCTAAACCATAACGCAAACGAATTACTTTTTCCTCACGTGGTGTAAGGGTTTGTAAAACTTTTTCTATTTCTTCACGATAAATCATATTTTGGGTATATTCAAGGGGATTTAATGTATCTTTATCATCAATAAAATCACCTAAACTTGAATCATCATCTTCACCTACCGTTGAATCAAAAGACATTGGTTCTTGCGCAATACGTTGAATTTTTTGAACTTTTTCAACAGAGATTTTCATTTCGGCCGCAATTTCTTCGGCGGTTGGTTCACGGCGTTTTTCTTGGGTAAGACGTCTTGTGGTACGTACTAACTTGTTAATCGTTTCAACCATATGAACCGGAATTCTAATCGTTCTAGCATTATCAGCAATCGCTCTTGTAATGGCTTGTCTAATCCACCAAGTAGCATAAGTTGAAAACTTAAAGCCTTTGGTAGGATCAAACTTACTAACGGCTTTCATTAAACCCATATTACCTTCTTGAATAAGATCTAAGAAAGGAAGGCCACGTCCTAAATATCTTTTAGCAATCGAAACTACTAATCTTAAATTAGATTCAATTAAGATTTTACGAGCTTCTTCACCTTGGTCAATTTTCTCATTTAATTCTTTTAGTTCTTCATCTGATATTTGCTTACCTTGCTTTTTATAAGCATCAATTTTATCTTTACACATTAAAGATTCTTGATACATTCTAGCATATTCATATTCTTGATTAGGCGTAAGTAAATCCATTTGTCCAATATCACGTAAATACATTTTAACTGGATCATCAGCAGCTGAACTTGCGGAAACAATATCTTCAAAATCGGAAACCTTAATTTCACTATCAACTGCAGACGCTAAATCACTTAAGTCATCATCTTCTTCTAAATCTTCAACAAAAGCCTCAAAATCATCATCTTCATCATCAATTTCCGTTAATAATTCTTCTTCACTAGGTACTTCTTCACTGTCTTTAGTTACTTCTACACCGGCATTATCAAGATACTCAATAACATCATCTAATAATTCATCAGAAATATTATTGGCAAAAATCTCTGATATTTTGGTTAAAGAAATATACTGATTTTTTTTAACATACTCCTTAATTTGGTCTAGTTGTTCTTTATATAAAGTTTCGTCTATCATTTTTCCTCCTTAGACTTGATTTTTACACTTTCTTTACTAATTGACTCAAATGCTTTGATATCAGTAATATCACCTGTAGTGATTGCTTTATTATACGATTTCGTTTTGGAAAGTTCCTTCCAATAATCTTTTATCGTATCAAGACATTGATTAAATTCGGAAGTGTTAGAAACATTATTCATTTTATTATTGATAATTCTTGTAGCAAATGCAAAATATTCATGATTATCATCATTATCTAAACTTTTAGCGATATTAAGAAAATCTTCTTCGTCCATTCTTTCATTTTCAGCATAATATACTTCCATTTTTTTAATAAGCGTAAAATACATAGTTAAACTACTATCCATGTATAGTTCATCACCTAATTTGCTCATAAATTCTAAGAATTTAGCTTTAGAATAGATCATATGTTTTAGTAAAACATCATAAGCTATAAAAATTTTCTTTTTTATTTTAACGGCCCTTTTAGTAGGAGCACTAACTTTTACAGGTTCTTCGATATTGTATTGATAATTAACTTTACCAAAATCTTGCCAAAGCGCATCTTTTGAAACTTCTAAATCACTAGCAAGATTTTTAATAAAATATTCAATGATGGTACTAGCTTTAGAAACTCTAATATTATCAAAGACTTCTTTCTTAAACTTTTCGGTTGATTCTAAATCACCTTTGACATAGTTCTTTTTAGCAAGATCATAAAGCCACTGATAGACATTTTTTTCGTTTTTAGCAAAATAATCATTAAGT
>CANQWZ010000117.1 GCA_947627685.1 uncultured Bacilli bacterium | reverse complement strand
CTACTTCAAGATGGTATAATCTTAATAAGTTAACTAAATCACTATATTCCATTTGATCAACTTTTTCACTAGGAATAGTTTTATCAATTTTTTTAATTAAATTGCGTAATTCATCTAAAGTATAACCTTTTGCTTCTTCTACCGTAATTTTTATTGTATCTTCTAAACTAGTAAAAACATCATTAGTAACTTTTTTTATCCGTGCTTCTATTTCTGTAGTACTAGCACTAATGGTTATAACGACTTTATTATCACTACCTTCAACTATTAAATAGCCTAAATTGGTTTCGATCTCAATAATTTTATTTAAAGCATCATCTAAATTAGTGCCTACTATATCCTCATCTACAATAACCATTTTACCATCATCATTTAAACCATTTATGGATACTACTTGGTTGTTTTCATCTACTACCATTTGAATACTAGGATTAGTATCAACTTGGACGATAGAATAAGCTTTCTTCGTAACAGGTTTAGGTCCAACATTACTAATAAAGAAAATAAACGCAATCACTAATAAAACTAGACATCCTGAAATAGCAAAAACGGGAATTAAAGGTCTTCTTACTTTTTGGACCTTTTTTTCATTAATATTGGCAGCGGTAGTAATCTTTTCGTATAAATTTTCACTTGGCTCCACATCATTTAAAGTTGATCTTAATTCTTTTTTTAATTTTCTTTCATATTTTGACATTCTAATACACCTTCCTTATCTTTTCTAAACCATCATAATATAAACCTTGAACTTTACCAATACTCATATTTAGCGCTATAGCTATGTCTTTAAATTTATAATTATAGACGATTCTTAAAATCATGATACTTCTAGTATCGTCATCTAAAAACTCTTCAAATAACATCATAAGATCATGATGAGATGATTCGTTAGTTGGAATTTGTTTGGTAAGTTCATCATCTTTTACGACATTACTAACTTTGGATCTACTAACATAGTTACAAGCGGTATTTCTTGCTATCATACTTATCCATTCTTTAAACTTACCCTTTTCTTGATAAGAATCGATAGCATTTAGAATTTTAATAAACACTTCACTAACAATATCTTCACTATCTTCACGATTATAAGTGTAAGAATAAGCAATATGATAAATTAATCTAACATAGTTATCATAAAGTTTTGCGAAAGCTTCATCATCTTTGTTTTTTAATTTATCAAGAAATTCATCTGTAATCTTTAGCATATATAAAGGCACCTTTCTTTTTACATTATACATAACACATAAATTATGTTTTTTATTCTAAAATTTATTTTTTTATTAAAAAATGAACCCTCCTCGTTAAACTTTTTTGTCTAACATTTTGGGTTCACTTCAAAATAACTAACTTTACTAAATATTTTTCTTTTTTTGAAATTTTCCATCCTTTTTATGAACAACTAAATTTAGATCTTGATTGTCGCACATCCTTTTAGCAATTTCAACTGCCTCTGCTTTAGTTGCCGTTTTACGAATAACTCTTTTAGCACCATCTTTTTTAATTAACCACATTCTTTCTTCATGATCATAAGATATGCGATATAATTTAGGTCTTGTTGCTTCAGTTTCTTTAACTTCTTCAGTTTCTTCTTCATCTAATTCTTCGTTACTTTCAAAAGTAATTTCATCATCTTCGTCATCATCATCTTCGGTTACTTGATTAGTTTCTACCTCATCATTTGCCTTTTCAACTTTTACACTTTCAGTAGGTTCTATTTGTTTGCTTGTATTCTTAGTATTTTTTTCTTCTAGCGCATTAGACTTTTTAATATTCAAACAAATAACAACTATTAGGGCAATAATTAAAACTATAATTACTAACCAATACCAATTTTGTTTTAAAAATTCCATTATTTTTCCTCCAATTTGTCGTTTTTTAGTTTATAGTTATATTTTATACCTCATTTTTTTATTTGTCAAAGAAAATATCCTATAGTTATTAATGTAAAACTATTAAAAGTCTTAATAATAACAAAAAAGACTGATAATAATTCATACAAATATGAATTACCAGCCTAATTTTTCCTAAATGGTACACCCTTAGGGATTCGAACCCTAGACCCACTGATTAAGAGTCAGTTGCTCTACCAACTGAGCTAAGGGTGCATTAATTTACTAAAATATTATACTATAGTTTGGCTAATTTTGCAAACAAAAAGCAAAATAGCCTAGATTATCTAGACTATTTTGCAATAACATAAGCAACATTACGCCATGTTGTTTTAATTACTTCTTCAGTATATTCACAATATACATTTTTTACATTAGGATCATTACAAAGGATATATAGT
Source organism: uncultured Bacilli bacterium (assembly GCA_947627685.1). Lineage (GTDB taxonomy): Bacteria > Bacillota_I > Bacilli_A > ML615J-28 > CAG-313 > CAG-313. The sequence goes on along the minus strand of CANQWZ010000117.1, from coordinate 856 downwards.
TTATTATCAACATATTTATAACCAACTGCTACAATTAAATGACCGGCCGTTGTATATGTTTTTTCATTTGATATCATCGTACCTTTAACACTTAAAGCAACAGGACCAACAGTTGCTAAATGCTTTACTAATTCGTCAACAGAATACATTCTTGCAACATATGCATTTAAACCATATGCTCCCATTGTAACTGTATTATAAACCCAGTTACCATAGATATTATTACCATAATCTTTTACTATTTTAGCAATATAACGATGTTCATACTCGGCATCGAACGCACTAAAATTAAAACCATAATATTTAAGTAACATCGTCGTTGAAGTAGCACTACAAATGGAATTGCCAATTGATGGTACATCATTTTGATATAATTTTGGGACATCATAACATTTTTCTTGAGGAACATCTTTAACATTAACACTATATGAATAATTTGGTATTTCTAAAGCAAAGCTTACAAGGGAAAGTTTAGGGCTTTCTTGATCTAAACTATTACGCTTTAGTGTGATACTATATTTTATAGCTATTATACTTTGGGTGCCATCAACTACAATTATTTCATCGGTATCTAATTTGATAAGACCATTATTTTGATTATGCGATTTATTTTCTAATCCTAAACCCCAAGGTGAATATGTTATATAATCACTCCACGTATCACCAACTTTAGCACTTACTTTTAATTCACAAGTAGCATTTACTGATGAAATAGCTGCCCATGAACCTACTAAAGATTTGGCAGGAGAAATTATGATTTCATTAGAAAAATATGTTACTTCCTTAAAGCCTTCTGCAAGTTCAACGCGATTTTCTTTAAATACTAAGCCATCATAACTTGCAATATTATAATCTT
>CANQWZ010000116.1 GCA_947627685.1 uncultured Bacilli bacterium | reverse complement strand
CTAAGTAAGATATGTTCACGAGTTTGAGCCATAGGGCCATCTGTTGCAGCAACAACAAGGATTGCACCATCCATTTGTGCAGCACCAGTGATCATATTTTTAACATAGTCAGCATGTCCTGGGCAGTCAACGTGTGCATAGTGACGTTTTTCAGTTTCATATTCAACGTGACAAGTATTAATGGTTATACCACGAGCTTTTTCTTCTGGAGCACCATCAATTTGATCATAATCCATTTTTTTAGATAAACCTTTTTCTGATAATACATAAGTAATAGCAGATGTTAAAGTTGTTTTTCCATGGTCAACATGGCCAATAGTACCAATATTTACATGGGGTTTTGTACGTACAAATTTTTCCTTTGCCATTTTAATAATCTCCTTTTTTATTTTAATTCAATAATATTTTATTATAAATTTATTTTTTTTGCAAGTAAAACGTAAGTTTTTATTATTGACCATTACGTTTTTTAATAATATTTTCAGCAACATTTTTTGGACACTCTTCATAATGATCAAATTGCATTGTGTAATTACCACGACCTTGGGTATTTGAACGAAGAGCTGTTGCATATCCAAACATTTCAGCAAGTGGAACAAAAGCTTTAATTGACTGTGTTTTACCTCTTGCTTCTTGGCCATCTATTCTACCACGACGTGTAGATAAATCGCCAATTACAGTACCAACATATTCATCTGGTACAATTACTTCAACCGTTTCAATAGGTTCTAATAAAACGGGTTGACATTTTTCAGCGGAGGCTTTAAATGCCATACCGCCTGCTACTTCAAAGGCTATTTGGCTAGAGTCAACATCATGATAAGATCCAAAAACAAGTCTAGCCTTAATATCAATAGTTGGGAAACCTGCTAGGTTACCATTAGCAAGAGCATTTTCAATTCCCTTATTAACAGCGGGTATATATTCACGTGGAATAACACCACCCACTATTTCATCTACAAATTCGTATCCCTTACCAGGGTTTGGTTCAAATACAACTACGCAATCACCATATTGACCACGTCCACCTGATTGACGTACAAATTTGCCTTGAATTTGAGCACTCTTTTTGATTGTTTCACGATATGAAACTTGTGGTTGACCGACGTTACATTCAACATGGAATTCTCTACGCATACGGTCAACGATAATGTCTAAGTGTAATTCACCCATACCAGAAATGATAGTTTGACCTGTTTCAACATCTGTATAAGTTCTAAAGGTTGGATCTTCTTCAGCTAGTTTTGATAACGCAACTGACATTTTATCTTGATCTCCTTTAGTTTTTGGTTCGATAGCTACAGAAATAACGGGTTCAGGGAAAACCATCTTTTCTAAAATTACTGGGTGATCTGGATCACACATCGTATCACCAGTAGTTGTATCTTTTAATCCTACAGCTGCCGCAATATCACCCGAATATACTTCTTTAATTTCGGTACGGTTATTGGCATGCATTAAAAGAATACGACCAATTCTTTCTTTCTTTTCTTTGGTAGAATTTAAAATGTAAGAACCAGCATCTAAATGACCCGAATATACTCTAAAGAATGTTAATTTACCTACATAAGGGTCAGTCATTACTTTAAAGGCTAAAGCCGAAAAAGGAGCATCATCATCAGAATTAACTATAATTTCATTACCATCTTCATCATGACCTTTAATTTGGGCAACTTCAGTTGGTGATGGTAAATAATCAATAACAGCATCTAATACTTTTTTTACACCTTTGTTTTTAAAAGCTGTTCCACAAAGAATTGGGAAGAACTTTACTGAAAGGGTACCTTTACGAATAGCAGCTTTTAACATTTCAACGCTAATTTCTTCGCCTTCAAGATAGGCCATCATTAATTCATCATCAAATTCTGCTACCGCATTAATTAATTCATCACGATAAATTTCAGCTTCATCTTTTAAAGATGCTGGAATCTCAATTTCTTTTCCATTCTCGTCTATACTTCCTTCATCATAAACAAATGCTTTCATCGTAACAAGGTCAATGATACCATTGAAATTGTTTTCTGCCCCAATTGGGTATTGAATAGGATGAGCATTAGCACCTAGTCTATGATCTAACGACTGGCAACTATATTTAAAATCAGCACCAGTTTTATCCATTTTGTTAATAAAAACAATTCTTGGAACAAGATAATCCGTTGCTTGTCGCCAAACTGTTTCTGTTTGAGGTTCAACACCTGCTTGAGCATCCAAAACGGTAACTGCACCATCAAGAACTCTTAAAGATCTACTAACTTCAACCGTAAAGTCAACATGCCCTGGGGTATCGATGATATTAATACGATGACCTTTCCAAAAAGCTGTTGTCGCAGCTGAAGTAATTGTGATACCTCTTTCTTGTTCTTGTTCCATCCAGTCCATTTGTGCTGCACCATCATGTGTTTCACCAATTTTGTGGATTTTACCTGTATGATATAAAACTCTTTCGGTAAAAGTTGTTTTACCGGCATCTATGTGAGCCATAATACCGATATTACGTGTGTGTAATAATGAATATTCACGAGCCATTTAATTTTCTCCTATTACCATTGATAATGTGCAAATGCTTTATTTGCTTCAGCCATACGGTGAGTATCTTCACGTTTTTTAACTGCACCACCAACACCGTTTGCTGCATCCATAATTTCTTTTGCTAGTCTTTCTTCCATTGTTTTTTCGTTACGAAGACGAGCATAATTAGTTAACCATCTCAAACCTAGAGTATAGCGTCTTGCTTCTCTAACTTCAACTGGTACTTGATAGTTAGCACCACCAACACGGCGAGATCTAACTTCTAATTGTGGCATAATATTTTCTAATGCTTGTTTGTATACTTCTAGTGGATCACGTCCAGTAGCTTTGGAAACTCTTTCAAAAGCACCATATATTATTTGTTGTGCCACACCTTTTTTACCATCCAACATAACACTATTAATAAGACGCGTTACAAGTGTTGAATTATAAATTGGATCTGGTAATACTTTTCTTTGAGCGACATGTCCTTTACGAGGCATGTTGTTTCCTCCTTTCTACATTTTATTATAATATTTTAATTTAGTTTACTTTTTTGCAGCTTTAGGACGTTTAGCACCATATTTTGAACGAGCTTGTTTACGATTTTCTACACCTGTTGTATCAAGTGTACCACGAATAATGTGATAACGAACACCTGGTAAATC
>CANQWZ010000115.1 GCA_947627685.1 uncultured Bacilli bacterium | reverse complement strand
ACCGATACTGATCATGAAACATCACTTGATAGTGATTTAGCACCTCTTGAGGATGATAATAATGATTAAAGAAGAATATATTGTTGATTTAGAGTATACTAATGACAAAGAACCCTTACGCATTGATAAATATTTAGCTATCGTATGTGAAGATTTATCGCGTAGTGAAATTAAGGATTATTTTGATTTATCTTTAATTAAAGTAAATAATAAGGTTGTTAAACCAAGTTTTAAAGTTAAAAATGAAGATATTATTATGGTTGAGTCTAAACCAGAAGAAGTAATAGATATCATAGGTGAAAAAATTGATATTCCCATCATTTATGAAGATGATGATGTAATTGTTGTTAATAAACCTAGTGGTATGGTTGTCCATCCAGCCCCTGGTCATACACATGGTACATTAGTTAATGCTATTTTGTACCATCACCAAAATTTATCTAATCTTGGTGGTGATGTAAGAGCGGGAATTGTTCACCGTATAGATAAAGATACATCGGGATTATTAGTGGTTTGTAAAAATAATTTTGCGCACAAAGATTTAAGCACACAATTAAAAAATAAAACCACTAAACGTCTTTATTTAGCAATCGTTTGTGGTAATATTAGTCATAATTTAGGAAAAATAAATGCTCCGATTGGCCGTGATCCGAATAATCGCCAAAAAATGGCTGTTGTTGAAGGGGGTAAGCCAGCGGTTACGCATTTTAAAGTAATTGATCGCTTTCATGATTTTACTTTAGTTGAGTTGCAACTTGAAACAGGTAGAACGCATCAAATTAGAGTGCATATGAGTTATATTGGTCATCCGGTTTTAAATGATCCATTGTATGGTACTAAGAAGCAAACAACACCTTTTGGGCAATATTTACATGCTAAGACATTAGGTTTTTTACAACCAACAACCAAAGAGTGGTTAGAGTTTAGTGTCGAGCCACCTCAAGATTTTATCGATAAAATCAATGAATTAAAAAATGAACATTAAAAAAACAGGTTAAACCTGTTTTTTTAATGGACTATTATCTAAATTTATTTCATTATAAAAATTGCCTTGTCTTGATTTTGGCATTGGATTTTTAAGAAAATATTTTTCAATTCGTTCGGTATTAGCAAATTTTAATTTGGCAACTGATTTTAAATTATCCCAACCAAATTGTTTAACAAAGACAATGGCATTGCGATCAACTTCAGGACCGGCACCTTTTAATAAATCTAAACCATATGTTTTTGATAACTTTGATAACTCTCTAATAAAAGTCACTCTAGCTATGATTGATGCGGCGGCGATACTAATATGAGCACTTTCACCATGCTTTAACATTGTGACATTTTCAACAACATTTTTGCTATCTTTTAGATATTCAAAATATTTTTCCTTAGGTGTAAACTCATCAATTAATATAGCGTCGCACTTTACATCCCCAATTTTTTTTAGTATACTATTTATAACCATATTATGTAAGTAAGCCTTGATAAAATTCAAATTATCATTCTTTTTAGAAAGGGCATTTATTTTAAGTGGATCAAGATAAATAATCGAATAAGGTATCATATTAATTAGTTTTAATGCCATGGGAATCATTTGCTTATCAGTTAAAAGTTTAGAATCTTTAACACCTAAATGGCGAAGCTCTTCGGCTTTTTCAGGCGTTACGTATGTTGCACAAACAACAATGGGACCAAAATAATCACCCGTTCCTACTTCGTCACTACCGATTGCTGAAAGCTTGCTATAATCAATAAGCGTGCTATTTGATGATTTATATACTTCAAGGTGATACTTTTTAGCCCACTTATTATATTCTTGTAGTTCACCAATGCCTTGGAATAAAACAATATTAGTACGATAAAAAGTAATTGTTGCGTTGGTTAGTTTAGCTCTTGCAATAATATAATTACTTGCATTATAGGTAAGATAGCCTTTGTAATATTCTAGCATTTCATTAATTTGGGTCGATGTGGCTTTAATTTTATGAGTGCTATTAGTTTGCATATCCATTTTACCAACCTCCAACTATATTTTACCATTAAATGAAAAAAAATTGTTAAAATTTGATTAATTTTTGAGGTATATCATGACAAAAATTGCTAAGCAATCACTAATTAAACTGGATTTTTTTACTTTATTAAATAGTCTTGCAAATTATGCTACATTACCGGTTACTAAAGATCTAATAGCTAAATTTTGCCCTTTAGATTCTCTTGATGCTATTAATTTAGAGCTAAGTAAAACCGATGAGGCTTTAAGAATCATTATTAGAAAAAATCAAGCACCAATATATATTAGTTGTGATTATGATAAATTATTAAATTTACTTCGTAAAGATGCTACCCTTGATGCTTTAGAACTATATGAAACAGTTAGATTATACCAAACAATTAAGGCTAATATTAAATTTGCAAGTGAATTAAAAAAAGATCAAATTATTGCGCCATATTATCAAAACTTAATAAGTAATTTAATACCTAATGATTTGGTTGAAAAAACTTTAGTTAAGGCCCTTGATGAAAATGGTAATGTTTTAGATGATGCTAGTTTATTATTAAAAAGTACTAGAAAAAAAATTATCCAACTTGAACTTAATTTAAAGAATAAACTTCAAGAAATTATTAGCAAAGAAGCAAGTAAATTATCGCAAACCAGTGTTGTCTTACGCGATAATCATTATTGTTTGGCTGTAAAAAGTGAATATAAAAATCAAATTAAAGGCATTGTTTATGATACTAGCGCAAGCATGCAAACGGCCTTTATTGAACCATTAATTATATCACAAATGATGAGTGATAAAAATAAATTACTTGAAATTGAAAAAAATGAAGTTTATCGTATCTTAAAAGAACTTTCAAAAACGTTATCTTTAGAAGTAGAGGCTTTACAAAGTAATTTTGATATTATTAAAGAACTTGATTTTATTTTTGCGAAGGCAATGCTTGCTAAAAGTTACAATGGCACAAAACCTAGTATTAATGATCAAGGTCAACTTGATTTAGTTAAAGCTAGACACCCTTTATTAAAAGTAAAAAAGGTTATTCCTAATAATATTTCTTTTGGTGATGGTTATTTAGGAATTATTGTTACTGGTCCTAACACAGGTGGTAAAACCGTTTTGTTAAAAACGGTAGGGCTTCTTTGTTTGATGGTTAAATATGGATTACTTATTCCGGCTAGTGAGAATAGTAATGTAATGATTTTTGATCAAATTTTATGTGATATTGGTGATGA
>CANQWZ010000114.1 GCA_947627685.1 uncultured Bacilli bacterium | reverse complement strand
AGTCATCTAGAATTAAAATTTTAGGGTGTTTTAAAAGGGCTCTAGCAATACAAAGACGTTGTTTTTGACCACCAGAAACATTTGTACCACCTTGGTCAATCATAGTATCATATTTATCAGGTAAACTTTCTACAAATTCATCTGCACATGCTAATTTACAAGCATTTATTAATTCTTCATCGGTAGCATTTTTATCGCCCCAACGTAAGTTTTCTTTAATTGTACCACTAAATAACACATTCTTTTGTAACACAACTGCTACTTGATTACGAAGAGTGGTTAAATCATATGCCCTAACATCAACTCCTCCTACTAATACTTGCCCCTGTGTTGCATCATATAATCTACTAATAAGATTAACAAGGGTGGTTTTAGAAGATCCCGTTCCGCCAATGATACCTACGGTTTCACCGGCTTTAATTTTTAAATTGATATCTGATAAAGCATATTTTTCAGCGGTTTTAGCATATTTGAAAGATACATCTTTAAATTCAACATCACCATTTTTTACTTCCATAATTGGATTTACAGGATTAGTTAAAGAACTTTTTTCATTTAAAACTTCGGAAATTCTTCGCATACTAGGAATAGCCATTGATATGATAACAAAAATCATCGATAACATCATTAAACTAGATAATATTTGAATACCATATTGTAACAAGCTAGTTAAGTTACCAACATTCATTCTAGTACCACCTGATTTAATGATCAAGGTGGCAACAATTAAACTTACCAAAATAGTTGCTGTATACATGGCAAATTGCATTGTTGGTGAGTTCCAAGCTACAATTTTTTCGGCCGCAACGAAATTTTCACAAACATCATCAGCTGCTTTTTTAAACTTTTCCTTTTCAAAGTCTTCACGAACATAAGTTTTTACAACTCTAATACCATTAATGTTTTCTTGTACTGAAGCATTTAAAGCATCATATTTAAGGAAGACTTTATTAAATCTTGACATCGCAATTTTAACAATAATAAATAAAACAATACCAATTAAAGGTATTAAAGCAACAAAAATAAATGCTACCTCACGACCTAAAACAAAAGCCATAATAGCTGAAAAAGACATCATTAAAGGAACTCTAATAGCCGTTCTAATTCCCATATTATAAGCCATTTGAATATTGTTAACATCTGTTGTTAATCTTGTTACTAAACTTGATGATGAAAATTTATCAATATTTTCAAATGAAAAATTTTGAACTTGATGATACAAATCACGTCTTAAATTTTTCGCAAGACCACATGAAGCTTGAGCACAAAACTTACCTGCTAAATAACCAAAAAGTAATGATAGCATAGCAAGTACTAATAAAATAGCACTAATAGCTAATAAATAATTAATATCGGCTTTAACCATTACGGTATCTTTTTTATTTTGAAGATAATTAATTAATTTAGCAATTACAAAAGGCATTATACATTCCATTAAACTTTCAAGAGCTACAAAAAATGGTGCTAAAAAAGATGGTTTTTTGTATTCTCTAACACTTTTTAAAATGGCATTAAGCATCTTTTCTTTTTTAGGCTTTTTATTTGTAATATTTGCCTTGTTTAAACTAACTTTAAGTGTTTCATTATTATTTTTAATAAGATATTTCTTACTCACTGTTATTAACATCCTTTCTTTACTTATTAAATTTTATTTAGTCTAATTATTTTTTAAATTCTCTTTAATACGATCAAGATAACTATAAAGTTTTTCGATTTCTTCTTTACTAAAACCAGTAAAAGCCTTTTGTTCAACATCATCTAAAGTACTTTTAACAGCCTCATTAATAGCTAAGCCTTTCTCGGTTACCACAATCTTTTTATATCTAGCATCTTTTTCTATACCTATACGAAAAATAAGACCATTTTGTTCCATAAGCTTTAATATTTTTGAAGTTGTTGATTTAGTAATTGAAAAACGTTCTTCAATATTTTTTTGATAAATATCCATATCTTGGTGTCTTACTAAAAAACCTAAAATAAAAGCATTAGCACTAGTGGCAGAATTTACATAACGAAATACTTCACTATTTTCTACATTACGGTTAAATAAATTTTTAACAGTGGTTATTTCACAACCTATTTTTTTCGTTTTCATCGTTTCCTCCAAAATAGTTTTATGTCAAATAGTTTGATATAAAACTATTATACTACTTTTTTACTTTTATTACAATCATATCACTAATGAAAACGTTTATAATTTTTTCATTATCTTATTCTATCTATTATATGTAAAAAAGCATAAAATGTTGCTTTTTTTCGTAATTAAAAGCATCCATCAGGATGCCACTTAATTTTTTATAGGTTCAAAATCACTTGGACCATGTCCACAAATTGGACATTCAAAATCAGGAGGTAAAACTTCACCTTGATAAATGTAGCCACATATTCGGCATTCATAGCCTTTTATATTATTAGGTATACTTGCCTTTTCTTTAATATTTTGTAAATAATATTCATAAGTAACTGATTCAGTATTTGATAAAACTTGACTATTAGTAACTTCAGCGGTAATAAGAACATGACTATCATAATCTTTTTCATCAATTACTTTAGCTTCTATATAAGCATTGGTATACTTATTAATATATAATACGCCATTATTTGCGCTAGCAATAATATTATCTTTTTCAACCTTACTAAGTTCTTCAAATTTGTTTACATCTTTACCTGACTGGAAACCAAAATGTTTGATGATAGCAAAAGGTACATCTTTAGTTAAAATAGAAATATTAAAAATCTTGCTTTTGGCAATAAGTTGTGTTGTATAGTTGTTTTTATTAATAGCAATGGTTATACGCGTAGGATTTTCAGTTATCATTTGTACGGTATTAATAATACAACCATTATCAATTTTATCATATTTAGTAGTTAAAATAAAAAGTCCATAAGTTAATTTGAATAAAGCATTTTCACTCATATTATCACCTCTTTTTTGATTTATAGTATAGCAAATTTTTTAATTAAACGCAACCAAAAAAGTAATACTTTTAAAAAAATAGAGGTTATATAAACTTATTGAGGGTCAATTACAACTTTATTTATAGGTTATTTTATACTAATGAATGTTTTATTATCTTAAACAAATATCATTGCATTTATCTTATAACTAAGTATAATAATTCAAATAAATAATTTGATTAATTAAAAGACGGGATATGTAAAAAAAGAGGACGTTTCTAATAAACGACCTCTTTTTGACTTTTAATAAATTTGGTTATATAAACTTGTTGGGGGTCGAGATATACCTATAAATTAGTTGGGGGTCAAAACCCAATTTTTATAGGTTTT
>CANQWZ010000113.1 GCA_947627685.1 uncultured Bacilli bacterium | reverse complement strand
CTCCCTTCGTAATTATCAAACCTTTCAAATTGATGCGTCATCTGTTGAAGAAGTTAGTAATTTTATTAAAAACTTTTTACAAAACAAGACAGAATCTTCATCTTCTAACATGACCAAGCAGGAGTTATCAATGTCTACTGGTAAACATGCTTCAACCTATTCTGCCTCAACTAAAGCTGAATTAAAAAGATTAAAAATTCAAGCTAAAAATACCCATGAAGCAGATATGGAAGCAATTTGCTATGTGCTTGATAAAATGAAAAAGAAAGAAAACTTACAAATCTTAGATATGGGTTGTGCCTATGGTTATGTAACAAAAGATCGTTTTGCCAATCTCAATTTAGCAAATGTCATTGGCCTTGATATTAATCAAGATGTTATTGATTATGCTAAAGAAAATAGTATGTTTACAGGTGCCCATTATGAAGTTTTTGATTTAGAAGATAATGATTTTGATGAAAAAATGGATGCTTTAATGGCTAAATACCATATTGATGAATTTGATATTATTTTCGCAAGTCTTGTCATTCATCATTTAAAAAACCCTAACAAATTGTTAAGGAGAATACGTAAATTTTTATCTAAAGATGGCTATATTATTATTAGAGGATCAGATGATGGCTCGATTATGACATATAATGATGATGGCTTAATTGCTAAAATCTTAGATATTCACCTAAATGCGGACGGTATTTCTGATCGTGCAAATGGTAGAAAGATTTATTCAGAATTAATTGCCTCAGGATATAAAAACGTCATAATGAAAAATTATATTAAAGATATATCAACTCTTAATTTAGATGAAAGATATGAAGTATTTTTAGAAAGATTCTCATATCGCAAGAAATATTTACAAAATTTATACGAAAAAGATCCATATAATGAAACTAATAAGAAAAAGTATGAAGATATTAGTTTCTATCTAAATGAACTTGAAAATAAATTTGATGATGAAGCTTTTTGGTATTGTGAAATAGACTTTGTTGGTATTGCACAAAAGAAATAAACAATTGACAATCTTAATAAAATATGTTAAAATAAATATATATAAAAGATGTTATATATATTTATTTTATGGGTCTGTATACTGGTTTCGATTGAATCTTTGAAATTAAGTAAGCACGTCGTGGTTATGCACGTTAAAACATCGAGATAAAATAAACGCAAATACAAATTACGCTTTCTGCTAAGCTTAAAAAAGCAGGCTAGTTTAAACTAGTTTTATCTCTTATATTGCTTGCCTACGTGCGGTATAAGGGAAAGAGAGTAGGCTATGATGAAATACTGCTGTTTCTAGGTATAATTCTAAATTTTAGAACTGGCAGCTATTACCTTTGCTAAATGTGATAATAGTTGTAAGATAAATACAAATAGCTAAACGTGTAGAAAGCATAATGAATGAGTTTTAAGACCCGAGTTCGAATCTCGGCAGATCCACCATTGCTAAAATAACCAGATTGATAAATTCATATAAGGTATGAATTGTCAGTCTGTTTTTTATAGAGTTTTGGCACCTAACGTCTAGGTGTTTTTAAAAAAGTGATTTAATTTGTAGTTATGTCAATATCTTTATATTTTTACAAAATTATTTTGCTACTTAAAACGATAAAAATTAGCGATAATTGTCGAAACTTACGGCATAAATGCCACAACATTCTAATAGGAGAGTTAAATTGTGATTAAAAGGGATTTTTATTTAAATAAAATTATTGAAAGAATGTGGAATGGAAATATCAAAGTTATTACCGGAATTAGACGAGGAGGAAAATCTACACTTCTTTTTAATTTATTTAAAGAATATTTACTTTCAACTGGAGTTAGTGAAAATAACATAATAGAAATTGAACTTGATAAGCGAAAAATTTATAAATTTAGAAATCCAATTTTTCTTTGTGATTATGTAGAAAATATCGTTAAAGAAGCAAAGAATGATAAATATTATCTTTTTATCGATGAGGTTCAACTTACAAAAAAGGTTAAAGATAAAGAAAGTGAAATAGAAGTAAGCATATATGCTATGTTAAATGAGTTAAAAGCATATTCTAATCTTGATTGTTATGTTACAGGTAGTAATTCAAAAATGCTTTCAAGTGATATTGCTACAGAATTTCGCAGAAGATCAAGTCAAATAAAAGTGTATCCATTTTCTTTTGAAGAATTTTACTCTTATAGAGGTGGTGTGGCAAGTGAAGCATTAGATGAATATATGCTTTATGGTGGCATGCCAGGACTTATTAGTGAATCGACTGCTGAACAAAAAAGAACATATTTAAAGAATCTTTATGATGAAATTTATATAAGAGATTTAGTTGAATACGCAAGAGTGCAAAGGCAAGATGTTTTAGAAGAATTGTTAGATTATTTGGCATCTTCCATAGGTTCCCTAACAAACGCCAATAAAATTACGAAAGTTATTAACGCAAAAGCATCAAGTAAAATATCTGATGATACTATAACAAAATATCTTAAATATATAGTGGATGCATTTCTTATTTCTGAGGTAAGAAGATATGATGTGAAAGGAAAAAGATATTTTAATTATCCCAATAAATATTATTATTCTGATATCGGTCTTAGAAATATTAGATTAAACTATCGACAAATTGATTATGAATACATCATGGAGAATATGATTTATAACGAGCTTATAAGACGAGGATATTCTGTTGATATAGGCGCAGTCGAAGATAGAACTACTAATAATAAAAAAATAAAAGAAATAGATTTTGTAGTTAATAATTTTGATAAGAAAATTTATATTCAATCTGCCTTTAGAATGGACGAACAAAAAAAGAAGGAAACAAAACTTGCTTCTTTGAAACTCACAGCAGATTTCTTTAAAAAAATAGTGATAAGAAACGATATTCTTACAACTTTTTATGATGATGATGGAATAATGCATTGTAGACTCATTGATTTTTTATTGAATAAAGTTGAATTGTTTTAATTAAAAATATGTGAGTATGTAATTTGTATTATAGTAGTAAGTCATTTAACTTATAGCTTAAATAATTTATAGTAATTTATTTTTGAAGATAAAGGTAATAAAAAACTAACTAGTACGATTTAAGCACTTTTAGTTTATTAGGTTTTTTTGCTTATAGGCTACTTGCATTTTCGCATTGTATCAATTTTTTAGATGAAATAATTACTGATAGATTAAAATGAATGTATATATATAACTATTTTACATATAATAAATTGAAAAAAAATTATATGTTTGTCAATATCTTTGCATTTTTACAAAATTATTTATAATTATAAGCATAATTATTTTGTTGTTTAGAACGATAAAAA
>CANQWZ010000112.1 GCA_947627685.1 uncultured Bacilli bacterium | reverse complement strand
AGGATTTCTCACATCATTTGAAAGCGCAATTCTATAAAATTTTATATTTTTAAAAATCCCTATGGGAACTGCGCTTTATTTGACGCTTCTTTTTTTATAGGGAAAAAATTAACTAAAATAATAATATCAATTGCGTTCTATGCCAATTTTTCATGGTTAATTAAGGCCTCTTTTATTTTTAATCCTGCAGCATATCCTGTTAAATTACCATTTTTACCGATAACACGATGACAAGGAATAATTATCGCAATAGGATTATGACTAATAGCACTACCTACAGCTTGTAGAGCTATTTTAGTGGTTTGATATTTATCAAGATATTTATTACCAATATCTTGATAGGTAGTAGTAGCACCATAAGGAATTTGCCACAATATTGACCAAATTTTTATTTGAAAAGTTGTACCAAGTAATTTTATTTTTAATTCATTAGGTGTAGGAGCTAACCCTAAAAAATAATCATCTAGCCATTTTTTGGCTTTTTTGATAACATCTACATTATCATTTTGAATAAATTTTTCTTTAAAATTACTTTTAAAATACTTTTGACCATAAAACCAAACCCCTATCAAGTAAGTTCCATCACTTGCGATAAGCATCTTACCATATGGGCTAAGATAATCACTACTATAAATCATTTTAGTTGTCTAGTTGTAATAAATGAATGCCGTACTTTAGACGTTCTAATCCATCTTGCAAAGTTTTCTTAGGACAGGCAATATTAATACGTAAAAATGAAGTACCATTGCCACGATACTGACTACCATCACTAACATATAAACCAGTTTTCTTACGAATAAATTCTGCTACTTCCGTAGCGCTTTTACCAAGGCTTGAAATATCTAACCAAAGTAAATAAGTAGCCTTAGATGATATTAGTTTAAGAGTCGGAAGTTCTTTAGCTAAATAGTTTTTTACAATCATCTTATTTTGATAAAGATAGGCTTTTAATTCTTCAAGCCAAGCTTTACCCTTCGTAAAAGCCGTAATAGTAGCATCAATAGCAAAAGCATTAGGTTCAGCAACTTCATCAGTATTTAGGGCTCTAGTTACTTTATGCCTTATTACGGGATTAGGAATAACAACTGCCGCATTTTGCAAACCTGCTAAATTAAAAGTTTTAGTTGTGGAAAGGCAAGTTATGCTATGATTCCTACTAACATCAGAAAGCGAAGCATAAGGAATATAATTTTCTGATGGATCAGTCAAATCACAATGAATTTCATCTGATATTACTAAAACATGATATTTTTCGCATAATAAACTGATTTTAGTTAGTTCTTCTTTAGTCCAAATTTTACCAATTGGATTATGCGGGTTACAAAGTATCATTAGCGTCGTTTGTTCATCCGCAAGTTTTGCTTCTAAATCAACAAAATCAATTTGATAATTATCACCATCATAAACTAAAGGATTTTCTAAAACAAAACGTCCATTGTTTAAAATAGAATTAAAAAAGATATTATAAACCGGTGTTTGAACTAAGACTTTTTCGCCGGGCGTAGTTAACTTTCTAACCATACTTGAAATAGCAGGTATGACACCGGTAGTAAACACTAACCATTCTTTTTTAATTATTAATTGATGATAGGTAGACCACCAATTAATATAAGCCTCATACCAAGCATCAGGAACGATAGAATATCCAAAAATACCATGCTTAGCGCGTGCAATTAAGGCTTCAATAATTTCGGGTGCCGTTTGAAAATCCATGTCCGCAACCCACATTGGTAATTCATTTGGTAAAACATCCCATTTACAAGAATTAGTATTACTACGATCAATTATTTTATCAAAATCATATTTCATTTTCTACCTCTTAGGCCTTATTTTGACAAATAATTATTGTTTTAGTAGGATCTACTTTGTCCTTTTCAATAATTAAGTTATCAATAGCAAGAGCCTTAATCGTACCACTACTTGGATTTAATACACTATCAATTTTACTATCAATTTGCGCCTCAACACTTGAGTATTCAAAGGCCAAAGTCGTATTGATAAGTTTACAATTAATCATTTTTAAATTTTCAATATAACACATTCCCTGAAGACTTTCAATTGTGCAATTAATAAAAGTTAAGTTTTTAGAATTCCAACCTAAGTATTCACCTGAAATATAAGAATCATAAACGGTAACATTTTCACAATTCCAAAAGGCATCCTTTGATAACATTTTGGCATTTTTAATAAGCATATTTTTTACACCATCAAAAGGATAATTGCCAACAATAGCTAAATTTTCAATGTTAACATTATTAGAATTCATTAAAAAATAATCACCTTTTACACTAACATTGCTAATAAAGACATTATTACAATTCCATAATGTTTCTAAAGCATTGGAAAAAACCACTTCTTCTAACATTACATTTTGACATCTTCTAAAATTCTTAGGTGCATCAATAATAGCTTTTTTAACTGTGATATTATTAGTATACCAAACACCAGCTCGAGCATTTTCAAACCAATAAGTATCATTAACAACAATATCATTAGCATACCACATTGGATATTTCCATTTAAACATACAATTATAAAGTTTAATATCTTTACTTTCTTTTAATGGTGATTCACCATCTATAAAGATGGTATCATATATTTCTAAATCAACAGCTTTAAATAAAGCTCTTTCACCGGTTAATATTTCTTGTTTGATAACTCTTTTTTCATCCATAATCTACTCCTGATTGCTTTTTAATATATGTCTAAATTAATTATACCAAAAATCTTCATATTTTGTAAAAAATAGCATTGTAAATATCTTAATTATTACTGCTTGTTGTTAAGTCTAATTTACCAAATCCCATACCATAATAGTTTACTACCCGTTCATAGTAGTTCATTTCTTTATTTAACATTTTACTACAAATTTCATCAAATTTACTTGCTACATCAATATCACTAAAAGCATCATGATAAACGACTTTACCAATAAAGTATGTGTCCGCAAGCGCAATTTCTAAATTGGTGTAATATTGATTAAATGGCATTTGCAAATAAACTTCATTTTGTTTAAAGGCATCTAGCCCTGCAAAAAAACTAGGATGGCTAAGATATTCACTTTTAAGATTGTTAACATTAGCAATATCTATAAATACAATGTCAGGATTTAGTTTTAATAAAACTTCATAATCAATCGTAGGATTATTAGTCAAAGGATAATCATCTTTTGTTATAACATTTTTGGCATTAATTTCTCTAAAACAAGCATAATTAACAAGTGTATCACCAAAAGTTCCCTTACCTCTATTATAAGTATTACTACCTAAGTAAACCGTTTTTTTAGAATTTTCATCAATATCTATCGTTCGCATATTTAAATCATTTTTGATTTCTTTAATATAAGTAATTACTTCTTTAGCACGTTCATTGTTA
>CANQWZ010000111.1 GCA_947627685.1 uncultured Bacilli bacterium | reverse complement strand
AACTAATTCACAGGGCACAAAACCCTGAAGAAATTCATAGGTGCATTTGCTTGAACCCTGAACTAATTCACAGGACCGATATTATCAATACTAGGTATTTTAATAAGGTAAGGTTTTAATATTTACACTTTTTTGATATATAGGTTTATTGCTTCGATCTAAAGCAACAAATGTAATTTTATAGTTTGTATTAGGATTAAGATTAGATATTTGATATGAAGTAATAGGTTCATAACTATCGTCTAAGTAATTAATTTCTTTATAAAAAACATCATTTATATATATGGCATATTTTCTAATTAACATATCTAAATCACTTGATGCTTTAGTTAAATTTAACATTACCATTTTAGAAGCGATGGCTTTTGGTGAAATAACTATATCATTATCAATACAAACCTTTTTAATTACCTCTTCTTTAGTACCATCACTAAAGGTAATAAGCATTTTAAAATTATATTCATAATATGGCATAATATTTTCTAAAACTAATTTATTATATGCCTTATTAGGAAAATACATATCTTCATTTATATCTTCTCTATTCGTTTCTATAATGTTTACTGATTTAACATTACCATAAAATTTATCAGAAAAATTAAAAGTATATGTATGATCACTACTATTATAACTACCATTAATTGAGGCTATTAAGTTTTCTTTAGTATCAAAGATTACTTCTTGCTTTCTTTTTGAGGTAAATGTTCTTTGGCTAATAAGTTTACCATTTTCATTAATCCTTTTTATGGAAACAGTACCATCATGTGTTTCTACTAAATATCCGCTAGCAAGGGTATTTTCTGTTCTACTTTTTACACCACCAAAAGCAAGGGTAATATAGTTTACACCTAAATATTCATTAGTTGAAGTGGCACCTTCATAATAATCTTGAGTGTAATTATCACTGTGATAGTGTCCCGCAATTACTAAATCAACTGCGTATTTTTCAAAGATATGCATCATTTCTTCATCACGATCACTACTAGTAGTAGCATCATAATTAACAGGTCTATGCATCATAACAAAGCTATACCGATATGTAGTATTAGCAAGAATATCTTCTAACCAAGGTATTAATTCCATACGACCTTGATGATCTTCATTATCTATGGCAATAAATAAAATATCATTATAGATGAAATAAGAACTTAAACCAAGTTGTGTGGATGGACCATTATAAGCGGTTGCGTAATGAGCTTTTTGATATCTACCATCTGACTGTTTAGTACCATTAATATAATATTCATGATTGCCGGATACACCTATTCTAGGTAAGGTTTTTAAACTAAGGGATTTTTTAAATAAAATATCCCAACATCTAGCATCACCGCCTTTATCAACCATATCGCCCGATGTAGCAATAAAGCCAATATTAGGATTAAGAGCTAAAGCTTCTTTAATGGTATTTTCACTTACTTCTGAACCATGTGATGTATAAGTTCCATCATCATTTTCTTGGAAATAATAATGCACATCAGATAAGAGTAAAAAGGCTGAATCTCCACCACCATCTGGGGCAGTATGGAAAGCATAAACTTCACTATAAGTATTATTACCAAGATTAATACGATATATATAATCAGTATCAGCCATCAAGCCTCTTAAACTAACACGGTAAACATTTCTTGGCGTAAATGGACCTTCAACAACATCAGATCCTTCGGTAAAATAATAACCATTTCCACTAACTGATGAAAAGTTATTAAAATCCACATCTGTTGCAAGCGTATATTCAACAGTTGTTTTAGTGTTATATGTATGATAATTAATTTCAATATCACTAGAAGCATTAGAACCAAAACCAGTCATTATATCAAAAGCTTCATATTGATCTAAATCCAAAAGCGGATGAACAACATTAATAATGATATCTTTAGTTGTAAAACTACCATCAGTAGCAGTAATACTTAGGCGAATAGTACCTTCTTTTAAAACCGTTAAAACATTATTTTCAAAAGTATATTCTGCTCCCTTATCGGCTTTTAAATCATATTTGAATTCGGCTTTAGCATCCTGTGGTAAAACACTAGCATTAATCGTAATACTATCACCAATATAAAGGGTCTTTTCGTCAAATTCCGTAATGATTTCTTCAACATGTAATAATACATCGCCTTCGGTTATACCACAAATTTGACATCTTTTTTTAGTTAGCGCTGTCGCATCAAGCCACTCATGAGCACCACTTGCAACTCTTTTGAAACCACATTCATTACAAGTAGTATCACAATCACCACTATATACATGATCTAATGTATCACCTTCGGTTATACCACAAATCATACATGTTTTAGGATTTGAACAACTAGCTAAAAACCATTCATGATTTTCACATATTTTACTATACTTAGCAACTAGTTTATATTTTTTATTGATTTTAGTAGTAAAATCAAAATATTCATCACCATCAAACCAACCTCTAAAATTGTAATCTTGTTTTTGAGGTGCATCTATAAAACTAACCGTGCTATCCTTTTCTACTTTTACAACTTCATAAGTTTTATCATCTACAATAAATGATACCTTATATTTTTTATTACAACCACTAAGGCTTATTAAGGTTAAAACTAAGCCCATTATACCAATTAAAGAAATAATCTTAATTCTTAATTTTTTATTCATAGGTTTCTCCTTTTTTTATTTCTTCTATTATTATACTAAAATATTAAAAAAATTACAATTATTTGTTGTTATAAAATTCAACAATTAAAAAAACCTATTATTTCAAGCTTAAATATCTAAATTTAATTTATCCATATGTTTAAATTCATGTTTAAGTAAAATTACACCAGTAATAAATGATAATATATCAGCAATAATTGCACTCCATAACATAGTTACAACACTATGTGACAAACAAGCAATTAATATGATAGATGGAACAAAGAAAATAACATCTCTTGCTAGTGCAAGTATAGTTGATTTTAAACTAGCGCCTAGTGATTGTAATAAAATAGACATTGATTTAATTAAACAAGTTAAAATAATACCTCCTAAAAAGATTCTTAAACAATAATTTGCAAATTCCATATATTCTACTTCATTACCACTACCGAATATATTAATAATAAACCCTGGAAATAGCTCAAATATAATGAATGCAAAGATACCTATTATTAAATTTGTAATTAAAATATATTTAATAGTTTCTTTAACTCTTTTGATATTACCAGCTCCCATATTATATCCAATAATCGGCATACCACCTAAAGATACGCCAATTACTATTGATACAACAATTCCAAAAACTTTCATACATATACCAATTACTGCTAAAGGAATTACAGCTCCATAGGAAACACCCGTAGAAGCCATTGTCATATATCCATATTTATTAACTAAGTTATTAGCTACTGCAATAATTATTACTATGGAAAGTTGGGTAATTAATGAAGCAAGA
>CANQWZ010000110.1 GCA_947627685.1 uncultured Bacilli bacterium | reverse complement strand
AATTATGTTTAAACTAAGTAAAGAAGAAATGGCTTCTAAATATGATGCATCAGTGGTTGAGGCTGGTAAATATCAATACTGGCTCGAAAAAGGTTTTTTTGAAAGTGGTGATAGTCGTAAAATTCCTTATACGATTGTTATCCCACCTCCTAATGTTACGGGAAAATTACATTTAGGTCATGCATGGGATACGACTTTACAAGACATTATTATTAGGCGTAAACGTATGCAAGGCTATGATGCTTTGTGGATACCGGGAATGGATCATGCGGGGATTGCCACACAAGCCAAAATTGATGCGAAATTAAAAGCGCAAGGAATTAGTCGTTATGATATTGGGCGTGAAAAATTTTTAGAAGTTGCATGGCAGTGGAAAGAAGAATATGCAAGCTTTATTCATCATCAGTGGGAAGCCTTAGGCCTTTCACTTGATTATACGAAAGAACGTTTTACTTTAGATGAAGGGTTGCAACTTGCTGTAAAAGAAGTTTTTGTACGCTTATATAATGAAGGACTAATATATCGTGGTGAAAGAATTATTAACTGGGATGTTGAAGCCAAAACGGCTCTTTCGAATATTGAGGTTGAATATAAAGATATCGAAGGTGCTTTTTATCATATCATCTATAAACTAGTTGATGGTGATGGTGGCATTGAAATTGCTACTACTAGACCAGAAACGATGTTTGGCGATGTTGCCTTAATGGTTAATCCTAAGGATGAAAGATATCAAAAATATATTGGTAAAATGGTTTATATCCCAACAACAATGCGTAAAATACCAATAATTAGTGATGAATATGTTGAAATTGGTTTTGGGACAGGGGTTGTAAAAGTTACACCTGCTCATGATCCTAATGACTTTGAAGTTGGAAATCGTCATCATTTAGAACGCCTTATTTGCATGAATGAAGATGGTACAATGAATGAACTTGCGGGAAAATATGCCAAAATGGATCGTTTTGCATGTCGTAAGATGCTTATTAAAGATTTGCAAGAACTTGGAATGTGCCCTAAAATTGAAAAGATGGTACATTCAGTTGGCCATTCTGAACGTACAGGTGTAATTGTTGAACCAAGACTTTCCAAGCAATGGTTTGTCAAAATGGCACCACTTGCTAAAGAAGTTTTGGATATGCAAGCAAGTGATGAACCAATAGAATTTGTACCAAACCGCTTTAATAAAACCTTAGAAACTTGGCTTGATCTAAATAATATCCAAGATTGGTGTATTTCTAGACAACTTTGGTGGGGGCACCGTATTCCTGCTTGGTATAAAGATGATAAGGTTTATGTTGGTGTTAATCCACCAGTTGAAGAAGGTTACCATCAAGATGAAGATGTTTTAGATACTTGGTTTTCAAGTGCTCTTTGGCCTTTTGCGACCCTTGGCTTTCCCAAAGATACTCCTATGCTAAAAAGGTATTTTCCAACTGATTGCTTAGTAACCGGTTATGATATTATCTTTTTCTGGGTTGCTAGAATGGCCATATCTTCAAAGCATTTTATGAAGAGTCGCCCTTTTAAAAAATGTTTAATTCATGGTTTAATTCGCGATGAACAAGGTCGTAAAATGAGTAAATCATTAGGTAATGGTATTGATCCTTTTGATTTAATTGCTAAATATGGCTGCGATGCAATGCGTTATTTTTTAACAACTAATTCAACTCCTGGTCAAGATTTACGTTTTTCCGATGAAAAGATGGCATCATCTTGGAATTATATCAATAAAATTTGGAATATTTCCCGTTTTGTTAAAATTAATCTTGTAAATAATAATTATCAAGGTAGCCCTATTGACTATCAAAATCTTACAGCTATGGATGAATGGATCTTAGATAAGATGGATAAATTAATCATCGATGTAAATAAAAAATTTGATGATTTTGAATTTGGCGAAGTTGCTAGAGCTATTTATAACTTTATTTGGGATGATTTTGCCTCAAACTATTTAGAAATGACTAAAGTTGACTTTGCAAGTACTGATCCAAATCGTAAAACTAATACTTGTAGCATTCTATATTATGTTCTTACTAATATTGCAAAACTACTACATCCTTTCATGCCATTTGTAACTGAGGAAATTTATCAAAACTTTCACGATGATTCAATTGTTGTAAGTAGCTGGCCAACTACTACAAACCATTCTTACTTAGCAACTAGTGTATCAGCGACAACTAAATTATTGATGATTATTTCGACAATTAGAAATATACGTAGTGAAAAAAATGTGCCTCTATCTAAACCGATAAATGTAATGTTAGAAGTATCAAATCCTAATCTTGCGTGCTACTTAGAAGAACATAAGGCTTATTTAAAACGTTTTATTAACTATGATAATTTAACGATTTTACCTCATATTTTAAAAACGGATGCTGTTGTAAGTGTATTAGAAGATGTTAATATTGTTATACCTTTAAAGGCATTAATAAATATAGAAGAAGAATTAAAAAAATTAAATGATCGTTTAATCAAACTTCAAAATGAAGTTAAAAGATCAACTAGTATGTTAGAAAATCCTAATTTTATGGCCAAAGCTCCCGTAACTAAAGTAGAAGAAGAAAAAGCTAAATTAGCAAGTTATCAAGAGCAACTAAAGGAGGTAGAACGCTTAATTGCGTCCTTAAAATAAAATATGAAATTTACAAGTGCTAGTGCTTTTATTACTTGGGTTGAGCAACAAAAGCGTTATTCAAAAAAAATCAGTCTTGATAAAATGCGTTACTATTGTCAAGTTTTAGATCATCCTGAACAAAAATTTAAAAGTATTCATATCACTGGTACTAATGGCAAAGGTAGTGTAGTTGCCATGTTAAATAATATTTTACGCAAAAAAGGTTTAAATATAGCTACCTATACTTCACCTTATATTAACATTTTTAATGAAAGAATATCTTACAATAATAAATATATTGATGATGCAAGTTTATTAAAAAATGCTAATATTATCTTAAATAAATATGATACTTTTCAAAATGATGGCTATGAACTACCTACCTTTTTTGAGTTTATTACCCTTCTTGCTTTTTTGTATTTTGCAAGTTTAAAAGCCTTAGATATAGCTATTATTGAAGTAGGAATTGGCGGAAGACTTGATGCTACTAATGTAATTATGCCACTTATTTCGATTATTACTAATGTAAGTCTTGAACACACCCAAGTATTAGGTGATACTACTACGCAAATTTTAACGGAAAAATTAGGAATAGTAAAGCCTAATATTCCCGTAGTTTGTGGCATAAAAGATCCAAGCTTACGGCAAATTTGCAAAAAGGTAGCATCAATTAATCACTCAATGGTTAAATTTCCAAGCTATAAGCAATTGAAAGTTAAAAAATGTGATCTTGATGGTTCGATTTTTTCCTATGAAGATTTTGATGATGTAAGACTATCACTTGTGG
>CANQWZ010000109.1 GCA_947627685.1 uncultured Bacilli bacterium | reverse complement strand
TATTATATCATAGTTTTTTATTTTTCTAGCCTTTTAGGACTTTTTTATTACAAAAAGACTGCATTTTTTAATACAGTCTTTTAAATTTTATTGTTTAGTTAAACCATGACCTTCGATAGTAAGTGTACCACCATCATATGGGAAAGTATAAACAACATCTATAGTATTAGCATCAGGATTATAAACTATTACCATGCTTACCTCTTCACTATTTGCGTCAAGCGTGCTTGCGGTAATGGTATTAGTACTATAATCATATTCAACATTAGTAAATACTAATGCAACATATTTTACTGTACCATCTTTTTCAATTGTTATGGTTGTAGTTCTATCAGCACCATAACCATCCCAAGCATCATCACTACCACTCCATATGCCACAAAGTGCTTCAGGAATAACTTCTTCGATTTCGCCACCAACACTTAAGGTGATTTCTTTATCATTGAATGATAATACTAACGTTTTAATATTGAATGTATAAGTAGTATCATTAATTCTAAAGATTACATTATCTAAACCATCATATATCGCAACAAAAGGATTGCCCGCATAACTACCAGTTAAATCTTGTTTTAAATTCAAAACAACAGCTCTACTATCATCTTCACCTATATAGCGACCAACCGCACTACTTGGAAGAATTGGTGGTATCATTGAACCTGTATAACCATCTTTATACATGGCAACGCTACCTAAATAGCCAAATTGCGTACTATACATTAAATTGTTATCATAATAGAAAGTCATTTCACAATGTTGATACTTGTTATAATCACAACTAATACCGGTTGCGGTAACGGTAATATTTGCCCAAGTTTCTTCACCCCAGTTGTATGCATAGCGATAATCATCAATGGTTTCATCATATTTTAAGTACATAAAAGTTGAATGACCATATCCATCAATGAATAATTTATAATATTTTTCAACTGGACCATCACTTGCGGGGTTATCTTGATACCAAACACCTTGATAAGCATCTGGTGCTATTAAAGTAATAACATTATTATTATTTTTACTAAGGGCTAGATCAAAACCAATATATTCATCATTATCTGTTACAATAACAATCAAATTATCTTCGTACATATAATACTTACCCGTAACTTCGCCACTAACATTACCTACACCATCTAAATGAACTTTTTGACTATTATAAGTATAATCGCCTTCTTCTTGTCCTACTTCAACAAGAGTATAACCTAAAAAGCTTGAATATTTCTTAATGTCTAAAATATAATCTTGACCATTTATCGTAATTCTAGCACCATTTTCAATCGAAGGAATATTAACAACAGCATCTTTTTGATATACACTATTTTCAAATAAATAATAACGATAATCTTTTTCTGATACAAATAAAATATTAGCAATATCACTTATAACAAAGCCATAAATCTTACCATCCGCAATTGGTGATAGTACAATACCACGATTATTATTAGATGTACCTCTATTTAAAATGCCATAAAAGAAATTTCCGTTTTCTTCATAAGTAAATTCACTTGCATAACCTTCAAGAATAATTTTTATTGTTTTACCATTATTGAAAACAAAATATTGACACTCAGTTGAACTATAACTTGAAGAATGATATGCCGTACCATCCGCATTGAAAGTAAAGCCATAATTGGTTAGTAAATTACTTGTATCTAAATAAGCATAACTATATGAACCTATGAAAGGATATTTGCTATAATCTTTGGCAAGAATTTTACTAAATTTAACATTTTCTAAAGAAGGCACGCTAGATGTTTTAGAAATGAAATTAACTGTTATCGTCAAATCACCATTATCAACGATGCTCATACTTGCGTAAATTGATGATAAGTCATTACTTTGAATAGTTAATTCATTACCTATTTTTTCATATGTAGCACTTATATAGTTACCATTTCTAACTAAGGTTGATTGGAAAGATAATTTACCTTCACTACCGAAAGTAATAATATCACCCGTTTCTGAGAAATATTCACCAAAAAGTGATAATTCTATTTTATTAAAATCATAACTAACATCACCTGATATACCACCAGTCACAATGTACTGTAAATTACCATTTATTAAGGTACCAGATACTTCACCAATAGTATTATATATTTCTAAAATTATATGAACACCATCATAGCGATATCTACCATTTACAGTCGATGATGTAATCCATTGTAAACTACCATCAGTATTTAGAATGATAAGACCGGCATCTGTTGTTTCATGAAAAGTACCCGTACCAGAATATACCCCCGCAATACTTGAGGTATCATAAAACTCGGCCGTTATTTCAATATTTTTAGTTACAGGCATATAGTAACGATAAATAGTATCTTCATCTAACATCCAGTTATAAAAAACATTAGTTCCACTATTTTGTTCTTCATCAAGAGTACCTAAAATTTCATTTGCTGCTTTAGTAATAGTTTTAACAACATTACCATTTGCAACAAGTTTTACTGTAAATTCTTTAGCACCATCTACTTTTTGAGCTTTTAAGATACCATTTGCTATTTGCCATACTTCAATATCCCATTTTAGCTTATCGCCTGCAAAGGCTAAATCAATTTCTTCATCTGTTTCAATACCAAAACTAGATGTAGCGTTAGCACCTCTTACAATGGTTTTATAATATGAATTTACACAAGCAAGACCTGCTGTATAATAATATTCATAATTATCTTCATCACCATAGCCAACTATTCCTCCAGCATATGATTTATAAGTGGTTGAATTAGCTCTTGTTCCTCTTACTACAGGACCTTGGAAAAAGCAATCTTTAATAAGGGTGTCACCTGTTTGCATACCTACAAGACCACCCGTATAAGATACTTCTTCAGATGTAGCATAAACCATCGCATAAGAGCCACTATCTAAAATTGATACATTGTTTGAAGATAAATAACCAACTAGACCACCTACATATTTACCACCATAAATTTTACCTTCACTGATGGAATTGATGATAGCCGCAGCACTATAATAATTATAAACATAACCAAACAAACCGCCATTAACAGCACTTTCAAGGGAACATTCTTCACCTTCTAATTCACCGATTATCGTTTCGATATTGGTATGACAATTTTTAGCATCAACATAATATGCTTTATCACTTGAATTAATTTGCCATTGTCCCGCAATACCACCAAAATAAGCACCATTATTAGCAAAAATCTTAGTTGTAATAGTTCCACTTACTTCAATATTCGCAAATACCGTTAAAATAGCACGACCAACTACTCCACCCATATAAATTGCACGATTACTATCATCAGAACCAGATTCAACTTCATAGGCAATATTGGTTAAATTTAAGTCATGAATATAGGCCATTTCCGTTAAAGCAAATAAACCACCCATGTAACTACGATTAGTTTTCATACTAATGGCAACTTCAAGATTGGAAATCGTATGTCCACGACCATCAAACTCACCCATAAAGCCATTAA
>CANQWZ010000108.1 GCA_947627685.1 uncultured Bacilli bacterium | reverse complement strand
AGAGCCCTTTTTTCTTTTAAAAATCATAAAGAAGATAAAGGCCATTATTTGTAATGGTACAGGAATAATAAATACTAAATAGATGCCATCAAAAATAGTTAAAGATAAGAAGACGGATAAAGCCGCCGACCATAACAATAAAGATGTGCAAAAAAATTGATAGATTCTATTACCCCAAATACAAGAAAAAACTAATAAAATAATCGCTGATACTGGTATAGCATAGATAAAGCTTATCCAAGGTTGGATAACCTTACTAGTAAAATCAATAGGTAAAATTTCTAGGATAACAAAAATGGTAGTTGCAAGGAGCCAAACAATACCAACTGATAGTAAACTAATCGAAGTTATGTTACGCTTTGATACTTTTTTCCTTTCTTTTTCATTATAAAATGTTTTTGGTATATCATCACTATTTATGAGATCATCAACGCTAATACCAAAAATATCTGCTAACTGTTTTAAGGTAACAATATCAGGTATCGATTCACCACGTTCCCATTTTGACAAGGTCTTATCGGAATAATTTAACTTTTCAGCGAGCTCAAGTTGTGTTAAACCTAGTATTTTACGATATTTTATAATATTTTGCGATATAGTAACTTTAATATCGTTGTTTTCAATAACCTTATTCTCATTTTCCATAGTGATAATATTTTATCATATTCGGCTTTTTTTTTCAAGTAAAAAGCCAAAAAAAGGTCTTTTCTACTATTAGTAGAATCAAATTCTACTAATTTTTTTAGTAATAAGTAAAACTAGATAGTCAATCTATCGCATTATTCATTGCAAAAAGCGATATAATTTAGTATAATAGTTACAACCTATTTGGTTAATAATAAAATTTATAGAAAGGATGTTTTCGCATGAAAGAATGTGAATCTAAACCAATCGTACCTATTTTCTTTGCGATTGATAATAATTATGTACCACTACTCGCTGTTGCGCTTGCTTCAATGAAAGCTAATAGCTCACGCGATTATTTTTATGAAATATACATTTTAAATAATGGCGTTTGTGAAAAATATCAAAATTTAATTAAAGAATACGAAGATGAAAATTATCATATTAATTATGTTGATCTTAATGAACGTATTAAATCTTTAAAATTACATGTTAGAGATTATTATACGACAACAATTTATTTTAGATTATTTATTGCGGACATTTTCCCAATGTATGATAAAGCCTTATATTTAGATGCTGATATCGTTGTTAAAGGTGATATTGCTGAACTTTTCAATCATGATATTAGTAATTACTATTTAGGGGTTATAAAAGATGATGTTGCTAATGCTTTCCCTGAATTTGTTGAATATACTAAAGAAGTATTAGGAGTACCTTCAACAGATTATTTTAACTCTGGTATTCTTGTTATGAATTTAAAAAAGTTTAGAGAAGAAAAAGTATTTGATCAGTTTATTACTATGTTAAATAAGGTAAAATACATTATTGCTCCTGACCAAGATTATTTAAATATTATTTGTCATCACAAAGTTTTATATATTGATAGTATTTGGAATACAGCGCCTCTTCCAAATAATAAGGTAAAAGCTGAAGATTTAAAATTAATCCATTATAAATTAACAGCTAAGCCATGGCATTATGCTAATATTCCTTATGCTAATTTTTTCTGGGACTATGCTAAACAAACACCTTTTTATGATCAAATTGTTAAAACTTTAGAAAATTATAGTGAAGAAGATATCAAAAAAGATAGTGAAACAGAAGTTAATTTATTAAATAAGTCAAAAGAAGAAACCTTAAAAGCTCAAGCATATTATCAAAAATATGGGAAGCTTCAACATGAATAATGTTCAAAAATCACCTGATAAGTTAAAACTTTTAGCCAAAATTGCGCTTTTTGAAAAAGAAGGTCGGTTTGATGAAGATGTTGATGATAATCCTCCTACAAAACCTTTAAAAGTTGAAGATGTTGATTATCTTAACAAGAAATTATCAAGTAAGATTAAACGTAAAATCGCTTATAGTATTGCGAAAAAATATATCACAAAACTTGTTAAAACTAAAAAATTAATTATTAAAGATGTAATCGGTTTTGATAAAATTACGGCTTTAGATACGGGTTTTATTTTGACATGTAATCATTTTAATCCTTATGATAATTTTGCATTACACTGGATTTTTTATCCTTATTTAAAAAAGACCAAAAAGCATTTTTACAAAGTAATTAGAGAAGGTAATTATAGTTTTCCTGGTCTTTATGGCTATTTTTTCCGTAACTGTGAAACACTTCCCCTTAGTTCTAATTTTAATACTATGAAGGCTTTTACAAATGCTTTTGAGACCATTTTAAAAAGAAAAGATATTATTCTCATTTACCCTGAACAAGCCATGTGGTGGAATTATCGTAAGCCTAGACCATTAAAACCTGGTGCTTTTAAATATGCACAAAAGTTTAATGTACCGGTTGTGCCATGTTTTATAACCATGAGTGATAGTGATTTAATCGATGAAGATGGTTTTAATATTCAAGAATATACGGTAACCTTTTTTGATCCCATATATCCTGATG
Organism: uncultured Bacilli bacterium; assembly: GCA_947627685.1. Taxonomy (GTDB): domain Bacteria; phylum Bacillota_I; class Bacilli_A; order ML615J-28; family CAG-313; genus CAG-313. The sequence continues at coordinate 1,084 of CANQWZ010000108.1, read as the reverse complement.
AATCATTACCAAGTAAAGAAGCAACTGCTAAAATTTGTGATACCAATTATCAAGTTTGGAAACAAAAATATGAAGAATTTTATCATATACCATTAACTTATACAAATAGTGAAGGAGAAAAATAGAGTGCTTATATATGCAATAATTTTTATCATAACATTTGTAGTAATTGCTTTACTTAATATTTTTATAGGTGTACCAAATTTAGGATTAACCATCCTTCCTATTATTAAATATACCGGACTTAGTATTCTAGTAGTTGTCTTAATTGATGCTTTTTTGGCTCTTATTATTCATAAATTACCGGCTAAATGGTTCAATCATCGCTTTAAAAGATTTCATATTTTTAAGTTTGAACGTAAATTCTATGAAAAAATAAAAATTAAGAAGTGGAAAGATTTAATTCCTGAACTTGGTGGTCTTGCGGACTTCAGGAAAAATAAAATTGCTGATCCGACTAATAACGAATATATTGAAAAGTTTTTGACCGAATGTTGTTATGGTGAAGTTATTCATTTAACTTCAATGTTTCTAGGCTTTTTAATAATATTTGTTGCACCACTTAAATATTTTTATTTGTTTGGAATACCAGTTGCTATTGCAAATTTAATTATTAATGGTTTATCATTTATGATTTTGCGATATAATCGCCCGAAACTAGCGGTTTTATATGAACGTAATTTACGAAATATGCTTAGACAAAGTAGTAAGGTTATTGATAAGGCATAAGCATGATAGCTTATGCCTTTTAGATGTAAGTAGAAAGTTAGTGTTTTACTTGCTTTTTTTTTATAAATATTGTATAATAGATAACGTTGCATAGTCTAGCAACCGCACAGAATGGGTTCTTAAGAATTATTCACCCTAATGGCGTGTCTTATTTTCAAAGAGGAGGTCAAATAGATGTACGCAATTTTTGTTACTGGTGGTAAGCAATATCGTGCACAAGAAGGTGAGACTATCTACGTTGAAAAACTTGAAGGTGAAGTTGGCACAGAAGTCGTTTTCGATCAAGTTTTACTTGTAGGTGATAAAGTAGGTCAACCAGTTGTTGAAGGCGCTAAAGTTGTTGGTACCATCGAAA
>CANQWZ010000107.1 GCA_947627685.1 uncultured Bacilli bacterium | reverse complement strand
GGCCACGTTCTTTTAAAATTTCATATGCATTTGGCAAAGTTACATTAATCGGCTTCTCGATTAGAATATTTGTCCAAATAATATCATTCAAATCAATAGTGTTTTTCTCAATGAGAAAACTTTCATCACTTTCAGTAGTACTATAAACCTCATCATATTGACAATCAATAACATAATCAACGGGATCTAGGGTTAGAGCACACTCTAAAACAAGTGGTGCATTCATATGATATATTAAGCGATAAGTATGATCATCAATTTTATTGATTGTACCATCAACACTCACAATTTTAATATCTAAAATATCGCTAATGTTAGTAATATAATCCTTAAAATCAAGCTTATCACTAAATGCAAAAGGAAACTTTTGTATTTTATTGAGTTGTTGCAGTGTCCATTTCATTAAAAATCACCTAACTCGACTAACATATTATACTACAAAATATCATTTTGGTCAAACCATATGGTAATTTTTTCACAATTCAAAAAATGTCATCATATAATATATTAGGTGATTAATATGAAAAAATGGTTCAATGCATCTTTAGCAAAAATGAAAAGAGGTTATTCCAAATTAAGTAATTATTTAGGTTGCATCTTCTTTTGGCAATTATTTATAACAATCTTTTGGTTTTCTTTTGCCAATTTGATATTGCTAGTATTATCATGTTTGTTCTGGCTTACTTGTCTCTTCCTTATAATCTGAAAAGTTTTGAAAATATTTTTGCAAAACATTACTTGTATTAACAAACATATTAGCATTAACATAATCAAAGGTGGAAATATTCATTCGTTTAATATAAATTACTAACACTAAATAACGAAAATAATCGTAATAGAAAAGTTGATTTTCATTAAAATATTCATTTAAAATAAGACTTTTATAATCAATATCTAGTGACTCATTTTCTACATAAAATTTAGCCATATCGAGTGAACTTATGCCAATTTTACCATGATCAAGACTTGTTAAATAATCAACCCCTCTTATATTTAGTAAATGTTCAAGGGATGGATTGTTATGAATAAAACTATATTCAACACTTTCTTTAGCTTTAACACTACTAATGATACGTTTTTGTAATTTAATCATTTCTCTTTTAGCGTTAAGAATATAATGATAATTTTCTAAAATTGGCATTGAATAAATATTTAAAGGTTGGCTTTCAACTTTCCTTACTAAAAGTTCTAACATTTTAAATTTATAATCAAGTTGATTTGATAATTCATCAAATTTAGCTCTGGATTTATAGGGATCGAGCGTTTTACGAATACTAGTTTGATGATGTAAATTATTTAATGCATTGAACAAACTAGCTGCTTTAATATCATCTCTTACGGGTATTGCGACAAGATAGTCATTTATATAAAAAGAAAGGTTATTAGTACTTGTAATAAACCTTTTTTCATTATTTAATAAAGGGTATATGATATTACTTATGCCTTTACTTTCTAAATATTGATATTTGTTTAATGCCCTATCATTAGTAGCCTTTAAAAAAAAGTTTTTACCTTCAGAACTTGTAAGCTTATATGCTTTTTTAGTGATAGGTATATAATTATCTAATTTTATTTCATAATACTTTACAATATCTTGTAAAAGTTGACTTTGCCTTGTAAAAAAATCACTATTTGTCATTGACAATCACTCTATGATAGCGATTAAATTCATATTTTTGATTATTTTTTAGTACTTTATCAATTGAAATACTTTCATTAGAACACATTTTTTCTAATTCGGCTTCTTTTTTATAATAAAAAACTTTAACACTTGCTTTTTTGTCAGCAAGCCCTCTAATGACTACCTCGTCCGTGGGTAAATTATCATCTTTATAACTTAATGTCGATTTTAATAATTCATCTACTCTTTTTGTTTCAGCTTTTTTTAAAGCTTCATAATCTTCTTCTTCGAGTGTTTGCGTATCAATACTGGTTAAGTCCTCGATATCAGATGCTTCAATTGTTTCATTTTTAAAAACCATTTCATCTCTTGTTTCGGTAATAACAGGAATTTCTTCATAAACTAAATATTCAACAGCAATATCAAAAGTAACATCAATACCTCTACCATCTACTGATAGAAACTCAAAATCAATACAATTAATATCTTCAACTTCAAAATCAGTTGTATTCATTAAAATGGTAAATGGTATTTTTTCTAAAAAGTATTCTTCCGTAATATTGTCTCGTCTTTTATATTTACCTTTAATACTAAGTATGCCCTCAAGACTGCCTTGTTTATTTTCATATTCTTCAATTTCGGCACTTACATCAACTAGTTTAAAAAAATCTTTTAATTTAATAAAAGCATTATAGTTCATTTTTAAATTCATAAAAACCCTCCATTTAATCTTTGGTAATATATTATATGGAGGGTTTTTGTATATTATGCAGTTTTAATTATTTTATTAGTAATAAAGGTTAAAACATCTTCAATACCAATTTTATTTAGTGATGATACAGGATAGATTTTAACTTCATTATTGATGCCAAAAGTATTTTTAATAATTTGTAAATTATTATTAACCATACTTTTACTTATTTTATCAATTTTAGTAGCAATTATAACGATTTCTTTTTCAAAATGATTTAAATAATTGTACATTAGAACATCATCTTCACTTGGTTTATGCCTTATATCAACAACTAAAAAGCATGTTTTTAGATTAGTAGAAAAATGTAAGTATTTTTCAATCATTTTACCATATGCCATGCGATCATATTTTTGTCTTTCAGCATAACCATATCCTGGAACATCAATAAACACCATTTCATCATTAATGTTATAAAAATTAAGGGTAGTAGTCTTACCAGGTTTACTTGAAGTATATGCAAGTTTTTTACGATTTGTTAAAGCGTTTAAAAGATTACTTTTTCCAACATTTGATCTACCCATAAAAATAAATTCCGGTAAATTAAGGTGAGGGTAGTTTTTGGGATCAGTAGCGCTTATTATATATTCTGCTTTTTTAATAATCATTTTATTACTCCTAAAAATAAAAGTCATGTTACCATGTCAAAAAGTCATAGTAACATGACTTCATGATGTTAATACATATGTAAGCCATATTCTGTCTTCATAGTAATGAATGGTAATCATTTATCTCATAACTTAAGTTATGCAAAAATTGTGAGTTCATTTCCTCCAATTTTCATGCCCCTACCATAATTTGGGTTGCTAGCTTGTGGGGTTTACCCGTTCCACTTTAATGTTTCCATCAAAATCGTCACTGTGGCACTTTAAAAGTTACACCATGGCCAAGGCTTTAGGTTTCACTTGCCGTAATAGACATCAACTATCCCTTGACTTATTTGTTCGTCAAGCACAAACACTACAGACATCGCAGTCTGTGCTAGTATGGACTTTCCTAACTAAAATAATTTAGCTCGATTACCCTATGTATTAATATAGTTTTTCTTTTAAACCATCAACTATCAAATAAGCAATACCAATTACACCACTACCAGTATGTGCACCAACAGTTGGGGTAATAGTTGTTAAATCAAAACGTACGCCATTTTGATAAAGTTCTTTAACCTCATCTAAAATATTAATGGCATCTTCTTTACAGCCTGAATGAAGCACAATATAAATTACTTCTTTGGCATCTTTGGCGCGATTGCCTACTAATTCTTTAATACGCATTAATTCTTTATATCCTATTGCTTGAATAAACATCTTTCCTTCTTCTAGATTTAAAATTT
>CANQWZ010000106.1 GCA_947627685.1 uncultured Bacilli bacterium | reverse complement strand
CAAAAGCTAAATCTAAATTACCACTAGCAATTTGTTTTTTTAATTGATCAGTACCCCATTCACTAAATTTAGCTTCTTTTATTAAATTATAGGCCTCATTTAAGGATTCATCCGTTAAAGCGTTAGGATCCATATCTAACATAAACATGGTTGTGGCATAAGCATAACGTGGAACATTATACATACCACATCTAATAGGCCCTAAAAGGCCTTCTTTTTTAAAATAAGTAGGCCAGCCCTTAGTTGCGACAAGGGCTTCTTCTAAACCGGTTACTTTTTTATTATACATAAGTCCAAAGGTTCCCCATAGATATGGCACCATGTAGTCTTTTAAAGTAGGACCTAAACTATCTAAAATAGCAAGTGCCCCAGGAAGTAATCGATTGGTATTAAAAGCAGGTATCTTAGTAAAATCGATTTTTTGGAGTAAATCTTTTTGATACATTTTTTCAACCATATAATCAGATGGAACGACGATATCATAACAAGTAGTACCACTTTTAACTTTAGAATAAAATAGTTCATTTGATTCAGCAATACTAATTTTAACACTACAATTGTATTTTTTTTCAAAGGCTACTACTAAATCATCGTTAATATATTCACCCCAATTTAAGATTAATAATTGGTTCTTTTTACTACAACTACTAACTAGGATGAGGCAAAATAAGATTATCATCAATAAGACTTTATTTTTTATTTTCATATTCTTTTTTCCTCTTGGCATTTCTAATGCTAATGATATTGGCCATAATTAAGATTAACATTGCGCCAAAAATAACAATGCTATTAAAGGCATAAACCGCTGGCGTTAAATCTTTTCGGCCAATCGACCCATAAATCCAAATTGATAAATTATCAAAGCCATTTCCAGTTGTAAAATAACTAATTACAAAATCATCAAAACTCATGGTAAAGGCCATTAACATTCCCGAAAGGATACCACTACGAATTGCTGGAAAAATAACTTTAAATAAAGCTTTACTTGGTTTTATGCCTAAATCTAGGGCAGCATCCATTAAATTAGGATCAATATCGGAAAGTTTTGGCAAAACATTTAAAATAACATAAGGCAAAGTAAAATAAATATGCGCAACTAAAATGGTAGGAAAACCAAACACATAAGGAAAAAGTTTTAATAAAAGTGAAAAAATTAACATTAAACTAATACCTGTTACGATATCCGCATTAAGCAAGGGAATATTGTTTAAAAGCATGGTATGTTTACGAAATTTTTTAGAACTATAATGTAGACCAATTGCTACTAAAGTACCTAAAAAAGTTGAAATGAGGGTAGCACAAATACTTACTAAAAACGTATTAAAAATGGCATCACTGAGCATACGATGTTCAGTAATTTTAAAATACCATTGAAGCGTAAAATGACCAAAACTAGTTGTGCTACTACTAGAGTTAACTGAATATATAAAAATGATAAAAATCGATAGATATAGCATTATAGCAACAATGCCAACACATAAATAGCCAATCACTCTTAAGCTTTTTTTTAGGACTGTTAAATCGCGATAACCATATTCAGCCATGGTTGCAATTTTTTTACCACTAAGTAAACTAACTTTAGAATTACTTTTCATTACCTAATTGTTTCTCCTTCCCGGTCAAACTTGTTGACTATAGCAATTGAGACAAGGATTAAAATTAATATTACGATGGCAAGTAGTGAACCTATGTTATAGTTCATATTTTTAAAGAATTGTTCAATAATATTGCCAATCATAACAATATTACCTTTACCTAAAATTTCCGGAATAGCAAAGCCACTCATACAAGGTAAAAAAACCATAACTGATCCTGTTACAACACCTTTAAAAGATAGTGGTAAAGTAACATGAAAAAAAGTTTGAAATTCATTAGCACCTAAATCAAGTGATGCTTCCTCAAGCATTGGTTCAACTTTTTCTAGTGCCGTATAAATTGGTAAAATCATAAATGGCAAATAAGTAAAAACAAGACCAATTACAACGGCTATACCGCTCCCCGCAAGGCTCATATTTTCATTTACCTTTATACCTAATAAATCGGTTATGATGTTATGGGGTTCCATAATATTGGCTAAAGCTTGCGTTCTTAAAAGTAAATTTGACCACATTGGTAAAATTAAAATAGTTAAAACTAAAAATTTATTTCTAATATGCGATTTATATAATACATAAGCACTAATGTAGCCTAATATTATGCAAATAACAGTTGATATGAAGGCATATTTAAAACTATTTAACAAAGCTATAAGAGTTGATACTTCTTTTAGTTGTAAGAAGTTATCAAACGTAAAGCGAATATTATCAGTATCTAAACCTTCCATATCAAGAAAAATTAAGACAACCATAAAAAAGGTTGGCACTAAAGCAAGCAAATAAAGCCAAATAAGATAAGGAATGGCCATTTTACGAAAACGTTTATTCATCTTCTTCTACCTTCATTAAATGTATTTCATATGGGTCAACGTTTAAACCTATGAGATTATCGACTAAAATTTCTTCATAAGTATGAATTACTAATTCTAAATCATTAATATTTGCGCAAATCTCATAATGTACCCCTTTAAAAATACAAGATGTTACTTTTGCTACAATTTTAGCTTTATCAGCATTTACAACATCGAAGTCTTCGGGTCTAATAACCACATCAACTGCCTCACCAATCCTAAAGGGGTATGCTTCACAAGCAAAGGTTTCACCTAAAAAAGTTACCTCTTTATCATTAGTATAAATACCTCTTACAATATTACTTTCACCAATAAAATTAGCTACAAAACGATTAACCGGTTCATTATAAATATCTTTAGGTGTACCTAGTTGTTGAATAATACCCTTATTCATTACCACAATACGATCGCTCATTGTCATAGCTTCCTCTTGGTCATGCGTAATAAAGATAAAAGTAATACCTAGTTTTCTTTGCATTTCTTTTAATTCATATTGCATATCTTGACGTAGTTTTAAATCTAGTGCTGCCATGGGTTCATCAAGCAATAAAATTTGGGGTCTATTAATTAAGGCTCTAGCAAGCGCAACTCTTTGCATTTGCCCACCTGATAAATAGCTTATTTTTTTAGTTGCAAAATTTTCTAATTTTACTAACTTTAAAGCTCTATTTGCTTCATCCTTAACGGCATCTTTAAGCATTTTATGTAATGTAAATTTATTAATTTTGTCTAATCCAAAGGAAATGTTCTTAATAACATTTAAATGTGGGAAAAGAGCATAACGCTGGAAAACCGTATTAACTGGCCTTGCATAGGGTGCTAAATCATTAACCACTTTGTCATTAATTATAACTTCCCCCGCATCAGGCTTCACAAATCCCGCAATCATTCTAAGAGTAGTAGTTTTACCACACCCTGATGGACCAAGAATGGTTAAAAATTCATTTTCATATACTTGCAAATTAAGATTATTTACAACAATTTCCCCATCAAATGCTTTGGTAATTTGATTTAATTCGATTAAAACTTTGCTCATTTTATACTCCAAAAAAGACAATATTTTTTACACATAATATACATCTTTTTTTCTACATTTTATGATTTAATAATCGTTTCTATCTCTTAAGAACGGTGGAACATCAAAATCACTGTCATCATCATCGTTATCTTTATATAATTCTTCTCTGTTTGTTGTGTTAAAACTATGATATAATGGTTCACTTGGTTTTTCAAAGCCAGTTGCAATTACTGTAACAATTA
>CANQWZ010000105.1 GCA_947627685.1 uncultured Bacilli bacterium | reverse complement strand
AATCAAAACCAAATTCAGTTGCAGGGGCACTAGCCAATGCCTTTCGTGAAAAGCAAACGGTTGAAATTCAAGCTGTTGGTGCAGGTTCATTAAATCAAGCGATTAAAGCAATTGCAATTGCAAGAGGTTATGTAGCACCAACTGGTAAAGATTTAATTTGCGTGCCAGCTTTCAGTGATATTGTCATTGATGGTGAAGAACGCACCGCAATTAAACTAATTGTAGAATCTCGTAAATAAGTTGGCTATGGCCAACTTTTTACTTTTTTTGGAGGTATATATGAATAGCTTACCAACTTTATATACAGAACGTTTAATAATTAGGCCCATATCATTATTAGATGCTGATGACATGTATGAATACGCTAAAACTCCTCTAGTAGGGCCTACAGCAGGCTGGGCACCACACACCTCTATACAAGAAACAATTTCTATAATTAAAGCTATGATGACTATTAAAACGCCATATGAACTTGGTGTTTGGGCAATTGTTTTAAAAACTAATAACAAAATGATTGGAACTATAGAATTATATAATTATTATTATCATTTCAAAGCCGAACTAGGATATTCGGTTAATCCTAGTTATTGGGGGAAGGGTTATGCAACGGAAGCGGCCCAAACGGTGATTGCCTATGGTTTTGAATTTCTTAACCTAAAAAGGATTGAAGTAGGTACTTTTATTGATAATTTTCAATCCCAAAGAGTTTGTGAGAAACTAGGTTTTATTAAAGAAGGTATTGCTAGAAATGGATACGTGCGATATGATGGCAAAATCTTTGATAAACTTATTTTCGGTATGACTAATAAAGAATACGCTCAAATCTATAAAAAAGAAAGAATGAATATAGTATGAAACAAAGCAAAGAAAAATACACTCAAATAATTGAACCATCATTAAAATTAGCAAGAATGCGCAAAAGTAATAATATTACCATTAATCATTTCTTTATGGATCCTAAATACTTAAATCTTGGAGCTGGTAAGTATTATATGATTAAAACATATGGTTGCCAAGGTAATCTAGCAGATAGTGAAAAATTAGCAGGTATTTTAGAAAACATGGGTTTTACAAAAACTGATAATGAATTAAAGGCTGATTTTGTCTTGTTTAATACTTGCGCAATTAGAGAAAATGCTGAAGATAGAGTTTATGGTGAATTAGGCCGTTTTAGTAAATTTAAAAAACGCAAAAATGATATGTTAATCGGTCTTTGTGGATGTATGCCTCAAGAAGAAAAAACCATTGCTAATTTAAAAGAACGTTTTCCCCAAGTTGATATTATTTTTGGTACGCATAATATTACTTCTTTACCGGCTTATTTGTATGATGCTTTAAAAGAAGGTAAAAAAATTATCAACGTTTTATCAGTTGAAGGTGATCTTTTTGAAGATGTTCCTGTTGTTAGGGATCATTCTAAGAAAGCGTGGGTTAATATTATGTATGGTTGTGATGAATTTTGTACATATTGCATCGTTCCATATACAAGGGGAAAAGAAAGATCACGTAGGCCAGAAGATATCATAAAAGAAGTAGAAGACCTTGCCAATAATGGTTATGTGGAAGTAACCTTACTTGGTCAAAATGTTAATGCTTATGGTAAAGATTTTATCGATATTAAATATACTTTTGCTGATTTATTAAAGGCTCTGCATCTTACTGCTATTAAAAGAATTAGATATACTACATCACATCCAAGAGATTTAGATGATGCTACAATAGAAGCAATGGCTTTAGGTGGTAATATTATGCCTCATTTACATTTGCCAGTGCAATCAGGTAGTAACGAAGTTTTAAAAAGAATGAATCGCAAATACACAAAAGAGGAATATTTAGACAAAATTAATAAATTAAAAAAAGCTATTCCCGATATTTCTTTTACAACCGATATTATAGTTGCTTTCCCAGGTGAAACAGAAGAACAATTTCAAGAAACACTTGCTTTAGTTAATGAAGTGGGGTATGATGGAGCTTTTACTTTTATTTATTCACCTAGAGAAGGGACTCCGGCCTCAAAATATCCTAATGATTTAACTTTAGAAATGAAGCATGAGCGCTTAAACAGATTAAATGAAGTTGTTAATGCTAATGCTCTTAGAGGGCATCAAAAATATGAAAACCAAATAGTTGAAGTTTTAGTAGATGGATTTAGTAAAAGCAATCAAAACATTTTAACCGGTTATACCAAACATAATATGTTAGTTAATTTTGAAAACAACACCAATCAACAATGTCAAATAGGAGATTTAGTTAATGTCAAAGTTACTAAAGCATATTCATGGCATTTATTTGGTGAGGTCATAAATTCAAACTAAGTCAAATAATCACCGATAAGTAAATATGCACCAAAAAAAGCTAAAATGCATAAATTACAATAGGTGATAAAATGAAATACTATTTAGTAGGGATAAAAGGAACAGGCATGTCAAGCCTTGCCAAATTATTAAAAGATCATGGCCATTTGGTAGTGGGAAGTGATGTAGATGAAAAATATTTCACTGAAGATTCACTACTAGCAAGAAATATCCCTATTTATCATTTTAATAAAGATAACCTTTCGAGTGATTTTTTTTACATTATTGGTAATGCTTATGATAGTACTAATATTGAGGTAAAAACCATTATTGATAATGGATACCATTATTTATATTATCATGATTTCATAGGTCAAAAATTAAAATATCACATCATTGCTTGTTCTGGAACTCATGGCAAAACAACAACTAGTTTTTTAACCACCAATTTTTTAAATTATAAATGTAATTACATCATTGGTGATGGTGAGGGCGGTGGAAATCTAAGTGATATTTTGGTATTAGAAGCCTGTGAATATAAAGAGCATTTTTTAAGTTATTACCCTGAAATTTTGATTATTAATAATATTGAACTTGATCATACTGATTTTTATAAAAATAAAAAGCAATTATTAAATGCTTTCCAAAAATTGGCTAATAATTCTAAACTGCTTCTTGTTAATGGTGATGATAAATTATGTCAGAAAATTATTCATCCTCATAAAATAACATATGGTTTTGGAAAAAAGAACGATATTGTAATTAGTATTTTAAGCACAACTTCTAAAGGCTACTATTTAAAAGTAAAATATCATGATAACTTTTATTTAAAAGTGCCTTATTTAGGTAAACATATGATTTATAATTATGTTGCAGGTTATTTTTCGGTAAAATTATTAAAAAAAGAACCTTTTTGCCATTTTAATAGTTTACCTAAAAAAAGATTAATGATAAAACAATTTAAGAAAGCTATTATTGTTGATGACTATGCGCATCATCCCACAGAAATTAAAGCTTTACATGATAGTATTCGTTTAATGTATAAGAATAAAAAAATTAATGTTATTTTTCAACCACATACTTATGAAAGAACAATGCATTTTAAGAAAGCTTTTAAGAAGGTCTTAAAAAAATTTGATGAAGTATATATTATGGATGTCTTTACTTCAAAAAGAGAAAAGTTTTCAGTAAAATACCAAAATAAGGTCAATAAAATTTTTAAAAAATTTAATAGGATAGATAAATTAGCTTTATCAACCATAGGTAGTAAAGATGAAGTATGGATTTTTCTAGGGGCGGGGTTAGCTAGTAATTTTATCAATGTTTTAAATAATGAAAAATAATTAATTTTTTTCATAAAAATTTGCAAAATCTATGTCAATATCTTTGCATTTTTACAAAATTATTTATAATTATAAGCATAATTATTTTGTTGTTTAGAACGATAAAAAT
>CANQWZ010000104.1 GCA_947627685.1 uncultured Bacilli bacterium | reverse complement strand
AAACATTAGGTTGGAATTATTGTTGGTTACTTTATTATTAACAATAATCATCTTTTAAGCAAAAAACAAAAAAGTTACAGATTTAATAAAATAAGTATTAATCATTGAATTTAATTTCAATAATACCATGTCTATTTTCTCTTTTATTTTTTGGTGGTGGAGTCATATAATCACCATAAAAATGTGTTAAATATTTATCATATTCTTTTAATCCCATTAAAGTTTTATTTTCAAAGTTGATAGGAATGTATTGTGTCATTATATCCCTAGGAATAATAGCTTTATTAAAATATACGGAAAACAAATTGGCTACATACTTTGTTTTTTTGTTTTTATATAAATGTTCAATTTTATAAATTCTATGTTTTATAAATTTAATTGAAAAAAGTTTAGAAAATAGCTTAAGTATTTTTAATATAAATATATTTTTTTTAGTATTAGCAGAAATATTATATTTTTGTTTTATTAGTAAAATCATACGATAAAACACCATTTTTTTCATTATCAACTTATTTAAAAACATATGATTACTGACATTATCTATTGGAAAAATATCAATATATATGCCTGCGTTAATATCTACATTTTGTGACATTTCCTCTATATATAATGTGTCATTTTCTCTAATTTTAGCAAATGCAAGACCATAATGAGGTTCTGTTTCTAAAGTTTGCAAAAAATATTTGTTACCAAATTCTTTTTGTGCTACTTGAATAAATTTATCATAATCCTCGCGAAGCATATCGATATCTAAATCATCATCCCATGGTATGAAACCTTTATGTCTTACAGCACCTAAAAGCGTTCCACCTTCTATAAAATAATTAATATTGTATTTTTTACAAATTCTATCTACTTCTAAAGCCATATTTAATTGATGTGATTGTACCTTGTTCATAATAATATACCACCTTTTACATTATATTTTATATTATATCGTACTTAAGTTTTATTTGAAAAGTATAAAATGCATGTTATAATAAAATTGTTAAATGAAAATATATAACGGAGGTAAAGTAAAATTTATGCAAGCAATAATGTTAGCAGCAGGAAAAGGGAGTAGATTAGGAAAATATACCAAAAACAATACTAAATGTATGTTAGAAGTTAATAATATAAAATTAATTGATAGAGCAATATCAGCTTTACAAATGGCTAATATAAAAAAATTAATTTTAGTACTTGGTTACAAAAAAGAGAATGTGAAAGAATATTTACAAAATAGATACAAAGATATGGAAATTATATTTGTTGATAATGATATTTATGATCAAACTAATAATATTTATTCATTATATTTAGCTAAAGATTATTTTGTACAAGATGATACAATTTTACTTGAATCAGATTTGATATATGAAAATGATTTAATTAAGAAACTTTGTGAATTTCAAACCAAAAATGCCGCAGTTGTTGCAAAATATGATGACTGGATGGATGGTACAGTAATTACTAAGGATGCACAAAATAATATATTGAAACTAATTTTAAAGAACGAATATGATTGGTCTAAAATTAATGAATATTATAAAACAGTTAATATTTATAAATTTAGCAAAGATTTTATTCAAAAAATTTTTTTGCCAGCTATGGTAACATTTATGTTTAAATTAGGTGGTGGATATAACAATTATTATGAAATAGTTTTAAAAAATATTTTAAATGAAAATGTTGATATGGAATTTAAGGCTTATACGCTAGAGACAGAGAAATGGTATGAAATAGATAATGAGGAAGATTTAAACAATGCATCTCGCATTTTTAAATTAAAATAGTAGAATATTTATAAGTAACATTTTTTTAGATTATGCATTTATATCCATTAATTATAAAAAACACAAATTATCATAATTTTTGTTTTACATAAAATTTTTATAGTATAATAAAATCATTGGAGTAGATTCATTATGAAAATATCAATTATTACTGTTAGTTTTAATGCTGAAAATACAATTAAAGATACACTAGATAGTGTATTAAAACAAACGTATACGAATTATGAATATATAATTATTGATGGTAAGAGTACTGATAATACTCTTAATATTATTAAAGAGTATATTCCTAAATTTAAAGGGAAATTACAATATATTTCCAAAAAAGATTATGGGCTTTTTGATGCAATGAATAAAGGCATTAAAATGTCTTCTGGAGATATAATAGGTATTATTAATGCGGATGATATACTGGCACATAAAAATGTTTTTCAAAAAATTATTGATCACATTGGAAATTGTGATGGAGTATATTCTAATTTATTAATGTTAGATCAAGATTTAAATAAACCATATCGTTTATTTAAATCGAAACCTGTTTCTAAAAAGTGGGGATGGCATATGCCACACCCAACTCTTTATTTAAAAAAAGAAATATATGAAAAATATGGGTATTTTGATTTAAATTATAAAATATCTGCAGATTTAGATTTTATGTTAAGGATTATAAAAAATAATCTTTCCTTAAAATATATCAATGATTATTTTGTTTTTATGCGTGCAGGTGGAACTAGTACAAAGGGATTAAAAGGATACTATGAAAATTTTAAAGAAAGTTATAAAGTTTTAAAACATAATCATATTCAATTTCCACTTTTAACCAATGTAAAAAGAACAATAGATAATGTTTTTTTACAAAGACTTAAAGTTAAAAATAAACATAAAATGGAAGAGATAGCTACAAACTTAGGAAAACCCATAATGATTCAAATTAATACCGTTTGCAATGGGTCAACTGGTAAAATTATGGGAGATATTCAAAGAAAAGCCAATCAAGAAGGATATAAAACTTTATCTATATATGGTAGAAGAAAAGGCTTTAAAGATTTAAATTGTATAAAAATAGGTGGTTTTTTCTCTTTCTGGTTCCATGTATTTATTACAACTATTTTTGATAAACAAGGACATGGATCGTATTTTAAAACAAAGAAAATGGTACATATTTTAAAAAAAGAAAATCCAGATATTATTCATTTGCATAATATTCATGGATATTATCTAAATTACAAAGTTTTATTTAAATATTTGAAAGAAGAATTTCAAGGTAAAATTTATTGGACATTTCATGATTGTTGGCCATTTACGGGGCATTGTCCTCATTTTTCATTAGTAAATTGTGAAAAATGGAAAACAGAATGCCATCATTGTCCTAATAAAAAAAGATACCCAACAAGTTTATTTTTTGATTCTTCAAAAAGTAATTATTATGAAAAAAAAGAATTATTTACTGGTCTTAACAATTTAACGATTATTACACCATCGAATTGGTTAAATCATTTAGTAAAGCAATCTTTTTTAAAAGATTATCCTGTTATTACTGTTCATAATACCATTGATAAGAAAATATTTAGACCGATTCGAGATAATAATATTTATGAAAAATATCATTTGCCTAAAAATAAAAAGATTATTTTAGGTGTAGCAAGTGTTTGGACTAAGTATAAAGGATTAAATGATTTTTTAAAATTGTCACAAATGCTTGATGAAAACTTTCAAATTGTTTTAGTTGGATTAACCAAAAAACAAATTAAAAAATTACCAAAAGAAATTATTGGAGTTACAAGAACAGAAAATCAAAATGATTTAGCAAAACTTTATAGTTGTGCTACTTATTTTGTAAATCCTACATATGAGGATAATTATCCTACTGTTAATTTAGAAGCAATTGCTTGTGGAACAAAAGTCATTTGTTATAATACAGGTGGATGTAGTGAGCAAATTGATTCAAATCATGGTATAATAGTACCTATAGGGGATGTTGATGGTATTTTTAAATCTTTAAAATAGTTTGGAAAGGAAATTAATAATATGAAACAAGAAGAATCAAATA
>CANQWZ010000103.1 GCA_947627685.1 uncultured Bacilli bacterium | reverse complement strand
TAAAGTAATGCGAATGAAAGTAAACGATCAAGTTATTGTTTGTGATAATAATGATAATACTTGGCTTTGCATAATTAATATTTTAACTAATGATACCGTCTATTTATCCATAGTAGATAAAATTATTGAAAATAAAGAACTAACTAGTAAAGTTACGATAGCTCAAGGTATTATTTATCGTGAAAAGATGGAAGAAGTTATTGATAAAATAACCCAACTTGGAGCATATAAATATATACCAATCCAAATGCAAAGATGTACTGCTAAAATTAATGATGAAAAGATGGATAAAAAAATTTTAAGAATGAATAAAATTGCTAAAGAAGCATCTGAACAAAGCCACCGTAGTAAACTATTAGAAGTTGAAAGGCCTATTTCTTTTAAAGAATTATTAGCATTAAGTAAAAACAATCAATATGATTTATGCTTATTTGCTTACGAAATCATGGAAAATACGGTTTCTTTAGCCAATATTTTCAAAGATAAAAAATATAAGAATATTTTAGTATTAGTAGGTCCTGAAGGAGGAATTAGTGAAAGCGAAGCAATGTTATTAAAAGAAAATGGATTTGTTGCTATTAATTTAGGACCTAGAATTTTAAGGACTGAGGTTGCTCCAACATATATTATGGCCGCAATTTCTTCATTAGTGGAGGGATAAAATGAAATTTTTTACAACAACGCTTGGCTGTAAAGTTAATTTATATGAAACGGAAGCCTTAATCGCTAATTTGACCTCTAGAGGTTGGATATATGATGAAACGGATCCTAATTTAGATGTTTATATTATTAATACTTGTACTGTTACAGCTACATCTGATCAAAAAAGTAGACAAATGATTAGACAAGCAAGAAGAAAATATCCAAATAGTATAATTGTTGCTATGGGATGTTTTGTTCAAACCCATGAAGATGATGCAAGTAATCTTGCTGACATAGTTATTGGTACTAATGAGCGTTTAAAGGTATATGATTTAGTAAACGAATATCTTAAAAGACAAAATAAAATTAATCATGTATTAGACTTGAATGAATTTACTTGCTATGAAGAGATGAAATTAGATTATCTTAGTAATCATACGCGGGGATTTGTTAAAATCCAAGATGGTTGTGAAAACTTTTGTAGTTATTGTTTAATCCCTTTCGCAAGAGGTAAAATTAAAAGTCGTAAGATGGAAAATATCATTGCTGAAATCGAACAACTTACAATGATGGGTGTCAAGGAAGTAATAATATCAGGTATTAATACTGGTACTTATGGTCAAGATTTAGGTAATACAAATTTAGCAACTTTAATTGATGTGATTATGACCAAAACTAATCTTTGGCGTTTAAGACTATCATCAATTGAATTAATGGAAGTAACAGATGAGTTATTAATGGTAATGAAAAAACACCAAAATCGGATAGCTAATCATCTTCATATACCATTACAAGGTGGTGCTGATAATACTTTAATTAGAATGGGACGTAAATACTTAACAAATGATTATCGCAATTTAATTTTAAAAATTAGAAAAATGTTTCCTAGTATTGCCATTACGACCGATTGCCTTTGTGGTTTTGTTGGTGAAAGCGAAAAGGATTTTCAAGATAGCATAGCTTTCATAAAAGAAATGCAATTTGCAAGTATGCATATTTTCCCATATTCAAGAAGAAAAGGTACATTAGCAGATCAAATGGATGGTCATTTGGATCCGGCTATTATTAAAGAAAGAACAACGCAACTTTTAAATGTAGCAAATACTTTAAAAGAAGATTATATGAAAAAATTTATAAATACTAGTTGTGATCTTTTGATTGAACAACAAAAAGGTTTATATTGGGTAGGGCATACTAGCAATTATTTAGAAATATATTGTCAAGATGAAAGAAAGAATCTTAATAATGTCATTATGAAATGTAAAATAGTAGCTTTTAAACAAGGAAAATTATTTGGTATTTTAGAAGGAGATAAATAAAATGTCTTTTAATGAATATAAATTACAACCATATTTAAAAAAAGCTTTAAATAGCATTAACTTTATAGAACCAACTAAAGTACAAAAAGAAGTTATCCCTTTAGCACTTAAAAAAGAAAGTTTGATGGTTGAAAGTGCAACTGGTAGTGGTAAAACGCATGCCTTTTTGATACCTATTTTAAATAATTTAATTATAGATAAAAAATCAGTACAAGTGGTAATTATTTCCCCTACACGTGAACTAGCTACACAACTATATAATACTTGTTTACAACTTATTAAATATAGTGAGGAAAAAATAACCATTGCTAAAATTATAGGTGGATCGAATCGTGAAACTGAATTAAAAAAATACGATAAAAGTCAACCACAAATTATAATTGGCACAATAGGCAGGTTAAATGATTTAGTAAATGTAAATAATGTCTTAAAAGTGCATGAAGCATCAACAGTAGTTATTGATGAAGCAGATATGATTTTTGAAGAAAAAGAATTAATTGAAGTAGATAAGTTAATAGGTAAAATCCAAAATAATCCCCAATTCCTTATTTTTAGTGCTACAATCCCTCAAGGATTAAGACATTTCTTGAATAAATATTTAACTAATATAAAGGTAATTTCCCTTAAAGAAGAAAATTTAACCAATGCTAATATTGAACATCTAATGTTACAATGCAAAGCCAAAAACAAAGAAGAGGTTTTGTTGGAATTGTTGCACATTATTAATCCTTTTTTAGCCATTATTTTTGCTAATACCAAAGAAAGTGTTGATCATTTAGCACAGTTACTAGCAAATGAAGGCTTTAGAGTTGCTAAGTTACATGGAGCAATGGATGATCGTATTAGAAAGCAAACGATAAAAAGAATTGCTAGTCTAGAATTTCAATATGTGGTAGCTAGTGATATTGCTGCACGAGGCATTGATATTGAAGGTGTAAGTCATATTATTAATTTTGATTTACCAAATGATGTTGAGTTTTATATCCATAGAACGGGTAGAACGGCGCGTTATGATAAGACGGGATATGCTTATTCTTTATATGCATATGAAGATGATGAATATATAAAAAATTTACAAGCAAAAGGCCTTAAAGTAAGTTTTGTTAAGATTAAAAATCATGAATTAATTAATGCTAAGTTTTTTATAAAAAAAGAAAGTAGTTTTGCTAAAGAAATTGAAAAGCAAGTGCATCAAACTACTAAAATGCCTAAAAAAGTAAAACCATGTTATCGTAAGAAAAGAAAAGAAGAGATTGCTAAAAAAATAAAAAAAGCCAAAAAAGAACATATTAGTAAAATATATCGTGATAGGGCTATTAATGAAAGAGGTAAAAAATGAAATTAGGTTCACATGTTTCAAATAATGGTAGCAAAATGCTGATTGGTAGTGTAGAAGAGGCTTTATCATATGGTGCTAATTGTTTAATGGTTTATCTTGGTGCACCCCAAAATACAATTCGTAAACCGGTTGAGGCTCAAAATGCTAAACTTGCTATGGCTTTAGCAAAAGAACATCAAATTGCCCCTGAAGATATCATTGTTCATGCTCCCTACATTGTTAATCTTGCGCAAACCGATGCTGAAAAATTTAATTTTGGTGTAAGATTCATTACGCAAGAGTTAAAACAAACAGCTTTGATAGGAGCTAAGTATTTGGTATTACATCCTGGTGCTCATATGAATCAAGGAGTAGAAGTAGGACTTGCTAGAATAGCTGAAGGAATTAATCAAATTTTAGATAATACCAAGGGGTATGAAAGTGTTATTGCGTTAGAAACAATGGCTGGTAAAGGTAGTGAATGTGGTAAAACTTTTTTTGAAATAGCTAAAATTATTGAACTAGTAAATGATAAATCAAGAATTGCTGTATG
>CANQWZ010000102.1 GCA_947627685.1 uncultured Bacilli bacterium | reverse complement strand
CAAAGATCTACTCTTCCTGCTTCCTTTATCGCATCTTTTTATATTATACCAAATTTTACCTCTTTTGTCAAGTAAATTTGCCTTTTAAATATAATATTTTAAGTTGCTCACAATTTAAGCCCTATAATTATATCAATTTTTTAATTTAATGTCTATTGATATGCTTTTTTATTTTTTATTTTTTCAATATAATAATATGCATAAATATCTTTAATATGTATTTTGTCTTATTTATGAACTAGAAAAATATCTTTAAAGCAAGGCTTAATGAAAGCAGTGCAACCAGTAATACAACTGGTGATAATATAATACCATACTTAACAAACTTTTTAAAACCCATCTTAAAACCCATCTTATTTAAAATACTCATCCACATTATTCCCGCAAGCGCACCGATTGGCGTTAAGTAAGCTCCGATATTACTAGCAATTATAGTACTATAAAGGCTTTCATTTAAAAATAGTTGATTGGATTCAAATATTATTCTTTCAAACATGACACTCATGGGAATATTATTTAAAATATTACATGATAAAAAAGCTCCTATACCATAACTAAAAATCGTACTTGTTTCTGTTTTCGCAAAGTTATTAAAAAGGGTTGATATTTTTCCTATAATCATATTCTTATCTAAACTACTTACAATAATAAACATCGATATAACAAAAGGAATTAAATTCCATGGTAATCTTTTTAATGCTTTTAAAATAATATTATCTTTCTTAACAATACTATATATAATAAGGATTAAAGCCATTATAATGGCAAAACTCATCGCAATTACCCACATAGGTATATCAATATAACCTGCTATAGCAAGTAAGATGGTACATCCGCCAAGAAGGATTAATCCTATAATCATCACAAAGCGATTTACCTTTATAGCATCTTCTTTTACGATACTATTTAAGGGCTTGTTTAGATCTTTTCTAAAGATTAATGAAATTACGCCATATGCAACTATACCACAAGTTAAGGCAGGAATAGCCATAATCTTTAAATAGGTTAAAAAATCAATGTTAAAAGAGTTTGCTAAATAAATATTAGTAGGATTGCCAATAATAAGAAGCATCGATAAAGTGTTCGCAAAAACAAATTCACCTATTAAATAAGGAAGGGGATTAATTTTATTATGACTGGCAAAATAACAAATAAATGGTGTAAAGGTTAAAATTACAATATCATTTGAGGTAAAGATAGTTAAAATAGAAATGATAAGGAAAAGCACAAAGAACATTTTCTTTTGACTTCCCTTAGTTACCGTTGTCGCAAAAGCAGCACATTTTTTGAAGAACCCCGCTTCATCTAACACTATTGACAAAAAACTAATGGAAATAAATAAGATTAAAATTTTGGCAGGATTTATTGCATTATCTGATGCAAAAACATTTTGAATATTTTTAAAGTCAATACATCCAAATAGCAATAAAAAAAGAGCACCTACTAAAGGAATGATCCAAAATAATTGTATTTCTAAATTTTTTATTTTTATGCTTGGTTTAATACATATTACTAATATTAAAGAAACAATTGTTACTACTGATATTATTATCGTCTTTATCATATACTAAATTAACCTCAAACCTTAAAAAGTATACCACATTTTTGTTTTTTTGGTTTAAATTATACTTTTATATTATTTTTAACAAATTAAAAATGAACCTACCTTGTTAAACTTTGGATCTCCAAAGTTTTTGGCTCTTCAAAGTTTTTTCATCTAACAATTTAGGTTCACTTTAAGTTTAGGTATCTTTAAATTATTTTAGTCATCTTCATCATCTACCGGCACCCAAGCTTTACCAAATTTTACATCTTTAAACAAAGCAGTAAGTCCAGTTATTTGTTTTAGTCTTAAAATTTCATCTTTATCCATGCCTAAATGTTTGCTAATCCAAGCATCCGATCGGCCTAATTCATGAAGTTCGGCGATAATATTGCACATTAAATCAACACTATGACTTCCTCTGGCCCGATTATGTCTAATAATTTATCAATAACCGAAACAGGTAATTTACCCCCTTCTCTTTCATAAATGTCAGGATATTCTAGCATAATGCGATAGCGATGAAAACCATCTACAATTATATATTTATCTTGACCTTTATCATAGTAACAAACTATTGGCATAGTATAGCCATCTTCTTTAATACTATCATATAATAATTTAAATTCCGGTGGAGCAACTGTATTAGGATTATAAGAGTTGGCTTCAATTTTTTCAATCGGAACGCAAATAATATTATAAACAGGACTTTTAAAAGCCATTTTAATCACCTACCCCACTATATTTTTCTTTTAATAAGTCAATACGATGTTGTTGCTCGCGTGTAAGACCAAAACCCATAAAACGACATGTATGATCATTTCTTAAAATGCAATAGCACATTCTTTTCCAACTTGGTATATCTTTAGTTGTTTTGATATCATCAGTATTATCAGGAAGTTTACCCACAAAAATAATGCGTGAATTTTTCATAATGGTGTAATTAGAAATACCATTACGTTCTATATTATAGCCATGTTCGATTAACTCTTTAATTGTTTCTTCACTTAGTCCGCCACCTTTTTTATGCCAAAACTCATAGGAGGCTTCAAATTTTTTTATATAATTTTTTCTAATCCTTGTAGGAAGAGTTGAAAGTAAAAATTTTGTATATGATTCCCAGGTATGCCCTTCCGGTAAAGTTAAGTTGCGATACCCCATGGCTTTAGTTTTACCATAAATGGCACCAAAATTAACACCATTTACTCTACCAACTAATTTTGACCAAATTTCAGGATCAATAATACGATATAAATTAAGACTATCTTTAGCATAATCATTAAATGGTGAAGCTACTCGCATTTGGTCGGGCTTTAAACCTGCCATATAATACAAATCATATAGTTTATTATAGTCATAACTAAATTCATAATTAGCATGCCAAACATCACTAATCGACCAATCATACATTGGTGATGCACACCAAACATCTTTAAACTGATTGCTAATCCAACTTTTATCTTTATATCCATACTTTTTATTAACAATGCCACTATATCTTTGTAATGATTCATCGGTACGCATTCCTAATAAGCATATGGTTTTTTGGTTATCATGTGATATTTTATACCATCTACCAAATTGTTTAGCAAGATCTTCTTGATGCATTTTATATTTATAAGTTGTTATCGGATTATTTTCTAAATTAATGACGTAAGGATGCTTTGGCATAGACCTAACCCATAAGTCTTTTTTAGTATCATCCCATGGATACCAAAACATTTCATAGCTACTAAGCGCTGTTCTTGTTGCCATCGGTAAACATACCCAGTATAATTCAGCATCATTTTCAATTCTTTTAAATGTGCGTTCAATGTATTCGGTTGTTACAGTATATTGAGCCTCAAAATCTTGATGAAAAACACCAATTTTTTTATTGGGATAATATTTTTTTTGAAAATCTAAAGTAATGTTTAATAATAAGCCACTATCTTTCCCACCCGAAAAAGAGACATAAATATTGTCAAATTCTTCAAATATATAATGCAATCTTTCTAATAAAGCATCATATACATTTTGATTGGTATATACTTTTTTCACGAGCAATCCCCTTTTACTACATTTTACCATTTTTTACCATTTTATCACATTTTTTAACTTCATTCAAGATTTTAACATTGCAAATTATAAAATGGCATTTAAGTTTTTAACGTAATTTATAATTTGTCAAGTTTTATCAAAAAAGCTAAAATTCTACCTTTTTTGGCTTTAAAACATTAATATATAAAACTAAAAACAGGCAATTTATAATTTAGGATATGTGAAAATGTTCAGGGTTTTAATAACCTATGAATTTCTTCAGGGAGACCCTGACCTTATTCACAGGTTTT
>CANQWZ010000101.1 GCA_947627685.1 uncultured Bacilli bacterium | reverse complement strand
ACTACCAAACTTACCATATACTTCTAAAATAGTACCTTCAACACCATTATAGTATGCATATGAATCATACTCATTAATTAATCTAATGTTGGCAATTAATGGTGTTATTTCATAACTGCCATCTTCTTTTTCTACATATTTAGCAAGACTCGTAACATAAGTATTGTTTTTTACCTCATTATAATCAATTGATCTAATAAAACCAATTAAATCACTACTAATATCTAAATTAAAACTTTGATCTAAAGCTAAAAAATTAATAATTTCTAAAATATCTTGATTAGTTAAAGTCTCTTTATTAAGGGTTAAAGTTAAAAGTTCATCCAATGATGCAACATCTACTTTTAACATGTATGGAGCAAATGCTAAATAATCACTACTGATACCAATATCACCTAACAAAAGCATAAAATCGGCCGTGCTAAACTCACTAGGATAATTAGTTCTAAAGATAATAATCTTATTAAACATATCATCAAGCGCTGTTTTTTCGGTATTTCTAAAGAAATTAAGTAAAGCAGGTGATATATTAAATAAAGCACCAAGTTCTTCAGGATGCCAATTTTCATCACTATAACTATCAATAAAATTCTTATAGCCCAAAATAGTATTTTTAGTATTAGTAATTTCCGTTGCATCTTGAGTACTAACCATTTCATAAAGGTATTGCTCAGTTGTAACCATCATTACTAAATTATCAAGTTTTGCTTCGTCAAGGGTTTCGAGCATTTTAGCAAAATTATTTAAAGCCAAAAAAGTTTCCCAAATATTACTAGGTAGCGTAATGGCTACGGGTGTTTTAGCAACATCTTCTAAACTTATTATACCGCTTTCATTGCGAATAGCAACATCATTACCATTTTCCACAATATTACCAAGCGGAATATCTAAAAGTGATTTATTTAGAGCTTCAACTATTAATAAACTTGTTATTTCCAAACCTTTAAGCGGTTCAACTAAAATTTTATTTTTTTCTAAGCCCTTTACCTCAACACTACCAACACCCTCAATACTACTAAAGTGTTCCATCATTTGTGTTAAAATTTGATGATCAGTTTGTTTAGGAATAAACACGTCAGCAACCGAACTCGCATTAAAATCAACGCTACTGACATTAGGTACGCTACATTCACTAGGTAAGTCTAAATTGTTAATAGCCTCATTTATTTCATTAATTTTTTTATCTAAATCAATTCCATATTCTAAATTTATAATCGTTATTGAAGCATTATCGATTGAATAAGTTGTAACACTCGTAACTTCGGCCATATTTTTTAAGGCTTTTTCAATTTTACTAGTAACTTCTTCATCAATAGTATTAGCACTAGCCCCTGGATATGTAACCGTTACGCCAAGAACAGGAATTTTAATATTAGGTAGAATTTTTACAGGCATTTTAGTTGTTGAATAGATACCTAAAAAAATGGCAATAATAACAACAATACAAACAGTCAGTGGCCTTTTAATAATTTGTTTTAATATCTTCATATCCTAAAATCCTCATTTTTTCTCATTTTTTCATATAATATTATAGCAAATTACCCCTTTTTTTGATTAAAAAATGCTTTTTAGGCTATTATCTGTTGATAGACATTATCGTAATGCGTAAACCCTTCAATTTCTTTAATTTTTTTACCATTAATATAGACAATTATTTTAGGATAAACGGGCATTTTTTGTTTAATAAAATTAGCTTCATATTCCTTTTTTTCCATTATACCAAACATTGCTTTATCAAAAAATTTTTCTTTAAGTTTTCTTAACATACCACAAAATAGCAAACTAATCATACAATTATCTTCATATATGCCTAAAATCACCATTTTGTTTTCCTTTATAATGCTATTAAAACTTTTATGATCTAAATAATATAGATACACTATTATCACCTCTAAATAAATTATACCTTTTATTATTTGCAAAAATTGCCTTATTTTGATATAATGATTAGGAAAGGAAGTCTTTTTTATGAAAGTTTTAGGCATTATTGTGGAAGCAAATCCCTTACACAATGGACATTTATATTTTTTAAAGCAAATAAAAACCAAGTTTAAGCCTGATGTTATCATTGCTATAACTTCTACCTATTTTTCAATGCGTGGTGATATTTCGGTTTTAAACAAAACCGATAAAATCAATCTTCTTTTAGAAAATGGCGTTGATATCGTTTTAGAACTTCCTTTTTTATTAACTATGCAAAGTGCAGATCATTTCGCTGAGGCCGCCATTAGTATCTTAAATGCCTTCAAAATTACCGATCTTGCCTTTGGCAGTGAAAGTGATGATTTAAATTTATATCAAAAAGTCTACGCCTTGTTAGCTAAAAATAATGACTATAATCATACCATTAGTCAAAAGCAAAATTTTAATACCTTAATTGATCAAACTAGCACCTTAACAGATGATGAAAAAAATTTTGTCAAAATGCCTAACTTTACTTTAGGACTTCAATATTATAAAACTATTTTAGATCATAATTTTAATATTAAGTGTCATTTAATTAAAAGAATTGCTAATAATTATCATGATCTAATCCCCAAAAGCAATATTGCCAGTGCTACTTCCATTAGAAATTTAATCAAAAATTACCAAAATCCTACTAATTATATTTTCTATGATAAAGATTATCTGATTGATTTAACCAAAGCTGAAAATAATTTAATGTTATTTATTAAATATTATTTAAAAACACAAGATCATAATTTAACTTATTTTGCTAAAGAGGAGGGTCTTAGTAATTATATAAGGAAAAATGGTCATTTTGATGGTACATTAGATGAATTAGTAAATCAACTTAAAAATAAAAAATATACTATTTCAACCATTAAACGTTGTATTTTACATAATCTAATTGAAACTACCACCCCTACAACTCTACCAAGTTATTACTTACGCCTACTTGGTATTAATAAAAAAGGAGCAACTTATGTAAGTTGTCTACCAAAAGAAACGAAAGCCTTAATCTTTAGTAAACCTAAAGATTTAACCAAAATAAATGATGCCAATATAAGTACTTTATTATCCCAAGAAATAAAGGCTTCAATTCTTTATCAGACTATTACTGATACTAAAAAAGATTGTAACATTGAATATAATTTACCAATTAGAAAGGAACTTTAATATGAATTTAAATGAATTAAAAAAATTAATTGAACAAATTGTCGATCCATCTAATGAAATGACCATAGGTGAAACTTCTTCAATTAAGCATATTAGCTATGATGAAGACAAGAAAATCATCAATTTAAAGGTTGCTATGGGCAAATTAGGCGGTGAAGGTGAAAAAAAATTTCGTCGTGATATTGCGAGAGTTGTTAAAATTGATGCCGGTTATCAAGGCTTACACCTAGAACTTGAAGAATCAAAAATTTTTAATAGTATTGTTCAAAAACCTATTCATTTTATTGGAGTTATTAGTGGTAAGGGTGGTGTTGGTAAAAGTTCTGTTGCTGCAAATATTGCTTATCGTTTAAGTAAGAGAGGCTATAAAGTAGGCATAATCGATGCTGACGTATATGGTTCTAGTTTACCAACCCTCTTAGAAGTACCCCATGAAAATCCTAAATTTGATGAAAATAAAAAGATATTACCAATTAAAAAAGATGATATGGAATTAATTTCTACTGAATTTTTTACTAATCCCGGTCAACCTGTCATATGGCGTGGTGGTATGTTAAATAGTATGATTTCACACTTCTTCTATGATGTCAAATGGCATGATGATACTAATAAAATAACATTAGTTTTAAATTCAGATAATACTGTAGAATTTTATACAGATAATATGTCTACTATATATATAAAAGGAACATATACTTTAGAACAACAACAAGAAGAATATGTTCCTTTTATATATATAGTAGACATATTATCTGTATAAAATGTCTACAGATAATATG
>CANQWZ010000100.1 GCA_947627685.1 uncultured Bacilli bacterium | reverse complement strand
TAAATTCATAAAAAGCGCCCCTAGTAGTAGTTGATAATTTACCATTTGCTTTATTTTCGGTAAAGCCAGATGATGCTTTTTCATAATTTTTAGGCTTTATGGTTTGTTCAAGCGTCGTCATCATACCGGCCGTTAGTTCTTTAATGACTGTAAAGCCGGATGTTTCTTTAATTACTAATTTAAAATAACGAATGTTACGTTCTTCAAAAGTAACACGATAACGCATATCTGTATCTTTAGTAGTACTTCCATCAAATAATAATTCAAAATCATCATCACTAGGAATTTTACCATCTTGCAGATCTTTTGCTACATAAAGTGCAAATTGTTTTATTTTATCATTGTCATTACCACGACGATATATTTCAAAATAATTTGCAACTATTTCCTCTTTACAATCAATTAAAATAACATGTGGATATTTTGGTATCTCGCCTCTAAATCTAGAATGATAATGGGTCTTTTCATCACCATCAATTAAAGCCTTGATACCTTGGCCATCATCTGGCTGAGCTTCAGGGCATTCAAGGATTTCCCAATTTGTTTTACTTGCTTTATAATCAAGGGGTTCATTTTTAATACTATCAAGAAATCTAGGTTGCCAGCCTTTAAACGCATCTGCTATAGCTAATTCATCTTCGTTTACTAAAGCATTAACGATATTACTAGATGGTATATCAATAACATTAGTAGTATTTGGTAATTTTACCCCAACATACAAATTGCCGGGTCCACCCCAATTAACAAGATGGCAATCAACAAAAATAGTATCACCAACTTCAAGTTCGACACTTACTTTATTGTTACCATAACTAGAAGTATCTTTACTTGTCGCAAGGCTACCTAGTATTAGGCCTTCTTCATCATTTTGATAAAAAGTTACGCGTGAAGCATCATCAGCCTTTAAATAAAATTCATGCATACCAGAAGTTGTAGCTATAAATTTAAAACGTAAATGATAATATTCTCGTTCGGTTGGGCTTGCATTAAAACTAGCTTTACCAGCTACAGTACTTTCTTCTGAGCGCTTTGGCATAACACCTTCTATTTCTAGAAGTGCCTCATCTACAGTTTGTTTATTTTCTATATCATTTCTTAATGACCATACTTCAGCGTATGTACCACGATATAACAAACGAAATCTAACATTTAAACTAACTATTCTACCTCCTGCAGTAGATACGACAATATCAAATTCATCACTTTCTTTAATTTCTTTAGGTGGTGTATAAATAGCTTCTTCTTTAGTTTTATCATATGTTATACTACCGTATTTAGGATTTGTAACATCGATTATTTTAAAACCTTTAGGGGAAATAATATTGTTACCAGATAAATCAAATATTGTATTATATTTACCATCAACTTCATATTTTCTTGCGGTCTCATTACCATCTATGCCGTTAGCAAAGCGATAAGCAATGGGATAAAATTCTGGTAAAGTTTGTAAATAATTCCATTGTTCAGGAGTAAAATGTGCTTGTAGAACATTACCCGCATAGTTTTCATTAATCCAATTAAAAATATTGACATGATCTATTAAACCAATACGATAGATAAAATCTGCCCTACTTTCACTACAATAAGTTGGATTGATATTGTATGAATATAAGAAATCAACAAAGCGATCAGGACCAAAGGAATGAATTAAGGTTGCGTAAAGTGATAATTGATCAAAATGGGCTCCTTTGGTGTTGTTAAATTCATGATAGTCAGAAACTGTTTGCACATTCATTGATCTTTCAACTGCTGTATAAGGATGAACATATTCACCATGTTCTACTTTAATCATTCTAGAATCCATGTTGCATAAAATAGCATACATTAATACAATTAAAGTATTATTCCATACTTCACCTTCACAAGGATTTTTGCATGTGCTGTTACACATTCCCCAGTTAACACCATATGTTTTAGCTTGGATATGCCCTAATTCATGGAAGGTTCCCCAGTTGCCCTTAGTTGTAAGTTCTTCATAGTTCATACATGATTTAAACCAGTTGTAAGGCTGCGCCGCATATGATGAATTAAGCGCTACTGCTTCACCCGCCGGCACGTGAATATCATAAGACATTGTAACATTATAATTATAGGCCCGACCATTAAGTGAAGCATTTATAGCAAAAACCGAATGCCAAAAATATGCTAATTTTTCAATATCGTCGCATGATTGCATATATTGTGATAAACCAATTAATTGACCATTTTCAACATCAAGGGTAGCAATAAGGCCTGGTGCGTTTCTTAAATAAGTTTCAAATTCATCTTTAGTTGTAACACCAAGAATAAAGTGAGGCGTTTCTACTGCTCCTTCAATTTCTATTTCAACCGCTGATGAGGTAGGTTGTAAGTATAATGGGCCACCATAGATACTACCTATTTTATGGGTGCCATCGCTAGTTATTTCAAAAATAGAACCCATACATGGTACTTTTTGATTTTGCCACTTCCACTGGCCTTGTAAACTAAAATCAAATTGTGTATAATCAGGATTACGACCCTCATTATAAGCTTTTTGTGCTTCTTCAATTAATTTTAAATCCCAATATCTAAAATATTGTTCGGTACTACTAAGGTTGTCATAGCTATGATCACTTTTAGGATTAAAACCATCACTAAATCCTCCATCATAACCAAGGGAATCTTGTTGATGCGTTGTAAGACGAATGGACTCACCTTCTTTTAAACCTTTTACTTTAACTGTTACTACTTCACCTGGTACAAGATATAAACCGGTTGTCATCGGTGAATTATATATAGGATCAGATATAATTAATTTTCTTACCGCTTTAGCATCAGGATCAACTTTACCATAAATATAATCAGCAGCGGGATGTTTTTTTAACTCACCATTTTCAATATCAACTAGAGCCTGACTGCGATAAAACCAAGCTTGTCTTAATAACATGTATTTAACAAAATCAGAAAAATACCTTCCTGTGCCTTTGTCTAATCCTTGTCTTGGATATCTAGGATTCGTAAGACTCCCTAAGATATTAGCCTCACTTGAATTAACATTACCAACTTCACTAAAATCGATATGCGCAAGTGATGCCCCTACACCTTCATATGGCTTATGAGTATCGGGATCGATAAACTGAAAGATATCAGAAAGAACGTCAGCTTCCGTGCGATCAATATTTCTTTCTAATACTTCCATTACAGGTTCACGTAATGTTACTCTTCTACCTTCCATGTCGGAAAAACTTTTACGTGAAAGACCTTCTTCAATACTTTCGGGACGAATTACCCCATCACTTTGTAGCTCATCAAGCATAGTTACTTCAGATAGATCAGTTTCAACAACATTTTGAACAATTGCTTTAACAAGCATATTTAAGTGACTGAAAAAGATGGCTACAACTATCGTTATCGAAAACAAAAAACTTAAAGGCCAGTAAATTAATTTATATTTTGATTTAGCAACCTTTTTTTGACGAAAAAAAATAGCAACATTACATTTATTGTTACCATGTTTCCTACCATTTTGCATATAAACCTCCTGAATATTTATTTAATATATAATAAATTATTTTTTTATTTTTGTAAAGTGTTTTGTTATTATATCAAAAGTTTCATTAGCTCTTTGATACTTTTATCTTGAAATATTATGTCATTTATGCTAAAATTAATCATGTATTATTACCTTTTTAAATTTTTTAATATTTAGCAACTTTATTATATCAGAGGTTTAAAATAATACAAAAAAAAATGAAATTCTATTTATGGATTTTTATTTCCATTTTAGAATTTCATTTTTTATTTAATTAATTGGCCCCAAAAAACTTTAAAGAGCCAAAAAAATAAGCCTTACTTAGAAGACCCATAATTCGACTAAAAATGGTGATTCGTACGGGATTCGAACCCGTGAATGCATGCGTGAAAGGCATGTGAGTTAAGCCGCTTCTCCAACGAACCATAAGCAATAAAAATGGCGCCTCTTCAGGGACTTGAAC
>CANQWZ010000099.1 GCA_947627685.1 uncultured Bacilli bacterium | reverse complement strand
CGTTTTTATAAAACTAATGAAAGATTGATAAAAATTGATTAATTTTTTCGTAAAAAACCGAAACTCAAATACAAAGTACATTGACTTAATAGCTAAAAAGTGTATAATATCTCTTACAAGCTGGAGGAATATATGTATGTTAGAAGAAAACTTTAAAATAGATTACAATTCTAAAGAATACGCATTTTTATTGCAATTTGAGGGTAATGCAGATGATGTTAGAAGAGAAACATTTCATTTAAGATATTATAAAGACCCTATTGTTTGTATGGAAAAAACAGGATTTTTTGGAATATTAGATGCATTAATCGACTTAGGTTTAACTAGTGATGAAATTGAAGATTTTTATATTCACGGTCATATTGAACCTTATGATGACCCATATGAATTTACTAAAGGTATTATAGAAATGGTATACGGCATGCCAAAGACTGAAATTAAAAAGCAATATGGAAGTTTTTTTGATGATGAGAGAATAGCACAACTCTCTAATTTAAATAACAATACTAAAATGCTTATGTCTTTTTGTTATGATAAAGATGATACATACGTGTTTATTCCTAATAAAGATGATTTATGTGAAAGGTTTTCAGATATTTACGATAAAGTGTATAATCATCATAATTTTTATAAACAAGAAAATTTTCAAAAGATAGATGGAAAGCTTTATAGAGCAGTTCGTTTTTTAGTAAGACATGGTTATGATTTTCCAGACTTAGAAAGTTTATTTAATCCATTGATAAAAGATATTGTATTTAAAGAAACTAACGGCGAAAATACCTTTATATTAAATAAAAAATACGTTTATAAAATGAGTAATAATTTATTGAGTTTAGTATATTTTTTAAAAAGAAATAATTATAAAATTTTAAATTCAAAATCCATCTTCGACCTAAACTCTCATAATATTAATTTAATCGATTCTAATGAAAACCAAATTATTTTTAATTGTCGTTATTTAGAACAAGATATGACTAACTATGCTTACATACTAGATAGACTTAGTATAGAAAAGTTTGAAGTTCCTAATATTGTCAGCCTTTGTGATAAAAGAGTTAAAAATATCGAATTAAAATTCATTGATAATTCAAATAAAGAACATATTTTTACGATTAAACGAAATATATTATTATCTACTTCTGAAAAATGGTTCCAAGTTATAAGAAAGGGTCTTAATTTTGGTCTTTCTTTTAATGATAGTGACAACCTATTTAATAGCAATAAGAAATTTTTAAAAGTAACTAACCCAAGTGGAGGCGAACAATTAGTCCCTCGTAATCAATTTCCTATCCTAATAGAAATGATTATTCAGTGTAAGGAAAATGACTTTAGTCTAAATTTAAATCAACTGTTCGATACCGATAAAGTTATGATAGAAATTTTTGATAAACAGGGTAAAACAGCTCTTATTAATCGTAACCGCATAACACATTTGATGAATGCCTTTTACTTATTAGATAACAATGACTATAGTTTTAAAGACTATAATAATTTATTTGATGAAAAACAACATTATATTGTTTGTTATAACGAACAAAATCAAGAAAAACTTATCAGCCGAAAGCAAATATATAAAATGATGAGACTTCTAGAATTACCTTATGATAAGAAAAAAGATTTAACTGGTAGTGAAAAAGATTTATTAATGATGTTGGATAACTATAGCATTAGAAAAAAATTGTTCGAGTGGCTTCCATATACTGCAAAAAAATGGATTCCATCATCTGCCGTTATTAATAAAATACCGGCCGAGCAAAGTCATGAATATTTTTACAATAATAATTATAAACGTCTTGAAATATTATTAAATGATAAATACAAAGTAAGAAATTATGAAGAAATGGAAGGAATAATCTCCATTGGTTATATTTTAGGATTATTTGATAGCAAAAAATCTACAAGTGAAAAAGCAATGAATTATTTTATTGATTATTTTTTAAAAAAGGGCGTAACAGCTAGAGAACTTCATACTACTTATGGCGCCATAGACTTGCAACCAGGTTATAATAAACAGTTCGCAGACTTTTTCATGCAACATTATGCTATAGATAGCCGAGCTTTTATTGAACAAGACCTCGGTATTGATATGACAGGCGAGCTTTTTAAAAGGTTCGATGAAGTTCTTGAAAGTAGACCAGAAAAGAAAATAAAGACGAGAACAAGAAACAAATTACTAACTCCAAACGATGCGATGGCTGCGATTATTGATGCTAAAATAGATAGTGAAATGTTTGGCGAAAAAATCGATGATGAACGCTATCTTCAGCTTATTAGGTTACTAATGAAATTTGGTGCAAGTAAAGATGAAATTAAATGGTCCATCGAACTTTATGAACAAGCCCTTTTAATAGATGAACAAAAAGTAAGTATTCCTGATATTGAAGATTTAAAAACTAGTCTAATGAAATTCCGCTCACATTTAAAAAGCGACACTCAAGCCTTTGTTAGTGGTCGAAAAACGAATTGCTGTTCAAGATATGGTGGATTTGCAGAAGATCGCTTAAAGCACGTTATAACTGATATTGATTGGCGATATGTAACCTTTACTTCACCAAATAGAACCTTTTTCGATGGATTAGTTTGGTATGACCAAGAAGAAAAGGTAGTTTGTATTGATAATGTTGAAGGACAGTTTAGTATAACTGATAAAACTGACCGTAAATCTGTTGCTATGATGGCTGATACAGTCATCCGTTATGCTGATGGAATTTATCATAAAATGAATGAGCTTAATATCCCATGTTTAAAAGTTAACGTTGGTAGGGACCCAGGGACGGAATCGTGGGAAATATTTAACTATGCATATCAACAAAATCTAATCAAAAAGGATGATAATCCATGTAATTACCCTACAAGAAATGGTATTTCAACAGATGCAACTAATCAATTTACAATAACAGATGAAAAAATATTAAAACTTAGAAGATAAATCATATGTTATTGCTTATTTTAAAAAAATATTGTACAATAAAAAACAGGGAGGTCTTATGGAAAATTTAATTAATAATCAATGTGACACGTCAAGTATAAGTCAAATTTTTATACAGTAGATAACACCATATTTACAGAATACGATTTTGTAACGACCATTTTATCATTACTTTATCAAAATGGCATCTATAAAATTAATGGCGAAGACTTAGCAAGAAAACTATATTGTTACTATAAAGACAGTAAATATGATGAACTATTTGTAGATATCGCTTTAATTAGAGATGAACTAGATAAAAGAGTCGATATCAGTGATGGATTATATAAAAAAGCATTCTTTAGCCGTAACGTTTACTTTGATTTAGTGGATAGTAGCATGCTACATTTAAACTATGCTATCGATAAAGATATATCAGATCACGAACAAAAATTAAGTGAAGATGGTAAAAAAAGAATAAGAGAAATCGCTGAAGAACTTAGTACTCAAAGTATTATCGAACAACAAAGCAACTGTCCATTATATATCTACGGATTTAATCCAAATAAAGCTTATACATTAATCCACGGTAAAAGATCCGCTGATTTATTAAGTTTTGAATTAATAACCGATGGTGATATATCATCTATAAGTTATAAAAAAGACGATAAAAATTATTATGAAGACACTAACTATCCAAATAGATATGTCGTATTAAAAGATAATGACGTCGCTAACTTAAAATTAAAAAATGCTTCTTATAGCATTAAACAAGGACTATGTAACGATAAAATTTGTTACTCTATAGTAAATACCAAAATAACTAATTTAGAAACCCTTGAACAAATTATGAATATCGCTAATAATAGATATGAAGATTATAATCTTACAAATAAAGCACCTTATGTTAAAAAAATAGTCCTAAAATAAAAGTTCCAATCGGAACTATTTTTTATCTTTTAGCATCATTCTAATCGTATCATATAAAAATGGTTTATATTCATTAATAGGTACTGGTTTTTCTTCAATTATCGTTGAAAAACAAGTTGAACCT
>CANQWZ010000098.1 GCA_947627685.1 uncultured Bacilli bacterium | reverse complement strand
TAGTTCTAATATTGCAAGAAAAGCTTCTTGAGGTATTTCAACACTACCAACTTGTTTCATCCGCTTTTTACCTTCTTTTTGCTTTTCTAGCAATTTCTTTTTACGGCTAACATCACCGCCATAACATTTAGCAAGCACATCTTTACGTAAAGCTGCCACATTTTCACGGGCAATAATTTTGCTATTTACGGCTGCTTGAATGGGAATTTCAAATTGTTGACGCGGAATTAAGCCTCTTAATTTTTGGGTTAGTAATCTAGCCCTCCTATATGCGAAATCTTTATGTACAATAACACTTAAGGCATCAACCTTTTCACCATTTAACAAAATATCAAGTTTTACTAAATTAGATTCTTGGTAATTTGCAATGGTATAATCTAATGAAGCATAGCCTTTAGTTGAAGATTTTAGACGATCAAAAAAATCATAAACGATTTCGGATAAAGGAATATCATATCTAAGAGCTGCTCTTGTTTCTTCGATATAGTTCATAGCAACAAAAGTTCCCCGTTTATTTTGACAAAGTTCCATTACTTGACCAATATATTCAGTCGGTACCATTATAGTAGCCTCAACATATGGTTCAAGAATTCTTTTGATTTGTGTAATATCGGGAAGTTCACTAGGATTATCAATTTTAATGATTTGCCCATTTGTTAATTCAATATGATATTCAACACTTGGGGCAGTAGCAATAAGCGGTATTTTAAATTCTCTTTCGATTCTTTCTTCAATAACATCCATATGAAGTAGTCCTAAAAAGCCCGTTCTAAAACCAAAGCCTAAGGCTTGGGAGGTTTCGGGCTCAAAGATTAAAGATGCATCATTTAGTTGTAATTTTAATAAGGCTTCTTTTAACTCCTCATATTTGTTAGGCTCAACCGGATATAAGCCGCAAAAAACCATTGAATTCATTTTACGATATCCTGGTAGTGGCAAAAGGGCAGGATTTTCAACTAAGGTAATAGTATCACCCACATGAACGGTTTGTACTTCTTTAATGCTTGCTGCAAGCCAGCCTACATCACCAACCGTTAAATAGTTACGATTCTTAGGCTTAGGGGTATTTACGCCAAGTTCTACTACTTCATATATGGCACCTGTTGCCATCATTTTGATTTTATCACCAACATTAATGGTGCCATTAATAATCCTAATAGTCGGAATAACCCCTTTATATGAATCATAATACGAATCAAAAATTAACGCTTGTAAAGGCGCACTAGGATCACCTTTTGGAGCAGGAATAGTTGTGACAATTTTTTCAAGTAAATCGATTACGCCAATGCCTTCTTTAGCACTTGCTAAAATAGCATCATGGGCATCAAGCCCAATTACATCCTCAATTTCATGCTTAACATTTTCAGGACTTGCGGAAGGCAAATCAATTTTATTTATTAACGGAATAATTTCTAAATCATTGTCAAGTGCTAAATAAACATTAGCAAGCGTTTGGGCTTCAATACCTTGTGTGGCATCAACGACTAAAACAGCCCCTTCACAGGCTGCTAAACTTCTTGATACCTCGTAAGTAAAATCGACATGCCCTGGAGTATCAATTAGATGAAAAATATAGTTATTACCATCATGAGCTAAATAGTTTAATTCTACCGCATTTAACTTAATAGTAATTCCTCTTTCCCTTTCTAAGTCCATAGAATCAAGTAACTGATCTTTCATTTCCCTTACATCAACGGTTTTCGTTAGTTCTAAGATTCGATCCGCAAGGGTTGATTTGCCATGATCAATATGGGCAATAATGGAAAAATTGCGTATCAATTTTTGTCGTTTTAATAATTCATCTTTCAAAAGGTTATTCATAATATTCACCTAACAATTCATAAAAGCGTTTAAACTAATAATTACACATCAAATTAAGTTTCAAACGCGTACAGAAGCCTTTTTTTACTAGTTTCATTATACACTAACAAACTTTCTTTTGCAAGTAGTTAGAATTACTAGTAAAATTAAAAAATTACAAAATTATATTACTTGTATGATCATTTAAATCAATATATTCACAAGCAATACCATATTTTTTAGCTACCTCTTCATAATAAGGTTTAGCAGTTAAATTACCATATTTAATAGTTAAAACATTTAAACTCATTAATAATTCTTCAAAATGAACCATCGTATTATTAACTAAACCCTTATCATTAACCTTACCAAATGGTACAATTACATCTACTTCACCTTTAATGGTCTTAACGTTACACATTTTGTTTATGACGATAATTCTTGATGAAAAATGGTAACGTTTAATGAAGGCTTTAAGTCTATTATCCATCATACCAACAATAACTTTCATCTTATCACCCAATATTATGATATGAGTAAAAAACAAAAAAAGTTATGAAAAAAAGCTCATAACTTTTTAAAATTCTTTTTGAATAATTTGATGTTTTAATGATGTGGCTTTTAAATCAATTATCCGCTGATTACTACTGCCACGGTAGATGAGACTAAGATCTCTAAGGGAAAGAATAAATCTTCCATCAATTAATAAATCAGCAATCTTTAAAATTTCATTTACTTTGGCATTATTAAAAGCTACTAATTCTTCATAAGTATAACCGGTATAAATAACAATTGTTTTATTGGGAAATAGTTTTTTATAATTAATGATTAAATCATAAATGCCATCTATTTGACTAAAGGGTTCACCACCACTTATCGTTAAACCACTCATATATGGATATGATGAAGCTTCTTTTAAAATATCAGATACTTCTAAAATTACGCCTTTAGTAAAATCATGGGTAGCCGGATTATGACATCCTACACAGTGATGAGGACAACCTAAGCTTCATTTGATACCTTCAAGGTATGTTTAACACGATTATTTACTTCATCGCGTTTGGCATCATTAAAACGATCTAATGTACCTACTAAATAACCGGTAATACGTCTAATTCTTTCAAAAGGTACATCATCTTCACTACGACCACATTTAGGACAAACATTATCAATGATACCATTATACCCACAAATACTATCGCGATCAACGGGATGGTTAACAGCACCATAGCCAATACCTTCTTCTTTCATGCAGCGAATAATAGCCTCGAATGCATCTAAATTCTTCGCAATATCACCATCAACTTCAATATAGGAAATATGACCACCATTAGTCAAAGCATGATATGGTGCTTCTTTTTTAATTTTTTCAAAAACGGAAATATTATAATATACAGGAATATGGAAAGAGTTAGTATAAAATTTATGATTAGTTACACCTTCAATTTCACCAAATAACTTTTTATCCATTTTAACAAAACGGCCCGATAAACCCTCAGCTGGAGTGGCAATAAGAGAAAAATTAAGTTTATATTTTTTCGAATAGCGATCCATTTTATCACGCATAAACTTAATAATTTCAAGACCTAATTGTTGTGAGGCTTCACTTTCCCCATGATGATAGCCTGTTAAGACTTTTAATGCTTCCGCAAGGCCAATAAAACCAACCGTCAAAGTACCATGTTTAATAACTTCGGAAATTTTATCATCATATTTTAATTTATCACTATCAAGCCAAATGCCTTGTCCCATCAAGAAAGGGAAATTATAGACGTATTTGTTTTGTTGAATCGCAAATCTTTCAAGTAATTGATTTGCGCATAAATCGATTAATTCTTCAAGGGAAGCATAGAATTTAGCAATTCTTTCTTTTTCGTCAGCAACATCTCTTAGTTTTAAAGCAATACGTGGTAAATTGATTGAAGTGAAGCTTAAATTACCACGACCAGTTACAATTTCATTACTAGGATCATAAGTATTACCAATTACTCTTGTTCTACATCCCATGTAAGCAACTTCCGTGCGGTAATCGCCTTCTTTATAATATTGAAGATTATATGGAGCATCAATAAACGAGAAGTTAGGGAACAATCTTTTACCAGAGCATAACATGGCCTTTTTAAATAAATCATAGTTAGGATCTTCCGGATTATAGTTAATGCCTTCTTTTACTTTGAAAATTTGAATTGGGAAAATTGGTGTTTCACCATTGCCAAGGCCCGCAATCGTTGCATCAAGTAAAGCATTCATTACCATACGACCTT
>CANQWZ010000097.1 GCA_947627685.1 uncultured Bacilli bacterium | reverse complement strand
TCCCCATAAGTATCATAAACTTATTGAAGAGATAATTGAAGAACCTTTTATTAGAAATGATTATCGTAAGTAATTATTACAAAAAAATTTTTATATAATATATTTGTAATTAAAATAATGTTGTGTTAAAATACTTATAATAAAAAATAGAGGATAAAAAATATGAATGTTGTTTGGTGCATATTATTATTAATTTTAGGACTTATAATCATTATCAAATGTGGTGACTGGTTCGTTGATGCTTCTAGTTGGATTGCGGAAATATCCGGTATTCCTAAATTGATTGTTGGAGCGACCATTGTAAGTATTGCAACAACGCTTCCTGAATTATTGGTATCGGTTTTAGCAGCTAATTCGGCTAAAATTTATAGTGATCCTACTTATGTAGATATGGCTATTGGTAATGCGGTTGGCAGTGTTACCGCTAATACGGGTCTTATTTTGGGTATTGCTTTAGTATGCATTCCAATGATTATCAAAAGAAGTGAATATGCTTTAAAATCAATTCTTTTAATACTTGCTGCCATGGTAATTGCCGTTTTTGGTAAGATTCAAAATGGTTTTGGAACCATTCCAAGTATTATTCTTTTGATTATTTTTATAACGGCTATGGCGGAAAATGTTGTTGTGGCAGTCAAAAATACCAAAAAGGAAAAAGAACTTGCTTCAACTGAGCTAAATGATAAACCCGATAAATCTAAAAAAAGTATTATCATTAATATTATAAAATTTATCGTTGGAGCAATAGGAATTGTAGTTGGAGCCGAATTATTAAAAAGAAATGGTCAAGATCTTGCCATAATGTGTAAAATTCCTACCCGTATAATTTCCGTAACTATCATTGCTATAGGTACATCTTTACCTGAACTAGTCACGACTATAACTTCAATAATAAAAAAACAAGGTTCGCTTTCAGCTGGTAATATTATCGGCGCAAATATTATCGATTTAACCTTGATACTTCCTATTTGTGCCCTTGTTTATGGTAAGGATTTACCAATGACTCAAGCTGTTTCAACTATTGATTTACCAGCTTGCTTTATAATAACGATTATCGCTTTAATACCTACGCTATTTACCAAAAAGTTTTCACGTGCGCAAGGAGTTATTTTATTAATTTTATATCTTGCATACGTGATTACAACATCCGTTGTTAATTTCAGTTAAAGGAGTAGCTATGGTCAAATTAAATAATTATTGGGATCAATTATTAGAAGATGAATTTAAAAAAGATTATTATATTAAACTTAGGGAATTTTTAAAAAAAGAATATCAACAATATCATATTTTTCCTTCCATGTATGATATCTTTAATGCTTTAAGATATACTGATTATTATGATGTAAAAGTTGTTATCTTAGGGCAAGATCCTTATCATGAAGTAGGCCAAGCTCATGGCTTATGCTTTTCGGTTTTAGATGATGTTGCTTTTCCTCCTTCCCTTAAGAATATTTTTACGGAATTAAATAATGATTTACATATTCCAATTCCCCAAAGTGGTAACTTGACCAAATGGGCAAAAGAAGGTGTTTTACTTTTAAACACCGTTTTAACCGTTAGAGAACATTTTGCTAATAGTCATAAAAATAAAGGTTGGGAAATTTTCACAAGTCATATTATATCCCTTCTTAACCAAAGAGAAGATCCTGTCATTTTTGTTTTATGGGGTAATGATGCAAAACAAAAGCAAGCGTTAATTACTAACCCGCATCATTACATTTTAACGGCTTCACATCCTAGTCCCCTATCGGCATATAATGGGTTTTTTGGTTGTAAACACTTTTCTAAAATAAATGAAATTTTAGTGCGTCTTGGTAAAAAACCGATTGATTGGCGATTATAAATGCATAAAAAAAATAGGAAATAATTGATTAGCAAAAAAATCTAATTTTATGGAAAGTTTAAAATTAGATTTTTATTTTGGGATTTTTTTGACAATTATACCTTTGAAATTAATTTTTTATAAAGTTATTTTTAAAAATAATAAAAAAAAAGTGGTATAATAATTAATAAAGGTAACAATTATGAGAAAAATTTTAAAGAGTATTTTTAGCCGATTATTGATAACTGCTTTATTAATAATAGTTCAAGTATTAATGGTAATATATTTTATCTTATATTTGGATGAATCCATCACATGGATGCCCATTGTTTTAACAATTGTAGAAGTAATATTAATATTAGACCTAGTTAATCGTGATATGCCAGCTGATCTTAAAATTCCATGGCTTGCGGTAGTAATGCTAGTTCCTATTGCGGGAATTATCATTTATTTGCTTTTTTCACGTAACTTAGCACGTAAAAAACATATTAAATATTATCAAAAATTATTTAGTGATTTACAAGAAACAATTAAGGTTGATGAAGTTGGAGCTGAAAAATTAGATAAGTATGCCGGTCAGTCCATTTATATAAAAAATACTTGCAATAGTGGTTTGTTTCAAAATACTTTAACAAAGTATTTTGATTGTGGTGAAAAATTTTTTGAAGCTTATTTAGAAGATATCAAACAGGCTAAAAGTTTTATTTTTTTAGAATACTTTATTATTGAAAAAGGTTTTATGTTAGATAGTGTTCTAGCAATTTTAGAAACTAAAGTAAAACAAGGCATCGAAGTAAGAATGATGTATGATGATATTGGCACAATTGGTAAAGTTAAAGCTAATTTCTATAAAAAACTTAAAGCGATTGGTATAAATTGTATTAAATTTGGACCCTTTTTACCATTTGTAACTGCCGTACATAATAATCGTGATCACCGAAAAATTACGGTTATTGATGGTAAAGTTGGCTATATTGGTGGTATTAATTTTGCTGACGAGTATATCAATAAAATTAATAAATTTGGCTATTGGAAAGATTCCGGTGTTAGACTAGAAGGCGATGCAGTAAAACAATTAACGGTCTTTTTCTTACAAATGTTTAATTTACAAATTCGAAAAGAAGAAGAGTATGCAAAGTATACCAATATTGAACAAGCAACTTATGATACCTATGGCTTTGTACAACCATACTGTGATGGTCCAAATCCTATTTATCCTGATTTAATTGGTGAAAATGTTTATTTAAATATGATTAATCAAGCTAAAAAAAGTATTTGTATTGCATCACCTTATTTAATTATTGATACTAATACGAGAAATGCGTTAATACTAGCTGTTAAAAGAGGGGTTGATGTTAAAATTTTTACCCCACATAAACCAGATAAAAAAATTATTTTTATTTTAACAAGATATAACTATCGTGATTTAATAAAACAAGGTGTAAAAATATACGAATATGAACCAGGTTTTTTACATACTAAAAATTTCTTAGTAGATGATGAAGTAGCTCTAGTCGGAACCATTAACTTAGATTACAGAAGTCTAATTCATAATTATGAATGTGGTATATGGATGTATAATACCGAATCTGTAGCAAGTATCAAAGATGACTTTGCTAAAATATTAAGTGATTCCATAACTATTGACAAACATTTTAAATTAAAATGGTATGAGATAATAATAGCTAAAATTATTAATATCTTTTCACCATTAATGTAAGAAGGAGAAAAAAATGAATGAATTTTGGTCAAAAATAAAAAATTTTATTATTGAAGCTTGGAACCATAAATTTATTAAAGTTCTTGTAGCAACATTAATATTTATTTTATTATGGTGGTTATTATCATT
The DNA here is from genome assembly GCA_947627685.1 of uncultured Bacilli bacterium. Lineage (GTDB taxonomy): Bacteria > Bacillota_I > Bacilli_A > ML615J-28 > CAG-313 > CAG-313. The sequence goes on along the minus strand of CANQWZ010000097.1, from coordinate 404 downwards.
AATTATTAAAAAATTAAAGAAAAGATCACTTCGTCGTAAAGTAGATCAACTAGCAACGAGTGTAATATTTAATTGCTTACTATGGGGCGTAAGAATATTTTTAATTATTGGTTATGCAGGTGTAGTTGGCATTGATATGGCTGGTATTGCGGCAGTTGTTTCTTCAATTGGTATTGCTATTGGTTTAGCTATTCAAGGTTCACTTTCTAATTTTGCAGGTGGTATTGTCCTTGTTTTAACAAGACCATTTAAAATTGGTGATCGTATTGAGGCTCAAGGGACATTAGGTGATGTTGAAGAAATTAAAATGTTTTATACGCATATTATTACACCAGATAATAAAGTAATTATGATTCCTAATGGTACTTTAGCTAATGGCGTAATTACAAATTTTTCAAAAAAGA
>CANQWZ010000096.1 GCA_947627685.1 uncultured Bacilli bacterium | reverse complement strand
GAAAAGGCGTGGCATTACGCCACGCCTGACGCTGAACCTGCGACTTACCGGAAAATTCCCTATGGGAACTGCGGTAATTTTCGCTTCTTTTTTGCTTTAGTGGGCTAATATAATTATTAAAATGTTAAATAATTAGTATAATAAGATAAGAAAGAAGAAATAAAATGATAACTAGTACGGAAGTTACAAAATTACTTGATAATATTAAAGAATATTTGTTTAGTGATATTTATCATAGCAAGCAAAATCTTACAACTATTGTTAACGATTTTAATAATTTATTAGATAATGTAGAAGCTAAAAAAATAGATCAGAATATTTTTAAGCAATTTTTTAATAGTTTAAAAAAAGATTTACAATTAGATGCTATTGAAGCACTAACCTCAGATCCTGCGGCTACATCAGTTGAAGAAATAATTCTTACTTATCCTGGCTTTTATGCCATTTTTGTTAATCGTCTTGCCCATTATTTATACAAAAAAAAGATAAAAATTTTACCACGTATGATGAGTGAAGTTGCTCATAGTAAAACAGGTATTGATATTCATCCCGGAGCACAAATAGGAAAGTATTTTTTTATTGATCATGGTACAGGTACAGTAATAGGTGAAACAACTAAAATAGGTAATCATGTGCATATTTATCAAAATGTAACTTTGGGAGCAAAAAGTCTTAAACAAATAGAAACCTTAAAAAAGCAAAAAAGGCATCCAACCATTTTGAATAATGTAGTAATATATTCAGGGGCTACCATTTTAGGGGGAAAAACCATTATTGGTAATAACGTTGTTATAGGTAGTAATGTGTTTATAACTAACTCTATTTTGGATAATAAAGTAGTCAAATTATTGACAAACAATTATGTTATAGAAGATAATAATATAGGAAGGAGCAAAAATGATTTATCAATCAATTAGTGAGTTAGTGGGTAGTACACCCATTATCAAATTAAATAATATAATTAAAAAACACCATCTAAAGGCTAACTTATTTGGCAAATTGGAATGGTTTAATCCAACTGGTTCTATTAAAGATCGAATTGCTAAAGAAATGTTAGATGATGCGTATCAAAAAGGGTCGATTAATGAAGATACGACCATTATTGAAGCAACAAGTGGTAATACGGGGATTAGTCTTGCTTCCCTTTGTGCCTCACGCGGTTATAAATTAATCATAACCATGCCAGATAATATGTCAGAAGAAAGAAAAAGGCTGCTGAATGCTTTTGGAGCAAAATTAATATTAACTGATGCTTCTAAAGGTATGCAAGGAGCAATTGCTGAAGCAAAAACTTTACATGCCAAAATGCCAAATTCTTTTATTATTAGTCAGTTTACTAATGAAGCTAATCCCTTAGCCCATTATAAAACAACCGGTCCAGAAATATATCAAGCAATGCAAGGTAAAATTGATATTTGTGTTATGGGGGTAGGCAGTGGTGGAACAATTACAGGCGTAGGAGAGTATTTAAAAAGGCAAAATCCGCACATTAAAATCATAGCTGTTGAGCCCGCAAGCTCGGCTGTACTTTCAGGTAACAAAGCAGGTACTCATAACATCCAAGGATTAGGTGCCGGATTTATTCCGCAATTTTAAATACTAAAATATACGATCAAGTAATAGCTGTAAAAGAAGATGATGCCTATTTAGCAAGTAAATTATTAGCCCAAGAAGAAGGCCTTTTAGTTGGCATTTCCTCAGGAGCAGTAATGCATGTCGCAATAACCCTTGCTAAAGTAGCAACCAATGCCAATAAAAATATTGTTGTAATTTTACCTGATTTGGGAAGCCGTTACATGTCAACCCCTCTTTTTAAATGATAAATTTAAGAAAGTTAATGTTAGATGGTTTTAACTGATAATTATAAATAACTTGCACGATGATTTAAAATATGGTATAATTAATAGAAATTTATTAATATTATTTGAGGTGTATAGTATGAATGAATTAGAACAATTAGCCGAATTAATATTTCCCGATATTACTGATACTATTGATGATTTAGAAAAAAGATATCCTCAAAGAAATTTACCAGATAATGCTATTGTTGCTAGATTTGCGCCATCACCTACCGGTTTTTTACATACAGGAAGTCTATTTGCTACATTAATTGCTTGGAAATTTCCCCATCAAACGAGTGGTATTTTTTATACGAGATTAGAAGATACCGATACAAAACGTGAAATTGAAGGTTCTGGTGAAGAACTATTAAAACAATTAGAGGCTTTTGGTATTATGCCTGATGAAGGTTATATGGGAAGTTATGAAAAAGGTAATTATGGCCCATATAAACAAAGTCAAAGAGCCAATATTTATAAAGTTGTAATTAAAGATTTTATTAAACGTGGTCTTGCATATCCTTGCTTTTGTTCTAGTGAAAGCCTAAATGAAATGCGCAAATATCAAGAAGAGCACAAACTTAATCCTGGATATTATGGTGAATTTGCTAAATGCTCTTACTTAAGCCCTAAAGTGGCCATGGAAAGAATAAAAAATCATGAACCATATGTAATTAGATTTAGATCTACAGGTAATTATCAAAATAAAATTAAAATTACCGATTTAATTAGAGGTAATCTTGAATTAGCCGAAAATGATCAACATATTGTTATTCTTAAGAGTGATGGTTTACCAACATATCATTTTGCACATTTAGTAGATGACCATTTCATGCGCACAACGCATGTAACAAGAGGTGAAGAGTGGTTACCAAGTTTACCAATACATTATGAATTATTTGAAAAAGCTGGTTGGGAAAAGCCCAAATATGCTCATTTACCTGTTATAATGAAACTTGATAATGGCAATCGCCGTAAGCTTTCAAAAAGAAAAGATCCTGAAGCTGCCGTTTCGTATTTCCTAGAAAATGGCTATCCTGCTCAAGGTATTTTAGAATATCTTATTACAATTGCTAATTCTAATTTTGAAGAATGGCGTCTTCAAAATATGAATGCTAATATTTTTGATTTTACCCTTTCTTTTGATAAAATGACTCTCGATGGAGCATTATTTGATCTTGCTAAAGTAAAAAATATTTGTAAAGAAAGACTTGCTCGCCTAAATAAAGATGAATTTACTAAACAAGCATATGAATATGCATTAAAATATGATGATAATTTAAAGGCGTTAATCAAAAGAGATGAAAACTATTTCAAAGAAATTATTAATATTGAAAGAGAAAAAGATAATCCTCGTAAAGATTATGAAACCTTTAAAGATGTTTATCCAATTATTAATTTTTTCTATAGCGATTTATATGAAAAATCACTTACTAATGAATTACCATTTAATCTTGAAAGATTTGATAAAGCAACCATCATTAAAGTTTTAAATACTTATAAAGATGATATGGGCCTTGAATATGATGAAGAAAATTGGTTTAATAATTTAAAAAATATTAGTGAAAAATGTGGCTTTTGTTCTAATGTTAAAGAATACAAGAAAAACAAAGAAGCCTATCTTGGTCATGTAGGCGATGTTTCGGAAATGATTAGAATTGCTATTTCAACAAGAAAGAATACCCCTAATCTTTATTATGTATTAAAAATTTTAGGAGAAAAAGAAGTCATTACTAGAATTGATAAGGTTATAGATAAATTAAGTTAAGTTTTACTTAACTTAAGTGGCCAGCTGGTGAAGTGGTTAACACATCGCCCTCTCAAGGCGACATTCGCGGGTTCGAACCCCGTGCTGGCTACCATTACAATACGTCAAAAAGTCTTTTGGCTTTTAGAAATAAAATAGAGGTTTTATAACCAATTAATCGAGCTAGTGGTCAGTAATGACCACTTTTTTTCGTTTTTTAGGTAGAAAAGTACTAAAAATAGTGATTTCACATTCAATGGGGTTCGAATAAAAACGATTTTACAGACAACGGGGTTCGAATCAAAATGATTTTGCCTACTATGGGGTTCGAACCTTTTTGAAAATAGTAAAAAATGTTTAGACTATGGGGTTTGAACTATTCAATTAATTAAGTAGAAAATAATGTCGAAATGTGATATAACCCGAGTTTGCCTCGGCGGTTATTAGTAAAAACCCCAAAAATGAGCTATTTTTTAAAAAAACAGTTAAAAAT
>CANQWZ010000095.1 GCA_947627685.1 uncultured Bacilli bacterium | reverse complement strand
CGCCAAGAATGTGTTGTGTTTGTTCTTCTGCTAAGCCTGACGGTATAAGGTCATATCCATAGACCTTTTCCATGGGAATATATCCACTGGTTGCTTCGGGTTCATATCTCGGGTCGGACTGATACTTGTCAAAACTGAGATGACTTACCGCGGCAACAATGACGTCGCGTTCTTGACTCGCGGCTTCTAATGTAACGTCACTTTCACCTCCGTTCATAAGGATAGCGTCCTGGATCGCTGGAGCGTCGGAAATGGCATCTAAACCAATAAGTTATTTTTTGATTTTAGGTGTTCAGCTATTTTTTTGGCGAATTGTAGCTGTAAATCGGTTTCTCCCTCTAGACTATCTTGATCAATCCGTGCTTGACATTTCGAACAATTTTCCAAGTGAAGGTGCTCTCCATTTTTACCGCCTATATGGATGTAGGGGGACGGAAAAATCGCTGTTATTTCATTCAATACGTTCTGTATAAATTGGAGTGAATTTTCATTTCCCAAACAAAGAGTATGCGCAGTGTAGGGAACTCCAGTACATGATAACTCGGGGAAAACGGCTAAAACCTCGTCCGACTCAACGGGTACAGTAATCCCTGGGACAACGGTGATGCCCCTTTGTGTCGCGTAATCGATGACAGCCTTGATCTCCTCTTGCGTATAATATCCACCGTTCGCATTCGGCGTCCCTTCACGAATGTAGCGGCTGCCGTTTTTTTGCCATTCTCTCCAGTTCGCATGTGTGCGCCATGCAGCTTTTTCGGTTAACTCGGGATATTGATTGATTTGTATACGCCATCCTCCGGCCCCAGTTAGTTGCCAATTAAAGAAATTGAATTTATAGACGGCCAGTACATCGATATACTTTTTTATAAATCCCACTACGTAAAGCCTTAATCACATAACCAAAACCTACTAAAGTAATACATCCACAACCACTTCCCCCCGCAAAAACATTTTGTTTTTTGGTATCATATAACATAAGTCCTGCATCATGATAATTGTCTTTTAAGGGCTTTGCTAATTCTTGCATTATATCTTTTAAAACATCCGAACCATATTTAGATAAATCACCAGTTAAAACCAAATCATAGTCACTTAAATTGGTATTAAAATCTTCCATATGTTGCTTTATAACAACAGATGCGGCTGGTGCCATTGTTCTACCCATATCTTGCACATCATATAAATTAGGATCTATTACTTTACCAATGGTCATTTTAGTAATTTTAATCGTTGATGCATCTTTTGACACAATCGCAGCTCCTGCTCCTGTTGCGGTAGAGGTCATTGAACTAGGTTTTTGACCACCATATTCAGTCGGATAGCGAAATTGTCTTTCACTTGTTGCATTATGACTTGAAGTAATTGTTAAAATATTTTCCCCAAAACCAGCATCGATAAAAGTTGTAGCAACAATTAAGGCTTCAACACACGTTGAACAAGCTCCATAAACACCAAGATAACTAATATCATAATCACGTAAAGCATAATTAGTAATAGCTAATTGGTTATTTAAATCACCACCAATTACTAAATCAATATCATTAGTTTTTAAGCCAGCTTTTTCTAAAGCTAAATCAATCGCTTTTTGTTGCATACCAATTTCAGCTTGTTCCCAATTTTCCTTACCACAATAATTATCTTGATATGCATAATCAAAATAACTACCAAGTGGTCCTTTTTTTTCTTTGGGACCTGCTACTGTGGAAGTAACTTTTAAATATACATCTGTAAATTCAGCACTACATTTACCTACAAATTTCATACCATCACCTAAATAAATAAATTATCGTACCACTAATAAAAGCACTAACTACTCCGGCTACAATAACAGCTCCTGCTAGTTTAAACATATTAGTCATAATTCCTAATACAATTCCTTCACTTTTACTTTCAAGAGCTGATGATGTCATGGAATTGGCAAAACCCGTAATAGGAATTATTGTTCCAGCACCTGAAAATTGACCAATACGATCAAAAATACCAAGTCCTGTCAAAATGGCACTTACCCCTACTACCACAATATACATTAAACTAGTAGCTTTATCTTTTTCTAAACCTATTAAATCTTTAAAAAGCCACAAAATACCCTGGGCTACTAAACAAATTAGTCCACCTACTAAAAAAGCTTTTAAGGCATTTAAAAAAATAGGTCTTTTAATTTGCTTTTTTTCTAATTCTTTTTGATATATTTCTTTTTTCATATTATTACTTCCTTTCGCCAATTATTATTAGTATTTTTTACCAAAATATACAAAAAAAAGTGAAACATTTATTTCACTTTTTACTTTTCATCTAATTTACCTTTTATCGATATAACAATATATTTTACTGCAAATTTAGCAAAATCTTGATGAACTTGTAAATCGAACTTTCTAATTGCTTGATATAAGCCCTTAAAACCTGCATTTAATAATTCATCAAAAATAACAAGATTATAATTTAGTTTATTAATAATTTTATATACTAAATCGATATTATCATTAATAACATATTCATAACTGCGATAACTTAGCTTGTTCACTATACTTTTTCACCATTAAAACTTTAGTACCCTTATTAACAGATGATTTAACATCTAATTTATCCGTAAAAACTTCCATAATCGTAAAGCCTAAACCAGCCCTTTCTTCTTCTAGTTTGGTTGAAAAGAGTGGTTCTTTTGCTTTTTCAACATCTTCGATACCAATTCCATCATCTATGATTTCAATATAAACATTAACATCGTCATAGGATAAATTCATTTGGACAAATTTATTTTCAGCTGATAAACAGCCATGCACAATAGCGTTAGTAACGGCCTCAGAAATAACCGTTTTAACTTCATTAACAAAATTAAGCGGTAAATCTAAATTAACTAAAAAAGCTACACCTATTGTTCTTGCTAAAGTAACATTTTCGATTTTAGCTAAAAAACTTGTTTTAATTTCATTGTACATTATGCTACCTCCACCATTTTTTCGGCCTCTAATTCAGTTGTAGTTACACTACAAATTTTCTTTAATCCTGATAAATTAAAAATTCTTTCAATTAAAGGATTCATGGAACAAACTATTATTTTTCCATTTCTTTTTTTGAGTTGGGTATACCTACCAATAATAAAACCAACACCACTACTATCCATAAAATTTAAAGCGGCTAAATTAAATACTAAATATTTAATATCATATTTATCAATTAATTCACTTATTCTAATCTTTAACTTTTCGGTAACAGCTTGATCAAGTTCACCTTTAAGTCTTACAAATAAAATATTCTTTCTAATTGCCATTTGAATATTTATTGCCATCTTATCCCCCCTGCAAGCATTTTATCATAATCTTTTTTATTTAGCAAAATTAATATTTTCTAAAACCTTTCTTAATAAAAATATCATTATAATAGGTGGTATTTTATTGTCATAAGGCGTAAAAAAAAGAACAAAATTTTGATATTTGTTCTTTTTTTAAACTTATAAAGTATTTTCAAAAATACTAACAAATAATTGTAAAAAGCTACTTTTTTTAACTTTTTCTTTTAATTCTAAATCAACACTTTTATATAATTTGTTGTCAATGTAAACATGTAATTTACCAATTATTTTTTCAGATGGATTATTAATTTTATCTTTATCTATTTCGATTTGATAACTAATAATACCTTCACTTACTTTTTTATTTATCATTCTCGCAATATCTTGTGATAAAACAATATTGTAAAGCGAAGGACTCATTAAAATATCTTCTTCGGTTTTTACAATCGAACCTTTAGGACTAATTAATTGCTTCTCATAATTTGCAAAAACATAATTCATTAAACTAAGCGTATCAGCATTACGATTAGTAGGCGTGTCAGCTCCCATAACAACAGTTATTATTCGCATGCCTTTATCTTTTTTTGTTGCCACTAAGCAATAGCCGGCATCATTTGTCCAACCCGTTTTAAGCCCATCTATGCCACTACCATTTTTTATTAATTTATTAGTATTTACAAGCCAAAATGGTTTACTAGTATCTTTACGCAAATAATCTTCATATGTTGATGTAAGGGGAATAATTTCATCCTCATAATTAAGTAATAATTCTCTAGCAATTAGTGCTAAATCATAAGCTGAACTAGCATGGCCTTCTTCATGAAGACCTGTTGCATTAAGATATTTAGTATTTTTCATACCTAGACGCTTTGCTTCATCATTCATCATTTTAACAAAGGCTTCTTCACTTCCCGCAACC
>CANQWZ010000094.1 GCA_947627685.1 uncultured Bacilli bacterium | reverse complement strand
TGGATAGTTATAATATTTATCAAAATTTTTACCTTTTTTATTACCAAAGTTTTCAACTTTCGCAAGGTGTTTTGACCTTGCTTTTTTAGGCTTTGATTTTTTAAATTTGAAAGTTAGGATAAGTAAAAGGATGATTGTTAGCATAATTTTACCCTCCTAATAGCATTATAAAGATAGGGTTTTTTATTCATGATCGGTATCTCCCATCTCTTGAATAATATATTGATTATAATACCAACCCTTGTTTTTCATCAATTCTTCATGCGTACCACGTTCAACAATTTTACCATCTTCCATGACGATAATTTCATCACAATCTTCTACTGCTGTTAAGCGATGGGCAACGATAATATTAGTTTTATTATTACGAATTTGTTTAAGATTAGCAATAATATTAGCTTCAGTTGTGCCATCAACTGCACTTAAAGAGTCATCTAAAATTAAAATAGGGGCATCTTTCATCAGTGCTCTAGCAATGGATAATCTTTGTTTTTGCCCCCCTGATAAAGTTACACCATATTCACCAACAATGGTATCTAAACCATCTTCAAGGAAAGCAATATCTTTTTCAAAATCAGCCATTTTAATAGCATAATCTAAATCTATTTGGGAATTATCACTTTTACCTAGTAAGATATTTTCTTTGACTGTTCTTGCAAATAAAAGGTGTTCTTGGGGAACGTAGGCAACTAATTTACGAATATCAACTTTTTTATAATCACCTATTGGCATATTATCAATTAACAAACTATTTTCTTTTTCAATAGGAAATCTTCTTAAAAGTTGTCTAATAAGGGTGGTTTTACCACTACCAGTTTTACCAACAATACCAAGTGATTTACCACTTACTAAATGGAGATCTAAACCTTTTAGAATGGGTAAATTAGTATTAGGATAAGCAAAGGTATAATTTTTAAAATCAATGGTATTAAAATCATTAATTGCTATAGCGTTTTCTTTATCAATTATTTCCGGTTTAGCTTCTAAAACTTCAACGACACGGTCAAAAGAAATCGCGCTTTGCGCAAACTGTGCAATTTGATTACCTAATTGCATCATCGGACCTGAAAATTGATTTAACAAAAGGCTAAAAGTAATTAATTCACCTACTGATAAACGTTGATTGATAATTAAATAGGCACCATATCCATATGCAACTAATTGACTAATGTTAGTAAAAAAACGGAAGGTTGGACCAAAGGTTGATTGCATTAAAACGGATTTGCGTTCGGTTAAATAACAATCTTTGGCCGCATTTTTTAATTTTTTATAATCTTGTTTTTCATTAACAAAGGCTCTAACAAGTTTTACATGTTGTACACTTTCCATAGCTAAATTACTCATTATTGAATCTTTTTTTCTTACCAAACGCCAGTTATTACTAATTTTAGGTCGCATGGTTACGACAACAATAAAAATAAAGGGCAATGGTAAAATAGAAAAAACCGTTAAAAGAACATTTAGTCTAACCATTGAGAAAGCGGTCATAATAATTGTCAAAATAACTGTTATTAAACCAAATATTAAATGAGTTGATAAATTGGACATAGCAAAGGTATCAGAAGTTGCGCGTGTCATTAATTCGCCAGGATGATAAACCGTAAAATAGTCAGCATCTTGTAATAAAATGTTTTTCATGAAACGAATTTTTATTTGATAAAATAGCCGGTGGAACAAATTACCAAGGCAAATGCTTTTGGCAACACTAATGCAAAATTTTATGATTATAATAGTAATCAAAAAGATGATTAGTTCAAGTAAAATTTGTTGATTTATTTTACCTAAACCAATAATATCTACCGCATCACCAATTACTTCGGGAATGGTAATTTCACAATAAATGATGGCCCCTGATAAGATAAGGGTTAAAAGATATTTCCACCAATACTTTTTGAAATACCAACCAATTGAAGAAAATCTTTTCATCTTGTTCTCCTTTAATGTTATGTTTATTTTTGCTAATTAATTTTGATTAGTACTACCAAAGCCACCACGTCGTGCTTCTTTGACATCATCATCAATGGTTTTACTATATGTTAGGAAAATACCTTGAGCAAAAGATGTTCCCTTATTCAAAATTAAGGTTTTATTATCAAGGGATAAATTAGATAATTTTATTTTGATATGACCTTCATTTTGGGAATTATTGTAATAATCACTATCAATAATACCAATCGTATTATCGAGTTGTAAACGATATTTAAAACCTAAGCTACTTCTTGGTACAATAATTAAAACCAAATCTTCATTCATTTGACATTTAATTCCTGTAGGAATGATTATACTTTCATTAGGTTTTAATTCTACATCAAAAGGCATATAAAAGTCGTAACCGGCTGAGGCCTTAGTAGCTCTTTTTGGTAAATTTATATCATTGTAAATAATCATCATATCATTTTGATTAAAATTCTTAGCGTCATTTAAAAATTGGGTAAATGATACTTTTTCAAATTTAGTAATATTCTTCATTTTTAATCTCCCTAAGGCCTTTATCCTTATTCTAATTCAAAGGCACCGGTATAAAGTTGATAATATGTACCTTTTTCAGCAATTAAACTTTCATGGGTACCACGTTCAATAATTCTACCATGATCTAATACCATAATAGCATCACTATTTTGAACAGTTGACAAACGATGGGCAATTACAAATACGGTTCTGCCTTTCATTAGTTCATCTGTTCCTTTTTGAACTAAAGCTTCCGTTCTTGTATCAATTGAGGATGTTGCCTCATCTAAGATCATTACCGGAGCATCAGCGATAGCAGCTCTTGCAATTGATATAAGTTGTCTTTGACCTTGTGATAAATTAGCCCCATCACCAGTTAACATGGTATTAAAGCCTTCTGGTAAACGGGTAATAAAGTCATAAGCATTAGCAATTTTCGCTGCAGCATATACTTCTTCATCAGTAGCATCAAGTCTACCATAGCGAATGTTTTCCATAACAGTACCCGTAAATAAATTAGTATCTTGCAAAACAATGCCAAGTGATCTTCTTAAGTCACTTTTTTTGATTTTATTAATATTTATACCATCATATCTAATTTTGCCATCTTGAATATCATAAAAGCGATTAATTAAATTCGTAATGGTGGTTTTACCAGCCCCGGTTGCGCCAACAAAAGCAATTTTTTGGCCTGGTCTTGCGTAAATAGAAACATCATGTAAAACCATTTTTTCAGGAACATAGCCAAAATCGACACCATCTAAAACAATATCACCTTTAAGAGGCGTATATGTTATACTACCATCTTGATGAGGATGTTTCCAAGCCCAAAGACCTGTTCTTTTAGGTGATTCTACAATATTACCTTCTTCATCGGTAGTTGCGTATACTAAACCAACATAACCATTATCTTCCTCTTCTTTTTCATCAAGAAAAGCAAAGACCCGTTTTGCCCCCGCAAGCGCCATTGCTACCATTGATACTTGTTGTGATACTTGACCTACGGTTTGTGAAAATTGTCTACTCATATTAAGGAAAGCAACGATAAAGCCAACCGTAAGTGTATTAAAACCAATTATTGCAAACTTACCTTGATTAGTTGTAACAAAGGCACCTAAATTAGGTACATTATTTAATGCAAGTAGGCATCCAACAATAGCTAAAATAACAAAAAAGATATTACCAATATTATGCATAACGGGCATTAAGGTATTACCATAATGGTTAGCATTAGTTGCGGCAGTACATAATTCTTCATTTAAACTATCAAATTTGGCTTTTGCTTCATCTTCATAACAAAAGACCTTAACGACTTTTTGACCATGAATCATTTCTTCAATGTAGCCTTCAACTTCAGCGGTTGATCTTTGATTTTGTACGAAATATTTAGAACTTTTACCACCAACTATTTTAGTAATAACAATCATTAAAGTAGCACCAACAAAAACGACTAAAGTAAGCCAAATACTATAATGAATCATGGTACAAATAACAAAGGTTAGTGATAAAAAGGTTGAAATAAATTGAATTAAACTTTGGGTTACAAATTGTCTAATGGCATCAACATCATTAGTATAATAACTCATTATTTCACCATGTTGATGGCTATCAAAATAACTAATTGGTAAAGATTGCATTTTATTAAATAAATCTTTACGAATTTTATTTAAAAAACGTTGACCAACTCTAGCTAAAATTTGTGTTTGAACGGTTGTTGCAATTAAACATGTGGCATAAATTAAAATCATGATCATAATTAATTTTGATAATTCAATTTGCCAATTGCTTAATCTACCATCTAAAGCTGGAGTAATAACATTATCAGTTATTTGTTGTAAAAAGATTGGTCCAATTATTCCGGCTACGGCTGCGATTACCAAACATAAAAGGATTATACCCATTGCAAGGCCATAATTTTTAAATAGTAATTTTAGCATTTTAGGTAAAACGCCTTTTACATCAGCCATTTTATAACCACGGCCACGCATTGGTCCACGTGGGGGAATTTTGTTAGCTTCTG
>CANQWZ010000093.1 GCA_947627685.1 uncultured Bacilli bacterium | reverse complement strand
AGAAAATGCCCTTGTGGTAATTGAAGCATGTAAATATTTACAAACCTATTTCAATAAAAACTTACCACTTGTAAATTTAACGACGGATGATATTAAAAAAGGTTTAGCTGATGTATACTGGATAGGACGCCTCGAAAAAATAAGTCAAGACCCTCTTGTTTATATTGATGGTTGCCATAACATTGATGGAATTTGGCGCATTTGTGACTTTATTGATAGTCTAAATTATCAAGAAAAAAAAGCCGTTGTTGCCATATCTGCTGATAAAGCCTTAGATGAAATGATTAAACGCTTGGATCAAACCTTTGACCAAATTGTCTTTACTAAATATACTTACGCAAGAAGTGCAGATGCGAAAACGTTATACGATCTATCAACATGCCCTACTAAAGTACTATGTCCTAGTTTAAAACAAGCTTTAGATGAAGTTTTTAATAATAAGAGCCAGTTAACAATAATACTTGGTAGCTTATATTTAGTAAGTGAAGTAAAACAACTTTTAAAAGATGAGTAAAAATAAACCTTTTTGCGATTTTGCAAAAAGGCTTATTTTTTTTAAGGTAATATCACTAAACTATACGTATTTATTTTATAGGTGATAGAAATGTTAAAAGAAGTACCAAGTTACGACCGACCACGTGAAAAGGCAATTAAATATGGGGTAAAAAGTTTATCAATGGTTGAATTAATGGCTATTGTATTAAGAACGGGATCAAAAGATGAAAATGTCATTGAGCTGGCAAAAAAGATAATTTATAGTTGCGATGAATTTAGACTGTTAAATGATTTATCACTAAATGAATTAACGAAGATTAAAGGGATAGGTCCAACTAAAGCTATTACGATTTTGGCAGCAATCGAAATGGGAATTAGAATCATTGCCTCTAAAAATGAAATTGTTTTTTACCATAATCCTAAAGAAATTTTTGATTATTACTATCCTAAAGTTAAATTATTAACCAAAGAACATTTATATGCTTTGTTTTTAAATACCAAAGGAGTTTTAATCAAAGAACAACTAATTACCCAAGGTACTATTTCATCTAGTTTATTTGATGGTAAAGATATTCTTAAATGGGCTTTAAAATTATCAGCTTCGGCTATTATTTTAGTTCATAATCACCCCAGTGGTGACCCAACACCTAGTATGGCCGATCTTAAAGCAACAACCGGTTTTGTAAATCAAGCTAAAATCATGGAAATTATGGTTTTAGATCATATTATCATTGGTAATGATTTTTATAGTATGAAAGCTAACACCAAAATTTTTAAAGTATTTTAAAAATTTTTAAAGTTTTTTAAAATAATCATAAAAAGTAGTCTTCATAGCATAAAATATAGGGGTGGGTAAAATGAAGAAGGAAAGTTTACTTGATAAATATCAAAAAGCATTAAAAGCTAATGATAAAATTAGTGAAAAAACGAAAAAAAAGTTACATTATAGTTATATTAATAAATTATTTTGGCGTATTTTCTTAAGTACTTTACTCCTTTTAGGTTTAATAATTGGTAATAAAATAACCCTTAGTAAAAAAAACTTTTCACTTTCGGAATATACCATTGAAAAAAATTGGAATTTTCTTAAAATGACAACCGTTTTTAATAAAATTTTTGGTAATTTTATTGATATTAATAGTGATGATATGTTAAGTGATAGCACCTTATTTGATGAAATAACTTATCAAGATAATACTAATTATATCGTAAATTATCAATTTTCTGGTGTTAACAATTTAGCATCAGGTGTCATTATTAAAATTATCAAGAATAATGACCAAACTTATTTAGTCATGATACAAACCGTCGATAATTATATTTATACCTATGAAAGACTTAAATCGGTTGATTGGGGCATTTATAATTACCTTGAAAAAGGTAAAGTTATTGGCCTTGCTAGTAAAGTTGATGATACTTATCAACATAATTTAACAATTAAAAAGGATGGTAAATACTATGAATATTTTAAACAAAACTAAAGTAAAAATAAGTACAATGGCAACTATTTTATTATTAATTAGTTTTCTAAGTGGAATGATAAGTAAAATATTATTAATCTATTTAACCATTTTTCTACATGAATTAGGTCATTTAATTGCTATTTTAATTTTTAAGGGTAAAATAAATAGTATTAATTTTAATCTTTTTGGTGGTAGGATAGATGCTTTCCTTGATAACATTAAAGATACTAAAAAATTACTACTAATTGACATGGCTAGGCCTAGCTTGTAATGTTATTATCCTTTTTATTTTAAAAATAACTACAATAGATCAAAATTTTGCTTATTTAGTAAAATTTAATCAGTTAATGATATTATTTAATATCATGCCTATTTTTCCTCTTGATGGATATCGCTTTTTAAACGATTTATTACATCTTGATAAAAAACCTTATTTAGAAGAAATTATTTTAACCTTAGGAATTGGCCTTTTACTAATTTTGTTAATCATTTTTCTTTTATTTAAGTTTTATGGTTTAATAATCGTGCTTATTTATTTAATTTATCTAAATCTTCATAAAATTAAGAAAAATAAAAATTTAACGGCTTTATATTATCAACAGATGATGTATGAAATGAGTATTTATAAGGCAAAATAAGTTAAATGCTTGTAAAAAAATGAAAAAGTTGTATAATAAATTTGAGGTTTTGGATATGAAAAAGAAGACATTTATTATTATAGCTATCATACTTTGTTTGATAATTACGGTGCTTGTTATTTTATTAGTCACTAAAGATAAACCCCAAATTACTGATAATCGCAGTGACGAGTTAAAAAAAGCAGAAGCTACTTTTGATCTTAGACTTAATAGCACTAAAGATGAATATTACATCTATGGTCTAAAAAATAGTGCTAACACTACCGGATCATCAATTGTAATACCTGATAGCATTGATGATATACCGGTTACTAAGATAATTGAACAAGAAAAAAGCTTTTCGGGCTATAATAAAATAAAAAGCATAAAACTTGGTAAAAACATAAATTATATTGGTAAACTTATTACAAGTGATGTTGATGCGCTTTATGGCGATGATATTTTTTTGCTTGCAAATGCTCTTGAAAATATTGAAGTAGATGATGATAATTTGACATTTAGTAGTGAAAATGGCATATTATATAATAAGGATAAGACTATTTTAATTAAATATCCTGTAAATAGAATAAATACGACTAATGAAGCAAATGATCAGTTTGTTATTCCTGATAGTGTGGTTACGATATATGCAAAGGCTTTTTATTATAATAAACATTTAAATATAATTACTTTTGGTAAAAAGGTGGAAAATGTTAATAATATGGCTTTTGGATATCTAGCAAGTCTTGTGAATATTACTTTTAATGAACATTTAAAAAACATAAAAAATAATGCTTTTGAACACTGCACAAGTCTTGATAGTATTAATTTACCAAGTAGTCTTGAGACTTTAGGGGGACGTGTTTTCTACGGATGCCAAAATTTGGTAAATGTTTATTTTAATAGTGATGTAAAAAGCATTTTAGCAAATTGTTTTAGTGGTTGTATTAAGCTTAGTAATATCTATATAGCAGAGCCATATGTTGATAATTTAAAAACATTATTTTTAAATTTAAATGAAGAAAAAATTGCTAATCTTGTTAAAGTTAATAAGTAAGTTTTGAGCTAAAAATGACTAAAGGAGAGTTAATACTTTTGTTATTAAACTCCTTTTTATTTGCATATATTTTTAAACTATGATATAATATTCAAGCAATATTTATAAATAAAGGAGTTATAAAATGACTAAATTTGTCTATTTATTTAAAGAAGGTAATGCTTCAATGCGTGAACTTCTTGGTGGTAAAGGTGCAAATCTCGCAGAAATGACTTCCATTGGTCTTCCTGTTCCTCATGGTTTTACCGTTACTACTGAAGCTTGTGCTAAATATTATGACGATGGTAAAGTTTTAGCACAAGAAGTTGTTGATCAAATTTTTGCAGCCCTAAAGGTTGTTGAGGGCCAACAAAACAAGAAATTTGGTGACAATAACAATCCACTTTTAGTATCAGTTCGTAGTGGTGCACGTGCCTCAATGCCTGGTATGATGGATACTATCTTAAATTTAGGTCTTACTGATGAATCAGTAGTTGGTTTAGCTAAATTAACTAATAATCCTCGTTTTGCTTATGATTCATATCGTCGTTTCATTCAAATGTTTGCTGACGTGGTAATGGAAATCAAAAAAGAAAACTTTGAAGCTTTAATGGATGAAATGAAAAAAGCTAAAGGTGTTACGCAAGATACTGAATTAGACGCTGAAGATTTAAAAAAATTAGTAGAAGAGTTTAAAATTAAATATGCATCACTTAAAGGTGAACCTTTTCCTCAAGACCCTAATGTACAATTATTAGAAGCTGTTAAGGCTGTATTTAGATCTTGGGATAATCCTAGAGCCAATGTTTATCGTAGACTTAACAATATTCCATATTCTTGGGGTACAGCTGTTAATGTTCAATCAATGG
>CANQWZ010000092.1 GCA_947627685.1 uncultured Bacilli bacterium | reverse complement strand
TATATTACTGAAGTAAATGGTTTACATGCGGGATTAAATCCAATTTCAGGCGACTTCAACGTCCAATCATCAGGCTTTTTAATCAAAAATGGTAAACTTGATAAGCCTATTACCTTATTTGTAACCTCTGGTAATTTCTTTGAAATGATGAATAATGTTACAGCGATTGGTAGTGACATCGAGAAACGTTTTGTGGGTGTGGCTTCCCCTACCCTTAAAATTAAAGCTCTTGCCATATCAGGAAATTAAAATAAAAAGCGGAAAAATTTGCCGCTTTTCTTTTATGAGGTTTAAAAGATGAAAACAAGAAAAGTACTAGGAATTACCATTATTACCATTAGTGTTTGTATAATTCTAGCTATAGTTGATGGGATTATTGCGCCCAATTACTGGATAAAATCTTTAATTAAACTGATTCTTTTTATAGACGTTCCCCTTATCTTACTATTAATTACCAAAGATGATACTTTGAAGAAGATGTTTAAAATTAATAAGAAGAGGTTATTTTTGGCTCTTGGCTTTGGTCTTTTAGTTTATGGTGTTATTATCTTAGGCTATTTTCTTTTACGTAATACTGTCGATTTTTCCAATATTACGAAGCAACTTGTAAGTGGTGAAGGTATAACTAAAAATAATTTTATTTTTGTAGCCCTATACATATCCGTTATTAATAGCTTTTGTGAAGAGTTTTTATTCAGGGGCTTTGCCTTTATGGTTTTAAATAAATATGTATCAAAAGGGGTTTGTTATATCTTTTCAAGTCTCTTGTTTGCTTTATATCATATTGCAATCATGACAGGATGGTTTAATATATTGTTCTTTATCTTAATTATTGTCCTTTTAGGAATTGCGGGAGCCTTCCTAAATCGTTTTGATGATGATGTAGATTCAATTTATCCATCATGGTTAATTCATCTTTTTGCTAACCTTGGTATTAATACGATTGGTCTTATCCTTTTTGGTATTATCTAAATGCCTTATGTAAGAAGATGAAATAAATTAAAAAGGTATTTATTCGTTTCAATTGCTAAAAAAACGCCTTTTTGGTATAATTATATCTAAATGGAGGAAGTTATATGAAAGCAAGTAAAATGTTAATTGCTACACTCAAAGAAGCACCTAATGAAGCGATTGTTGCTAGTCATATTTTATTAATTAGAGCCGGTATGATTAGGAAATTAGTTGCGGGAGTATATAATTATTTGCCCCTTGGTCTTAGGACCCTTCATAAAATTGAAAATATTATTCGTGAAGAAATGGATCAAGCAGGATCCTTAGAAATTTTATCAAGTGCCATTCAACCTAAAGAACTATGGGTAGAATCAGGTCGTTGGCAAAAATATGGTCCCGAATTAATGCGTTTAAAAGATCGTCATGATCGTGAATTTTGTTTAGGACCAACCCATGAAGAAATTTTCACCGATCTTGTTAGAAATGAGATAAAATCTAGGAAAAATTTGCCTATTAATTTATACCAAATTCAGACTAAATATCGTGATGAGTTAAGACCACGTTTTGGTCTTATGCGTGGTAGAGAATTTATTATGAAAGATGCTTACTCATTTGATATTGATGCTGATGGACTTGATAAATCATATCAAACGATGTATGAGACCTATGAAAGAATTTTCACAAGGCTTGGCCTTAATTACCAAGTTGTACTTGCGGATACGGGCGCAATAGGTGGCAGCACTTCACATCAATTCATGGCTTTATCTGATATTGGTGAAAGTGATATTGTCTATTGCAAGCATTGTTCATATGCGGCAGATGAGGAAAAAGCTACATCAAGGGTTGATTGTTATAATGTAGGCGAAGCATTAAAAGAAATGATCGAAGTTTATACACCTAATTACAAAACGATTGAAGAAGTTAGTAACTTTTTAGGAGTTGATAAAAAAGCTATTGCTAAGGCAATGGTTTACAAAAACTTAACTGATAATAGTTTTGTAGTATGTTTAGTCCGTGGTGATCGTGAAGTTAATATCATTAAACTAATTAATCATCTAAAAATTGCCGAACATGAAATTGCTCTTGCAAGTTTTGATGAAATTAAAGCCCTAAATAGTGTAGAAGGCTTTGTAGGTCCTATAAATGTAATGGCAAGAGTGTTGGTTGATGAAGAAGTTAGTCTAATGAAAAACATGGTAATTGGGGCTGGAAAGTTAAATTATCATCTGATTAATGCGAACTTTGGTCGTGATTTTACCGGTGAAGTATTAGATTTAAGAATGGTTAAAGAAAATGATTTGTGTCCTGTTTGTGGCAAGCCTTTAAGTATGGAAAAAGGTATTGAAATAGGGCAAATCTTTAAACTAAATACCAAGTATTCTGAGCCTCTTAAATGCTACTATCAAGATGTAGATGGCAAAAATAAACCAATGGTGATGGGTTGTTATGGTATTGGAATTACGAGAACGATGTCTAGCATTATTGAACAAAACCATGATGATGCAGGTATTATTTGGCCCTTAAATGTTGCCCCATATCATGTGGTTATTGTACCAATCAATTATGATGATGAATTAATAAAAGCAGGTTCTGATTATCTTTATGATGCTCTTAGTAAAAACCATGTTGAAGTTATTTTAGATGATCGTGATGCTAAAGCCGGCTTTAAATTTAAAGACTGGGAATTAATTGGTATCCCATATATTATAACGGTTGGTAAAAGAGCAACTGATAAAATTTGCGAACTAAAGATGCGCAAGACGCTTGAAAAAGTAGAACTTGCTTATGATGAAGCAGTTGATAAAATTAGCCAAATTGTTAAAGAGACTAAATAATAAATAAAGCAAAGCACAATGGCTTTTTGTGCTTTGCTTTTTTAGGCTTTAAAAAGATTATAATTACCATCATAAATAATATTAGTACCATATAGATCAGTTTTACTATTTACGATTATAATTTCGGATTCATTAATATATTTAACCATTTTTTGGGGTTTTTTATCAAGCAGGACGATTTTTTTTCGCATCATAATCTTGAGCTAAAAAGGGTATAATTTCACTTAGATGGCGACTGCTACTATGGACACTTCCTATGTTAGCACCTCCACCATAAAGCAGTTCCCATGTTGTTTTACTATTAATTTGGATGGTAGCATTATCTGGTATTAATAATAACTTAATAAAATAAGTCTTATTATTAATATTTAAAGATAGGTCATATTTGTCATGTTTTATAATGGTTAACTTATAAGAAATACCTAAATGATTTAAAAAATTTGTAAGACTTTTAATGAGATTTTTACGTCTTATTAAAGGTAAGAAAGCTTTAATAAGTAAAAAAATAATTACGCTTATTACGATAATAATAATTAAAAATTCCATAGTATCACCGGCCATAAATTATCACAATTTTGATAAAAAAGCAAGCAAAATATTAACAAATTTTTTTATAAAAAAAATTATTTTTTTCGGTTGACTTATCTAAAATTTTGTAATATAATCTTGTCACACGCTACGAATTTTTAAGTTTTTTTGTAGCAATTTATAGAAAAAAAGATGTTTTTAAGGAGGCTATAATATGGTAAAAAAAATAATAAAACGCGACGGTAGGAAAAGAGTTTTTGATCCTAAAAAAATCGAAACCGCCATTTATAAAGCCCAACTTGCTTGTGGTGAGGATGATTTAGTTTTGTGCCAAAGTGTTGCATCAAAAGTTGTTGACTACATTAATGAAAACTATGAAAATAATATTTCCGTTGAAGAAGTACAAAACATTATTGAAAATAAATTAATTGAATTAGGTGAGACTGAAATTGCCAAAGCATATATTAAATATCGGGCAGAGCGTACTAAGGTTAGAGAACGTAAAACTAATTTAATGCAAGCCCTTCATGATATTACTTTTAAGGATTCAAAAGATGAAGATTCTAAACGTGAAAATGCCAATATAAATGCTGATACACCAATGGGTATGATGTTAAAATATGGCAGTGAATCGGCTAAACAATTTTATTTAAATGATTTGATTAAGCCTGAATTTGCGGCAGCCCATATTAGAGGTGATATTCATATTCATGATCTTGATTTCTATGCCCTTACGATGACTTGTTGTCAAATTGATTTGATTAAATTATTTAAAGGTGGTTTTTCAACTGGTAATGGCTATTTAAGGGAACCCAATGGTATTAGAAGCTATGCCTCTTTAGCATGTATTGCTATTCAAGCTGATCAAAATGACCAACATGGTGGTCAAAGTATACCTAACTTTGACTATGCCATGGCATTAGGTGTTCGTAAAACTTATAAAAAAGAATTACGTAAAGCCCTTTGCCAGATGCTTGAATTTAGTGGTAAAAGTGTTGATGCTGAAGAAATGAAATTATTATTTGCTAAAGTAGAAGCTTCCCTTGACGGGCGTGAAATAAGAATGAAAGATGATCGCATAGTAGAGAAGATATACGAGGCTGTAAATGAAAAGTATGGTCCCATTAGTGGTAAAGCTTTTGATAAGGCCTTAGAAATTGCTCATCGTGAGACAATGGATCAAACATATCAAGCTATGGAAGCCCTTATTCATAACCTTAATACCATGCATTCAAGAGCAGGAGCTCAAGTACCATTTAGTTCGTTAAACTATGGTACTGATACTT
>CANQWZ010000091.1 GCA_947627685.1 uncultured Bacilli bacterium | reverse complement strand
AGAGCGGTTATTTTTGCTCTAAATGGCAAAGTATTACAAAAGTGTTTTGGTAAAACGGGCTCACCTGCTGTTAATTTTAAAGAATGGTATTTAAACATCGATAATACGATTAGTGATGCGCTTATAAGTTTTGCAAAAGATGTTGAAATTGTGAAAATAGCAATTGGTGCATCAGGTATCAGCGCTATTAGTAATACTAATTACTTTGAAGAATATTTTGCTAAAAAATATCATACAACTTGTCTTATCACTAGTGATACTAAAGCTTCTCTTTATGCCATTTTGACTAAAGATGAACATAAAGGAATGGTAGTAATATCAGGAACAGGGGTTGCTATTTATGGTATTAATAATGATAAAGAATGTTTAATTGGAGGCTGGGGGCATCTACTTAGAGAACGTGGTAGTGCCTATGCTATTGTTCATGATTTTTGTGTAAAAATCATTGATAAATGGGAAGAAAATAAGCCCTTAAATAATTTAGAAAAAGCTTTTTTAGCTAATTATCAAATAAATAATATTCGTGATTTTAATCATTTATTCTATCAACATTCTAAAGATGAAATAGCTAAACTAAGTATTTTCTTTAAAACAGAAGCTTCTAAAAATAACCATCAAGCAATTCTTTTATTAAAAAAACAAGGGGAAAAACTTGCTAAACAAACAATAGATTTAATGCATCATTTAGCCCTTGATGATAATACTATAATTGGTCTTAGTGGAGGCTTTATAGAACACGATGGTAAGTTTATTATTGATGGTTTTAAAGCATATATTAAAAAGCATAACATCATTTTAAAATATGCTAAAAAAGTCGATGCCTTATATGGCCTTTATAATTATATTAAATAAAAAGAAGTGGTGATGTTAGTGAAAGCAATAGGTATGATGAGTGGAACTTCTTTAGATGGTATTGATATATGTTTAATTAAAATAAAAAAACACAAATATCAAATGCTAGCTTTTAAAAGTTACCCTTATCAAAAGCAATTAGTTGATAAAATAAAAGAAGCATCTTTTTTAGATACTTCTAATGTACAAAAAATATGCAGTTTGAATTATGAAATTGCTTATGCATATGTTGATGCTTTAAATGAATTTATTAAAGAATATCAAATTATAATGGATGAAGTTGCATATATTGCCATTCATGGCCAAACTATTTGGCATAATCCTAATCAAATGAATGGTTATTATTCTTCAACATTGCAAATTGGCGAACCAACTGTCATTGCGTATGCTTTTAATAAAAAAGTAATAAGTAATTTTAGAACTATGGATATGGCAGCAGGTGGTAGTGGTGCACCTTTAATTCCTTTTGTTGATTACGTTTTGTATCGTAGCAAAACTAAAAATATTGCCTTACAAAACATTGGTGGTATTGGCAATGTATGTTATTTAAAAAAGGGTGGTAGCATCAGTGATATTATAGCTTTTGATACAGGTCCTGGCAATATGTTAATTGATGGGGCCATGCAAAAATTATATCATAAAGCTTATGATGAAAATGGCCAAATTGCGGGGATGGGTACTATTAACCAGAAAGTATTAAATTACTTATTAGAAGATGATTATTTAAATGAACCTTTACCAAAAAGCACCGGTAGAGAAAAATATAGCAATCAATATTTAGATAATATTATTGAGATGCTAAAAAAAGAAAAGGCTACTAATCCTGATATTATTGCTACTATCAGTGCATATACTGCCTATTCAATTATAAAAGAATATAAAATATTTTTAAAGGATATTGATGAAGTCTTAGTTTCGGGGGGCGGTGCTCATAATGAATTTATTATTGATATCCTAAAGCAAAACTTAAACGCTAAAGTAGAAGTTATGGAAAATATGGATAGCTTAGAAGCTTTTGGTTTTGCCATTTTAGGGGATATGACAATTAAACAAAAGCCAGCTAATGTACCATCAGTAACAGGGGCTAAAAAAGCGGTTATCCTAGGTAATATTACCAATCCCCCATATCATGATAATTAGAGGTGAAAAAATGGCCGAAATAAATATCAAGCAAATTACCACAGAAAATAGAAATCCAAGTACGATGAATATTGATACGCTTTCCACCAACCAAATCTTAGAAAAGATTAATGATGAAGATCAAAAAGTTGCGCCCGCCGTTAGAAAAGCAATTGATCAAATTGTTCCTTTAGTGGATCAAGTTGTAGCAAGCTTTAATCAAGGTGGAAGGCTTATTTATCTTGGAGCTGGCACATCAGGTAGAATTGGTGTTTTAGATGCATCAGAATGTCCACCAACATTTGGTGTTGATCATAATATGGTAATAGGAGTGATTGCGGGGGGAAAAGAAGCTTTATATAAAGCTGTTGAAGGGGCTGAAGATGATAAAACTTTAGCCATAACTGATTTAAAAAAGATAAAACTAACTAAGAATGATGTTGTGATTGGTATTGCAGCAAGCGGAAGAACCCCTTATGTTATTGCGGGGATTGAATATGCTAAAAGTATACATGCTAAAACTGGCTGTATTACAACATCTATTAATAGTGTTTTAGCAAGTATAGTTGATTTTCCCATTGTTGCTTATACGGGAGCAGAAGCCATTACTGGATCAACAAGGATGAAATCAGGAACGGCCCAAAAATTAATTTGTAACATGATTTCGACAGCATCCATGATTAAAATGGGTAAAGTTTACCAAAACTTAATGGTGGACGTTTTAGCAACCAATGAAAAATTAGTTGCAAGAAGTATTGGCATCATTAAAGAAATAACAGGCTATAGTGATGGTGAGGCCAAAATAAAACTTCAAAAATATCAAACGATTAAAGGTGTAATAGTATCATACCTTATGAAGCTTGAAGATAAAAGCGTAGTAGATGCTTTATTAAAAAAATATAAAGGTAATATTAACCAAATATTACAATTAGAAAAGGGTGATAAAAAATGATAATTGAATATAAAGAATTAAATTCAAATGGCTATATTTTAAGAGGTCTTTTCTCAAAACCTGACCATGATTTTAAAAATATAATTGTTATGTTACATGGCTTTACAGGTCATAAAAATGAAAATGGTTACTTATTTAAACAATTAACGAAAACATTAACCAATAATTCTTTTGCTACTTTACGTTTTGATTTTATGGGTAGTGGTGAAAGTGATGGTGATTTTACCGATTTCACCTTTTTTACGGAAATGGCCGATGCTAAATTAATTATTCAAGAAGCATACCGTTTAAATGGTAATAAAAAAGTTATTTTACTAGGCTTTTCCATGGGTGGTGCTGTCGCAAGTAGAGTTTCACTTGAATTAAAAGATTATTTAGAAAAATTAATTTTATTATCACCTGCTGGTAATATGCCAACACTTATTCATAATCGTTTTTTAACCCATCAAATAGATGAAAATGGTAATATTGATATGGGTGGCTATTATATGAATAAGCGTATTGATGATGCCTTTAATGGCTACGATATGTATAAAGATATTGAAACTTTTGATTTGCCAGTGCTTATTGTTCAAGGTAGTAGTGATCAATCAGTGCCTGTTGCGACTAGCAAAAAATATGATGAATTATATCCACATAGTAAATATGTTTTAATTGAGGGTTCTGAACATTGCTACACAAAGGTTGCATATCGTAAAATGCTTAATGAAACAGTTTTAGAATTTGTAATAAAAAAATAAGGAAGGTAAAAAATGAATATAGTTGTATGTATTAAACAAGTTCCCGCATCTTCAGATGTTAAAATTGATCCTGTAACTGGGGTTTTAATTAGAGATGGTAATAATACTAAAATGAATCCTTATGATTTATATGGTTTAGAAACCGCTCTTAGAATTAAAGAACAAACTGGTGCCACTGTAAAAACCATCACTATGGGACCACCACCTGCTAAAAGTGTTCTTGAAGAATCGCTTTGGATGGGATGTGATGATGCACTACTTATTAGTGATCGTAAATTTGGTGGTGCTGATGTTGTCGCAACAGCTTATACCATTAGCCAAGGTATTAAAAAATTAGGTGCTTTTGATTTAATTATTTGTGGCAAACAAACAACCGATGGTGATACTGCCCAAGTAGGTGCTGAAATGGCTGAATATTTAGGAATACCTCATGTTGCCTATGTTGAAAAAATTGTGGAAGTTAAAGAAAAAACCATTGTCGTAAAAGCTCAAATGGATAAAACAATTGAAACATTTGAAGTAAAACTTCCATGCCTTATCACTATTGATAAAGGCCATGTTAGCCCTCGTTTACCATCATATAAAAGAGGTAAAATGTTAAAAGAACAAAATATTCCGATGATTACTTTCCAAGATGTAGACGATCAAGATGAGACGCATTATGGCCTAAAGGGTTCACCAACCCAAGTTGAAAGAATGTTTCCACCTGAAAGAAATACTGATAAAGTTGTCTTACAAGGCACAGTTAGTGAACAAGTAGCAAAACTTACCGAAATTTTAAAGGATAAAAAATATATTTAGGTGATCACTATGGCAAAGAAGTTAATAATAAATCAAGATAAAGTAAATAAAGAAACCGCCGAAGCCGTTTTAAAAATTTGCCCTTTTGGGGGATTAGAATATGAAAATGGTAAACTTAATTTTACTGCCGGTTGCAAAAACTGTGGTCTTTGTGCCAAAAAAGGTCCAGAGGGTGTTGTAAGTGAAGTATTAGAAC
>CANQWZ010000090.1 GCA_947627685.1 uncultured Bacilli bacterium | reverse complement strand
ATTAAGTCTACTAAACGTGCCGATGGCACTGAAGAATACTATATTCAAACAGCACCTCAAAAAACCATTATGGGAAAAATCATTATTTGGATTTTAGTTGCCTTAATGGCTCTTGGAGGTATTGGTAGTTTAATTATTGCAATTATAGGAATAGCTAATAAATAATTTATTCAATATAACTTGCCATATTTTAAAAAATAGAAGTATGAACTTCTATTTTTTTTATGCCAAATAACGCATCTTCTTTTGGCGTTTATGTTCAAGTCTAAGTCTATCCGCAATCATGGCAATAAATTCTGAATTAGTCGGTTTAGATTTATTATAACTAATGGTATAACTGAAAATATCACTAATAGCATCAACATTACCTCTAACCCAAGCAATCTCAATGGCATGTCTAATGGCTCTTTCAACTCTTGATGAGGTCGTACCAAATGTAGTTGCAATTTCAGGATATAAAACCTTTGTTATAGAACCAAGGATTTCCACATTATTATAAACCATAGCAATTGCCTCTCTTAAGTACATATAACCTTTAATATGAGCAGGTACACCAACTTCATGCAAAATGCCCGTAATTTCACTATCAAGGTCAGCATCATAATCATGAACATTTTCTTCTTGCTCAGCATTCATACCTAAAATCAACTGATATAATTGTTTAATATCAACTGGTTTCATAATAATGTAATCAACATTAAGTTGATTTAAGCGATTATTTACATAATTGCTAATAAATTGGGTCATAACAATAATATGACGTGGTTGATGATACATTTCGGTATTTTTCTTAATATTTTCAATTAAATTAATACCATCAATGCCATTTAAGAATAAATCAACTAATAAAACATCTACTTGAGCAACTTTTAAGGTGTTGTATAAACTTACATCATTGTCATAAGAACCAATTAAGTTGATTTCTTCGTAGTTTTTTAAATAAGTGCTTATTCCAAGTTCATTATTGTCGCTTTTTTCGACGATAACCATTTTTAATTTTTGCATATGTTCCCCCCCTTTTTTATTATATGCATTATAATTTTATCAAAAATGAGGGTATTTAGCAAGCAATAAAGATTTTTTTTAATTTTATTAATTGATTTTGTTTATTTATGTCAAAAATTTTTGCCTAATTTTAAGCATTATTAGCATAAATTGCCAAATTAATGTCGATTGATGCTCTTTTGTGTCTAGTATTAATTAATTTTTGCGACTTCATCTAACATCCATTCAATATGCATACCATAGCCATAAAGCGGATTCTCAACCGTTACATGTGAAACAGCACCAATAATTTTATTGTTTTGCACAATCGGACTACCACTCATACCTTGAATAATACCGCCCGTTTTACTTAATAAATCCTCATCAGTTACTTTAAAATGAATACCTTTAGTAGCTTTACTATTTTGCCAATCAACATCTAGTATTTCGATTTCATATGCTCTAACAACATTATTTTCAAGGCAGGTATAAATAGTAGCTTTACCTTTTTTTATTTCTTTTTGATTACCAACCTTTATTTTTTTATTAAAATCACTAATATTATTAATTTTGCCATATAAACCGGTAACATCATTTGTAAGAATTTTACCAATAACTTGACTATTGATGGTTGCTCTTTTTTCTCCCGCAATGCCTGGTTCGGCTTTTTTAATTGATGAAACATTTGAATAAAAAAGATTACCACTTGATGAATCTACTAATACTTTATTTTCATATACGCCATGTCCTAGTGATCCAAAATATTGATCTTCGGTTACAAAAGTAATCGTACCAATACCTAGAATCTGATCTCTAATATATAAACCTAAGGTATTTTCGTTATTAACATTTTGTAATACTGTTAAAGAGGTTTGAATATTTTTATTATTACGGGTAAGTTCTAGTTTTACTTCTTTATGATCACATTTTGCTAAATAATCTAATAGTTCAAGATTAGTTTGGACTTTTATGCCATTAATGCTATTAATTTTATCGCCTACTTCAATATTAGCATTTTTCCAAGGGCAAACTTTTCCCTCATTTGTTGCTACTTGATATTTACCTACTACATAAACGCCTGTATTCATCTTTATGCCAATAGAATCACCACCAAGATATACATAATCTACCGCACTTGCTTCAACTTTAAAGGTTAATGTTAAACATAAAAACAATAATATCGAAATTATTTTTAAGATTTTTTTCATTTTAGTCTCCTTTCTATATTATTATTTACATATTAAGCAAAATAAAAAGTGTTTTTATCTGGCTATAAAAACACTTTTTGCTATTAATGCAAATTTAACATACTAATGGCAAGTTCTCTACTTTTACCACTTTGATCAGTCGGTGAAATCATTTTAGCAATTTCAGAAATTCTTTCTTCATTAGTTAATTCTTTAATACTAGTAATTGTTTTGCCATCAACTATTTTTTTGCTAATGAATAGATGATAATCGGCACAACATGCGACAATTGGTAAATGAGTGATAGCTAAAACTTGGGTATATTTAGCAATTTCTTTCAATTTTTTACCAACTTCTAAGGCCACTTGACCACTTATACCACTATCAATTTCATCAAAAATCATGGTTGATAATTCTAAATTAGTCATTAAATGTGTCTTAATAGCTAGCATTACCCGTGACATTTCACCACCTGAGGCTACTTTGGAAAGTTCTTTTAATTCTTCACCAGGATTAAAAGAAATCTTAATTTCTACACTATCAATCCCATTTTTAGGAAAAGTATTGGCATCTTTTACGGCTTTTAAATTGCTACTAAATGCAATTTTTAAAACCACTTTATCTAACATCAAATCACATAAAGCTTGCTTGATACTTTTTTCTAAAACCTTCGCATTATTTTGACGAGCTTGTTGTAAACATTTAGCTTTTGCTAAAGTTTTTTGATAACTTTCTTCAAGGGCTTCTTGGCAATGTGTCAATAAATAACTATCATCTTCAAGATAATTTATCTTCTTAAATAAATCATCACGATAGGTTATTAATTCATCGATTGACATGTGGTATTTATACTTTAGATCCTTTAAATAGTTGATTCTTTCCGTTATTTCATTAAAGCGATCATTATCAAACTCTAACTTATTAAGACCTTGATTTAAGGATGACTCAATATCGGTTAAATCGTAATAAGCATTTTTTACAATCTCAGCCATTTTTAAATATTTATTGTCAATTTCCCCAATTTTGGTAAGGGCATTATAAATATCATAAATAACATCATTAATATTGTTATCTTTAAAATCATTTTTTATATTTGACAAATTTTTGAAAATCATTTCAAAATTATTCATGATGTTATATTCTTCTTCTAATTCTTCTAATTCCTTAGGCTTCAAATCCGCTTTTTTTAGCGTTTCATATTGGTAAACCAAATAATCTTTTTCTTTGCGATAAGCTTCAAGATTATTAGTTAAATCTTGATATGCTTTAAAAGCTTCTAAATAATCTTTTCTTAATGATTGATATTCTTTTAATAAAGCAAGTGACTTTTTATCATCAATAAAAGATAAATAATTTTTAGGTTCAAAAAGCTTTTTAGTATCATTTTGGGTATGAATATCGGCTAAAGTTTGCGCAAGATCTTCTAATAAACTCATAGTAACGGCCATACCATTAACTCTTACTAAACTTTTACCCGAAATATTAATTTCTTTACGAATGATTAATATGTCATCTTCATCTTCTAAGCCATTTTCTTTCAAAACTTGTAAAGTATTACTACCAAGCTCGCAAAATACACCTTCAATAATAGCTTTTTGCTCACCTGTTCTTATCATGTTAGGTGAAGCCTTATCACCAAGAAGTAAGCCAATAGCATCAATCAATAATGATTTACCAGCACCCGTTTCACCCGTTATAGCCGTAAAACCATTTTTAAATTCAATATTAATGTTATCGATAATGGCAAAGTTTTTAACCATAATACTTTGTAACATTTAATCACCAATCGCTTTCTTTAAGTCATCAAGGGAAAGATTATATGCTTTTAGCAATTCCTCCCGTGTTCCTACTTCTAAAAAGGTATTACCTAGTGATAATAATTTAACATTGATAGATAAAGCTTTTTGATTATAATAATTAACTATCATCTCACCAAGTGATCCTCTATGATATACTTCTTCATAAACAATTATTTTACAATTAGTCAACGCTAAATGATTTAAAAGTTCTTCATCAAGTTTAGAAAGAATACTAGCATTAACAACCATGACATCTAAATTATTATCATTTACGTACTTATAGGTCTCATTAAATAAAATACCATAAGTAATAATGACAACTCTTCCCGTGCCAAATGTTTCCCATTTTGCTACATATTGATCTTTTCTTGTTGCTTTAGCAATTTTTTCTTTTGAATACCTAATGATGACTGGTCCTTTTACTTCCTCAATAGCAAAATTTAGCATGGCAATGGCTTGATTGGCATCTTTGGGAGCTAGCACCATTAAGCCAGGAATCGAATTAAAGATGCTTAAATCAAAAATACCTTGATGTGTATCACCATCACCACTTACAATGCCAGCATGATCAACACAAATAATCACATGTGATGAAGTTCTAGCAATATCATGACTTAATTCATCATATCCTCTTTGTAAGAAGGTGGCATAACAAAAGAGAATGGGGATTAGTTTAGCATGGGCCATACTTCCAGCCATTAACACAGCATTTTCTTCAGCAAGTCCAGCATCAATGAAATTATTTGGACATTCTTTAGCAAACTCATCTAAACCGCTACCAAGGGCCATAGCTGGCGTAATGCATCTAATTAGATGGCCATTTGGCATTTTT
>CANQWZ010000089.1 GCA_947627685.1 uncultured Bacilli bacterium | reverse complement strand
CCATTACTTCTTCTTTATAAGGGATAGTAACATTAATAGCCTTAAAATCCTTAGCTTTTAAAAAGCTAGCTAAATCATCTTTAGCAATTTCCTTAAGCTCATATTCATAACCAGCTAGGCGTTCATGAATTACTTTGGAAAAACTATGACCTAAATGTTCACCAATTAAACCATATTTCATTTTTTCACATCCGTTTTAAAAACATCACTACCATAAGTTTTGACTAACATATCGCATAAGACAATTGCTGTCATCGCATCAATAACCGGACAAATTCTTCTAATAATAGCTGGATCATGGCGTCCCTTAATGGTAATCGTTGCTTCGTTATTAGTGATAAAATCAATTGTTTTTTGCGTTTTACCAATCGAAGGTGTAGGCTTAATGGCCGTATTAAAAATAATCGGCATACCATTGGTAATACCACCATTAATACCACCATTATGATTGGTTAAAGTAACAACCTTACCATCTAAAATAGCAAATTGCTCATTGGCATCAGATCCACGCATACTGGCAAAAGCAAAACCACTGCCAAATTCAATCCCTTTAGTAGCCCCAATCGCAAAAATGGCTTTTGCAATTTGACTTTCTGTTGCATCAAACCAAGGTTCGCCAAGACCGGCAGGTAAATTAACAATGCCGGTTTGTACAATCCCACCAATTGAATCATTATCGTTTTTAACTTCTTCGATAACTTTATTAATTTCATCCTTTAAATCATTTATTAAAGGATAGTCATTATTTAAAAGATGATCAATTTCTTGCTCAACGTTTGTAAAACTTTGATCAAGCACGCTTCCACATTTTAAAATATGGGTAGCAATTTTGATATTTAATTTATTTAAAGCCATCATGCAAATGGCACCAATCGCAACAATACCAGCACTTATGCGTCCAGAAAAGTGCCCGCCACCTCTTGGATCTTCAAAGCCATGATATTTAACATGACTACTATAATCCGCATGTGATGGTCTTGCTAAATGAGTCATATCATCATAATCAGAACTTTTTACATCACTATTAGGAATAATAATGGTAAGGGGAGCACCTGTAGTAAACCCCTTATATACACCACTTACTATCTCAAAATCATCATTTTCAACTCGGGCCGTTTCAAACTTACCCCTTGGTCTTCTTTTAGCAAGCGCCTTTTTAATAAAAGCTTCTGATATTGCAATGCCTGAAGGCATACCATCTAAAGTAGCACCTATTAATTTGCCATGACTTTCACCAAAAATAGTAAGTTTTACAATATCACCTATGGTATTACTCATCAAATACCTCCTTTAAGTTTTCATAAAGTTCTTTAATTTTAAGTCTCTTAAAAACAAATTGACCAATTTTTTCTACATATACAACATTAATATTATCATTTTCAGCTTTTTTATCGTGATAAAGATATTTGATAACCTCATCAGGCGAAAAATTAACATGGGTTGGTAAATGATATTTTTTTAAAATGGTAATTAAACTTTTTCTAACATCCTTAGAACAAAAATATAACATGCCAAGACCAACACATTCACCATGATAAAATTGACCAAAAAAATACTCCTCAAAAGCATGGCCAAGCGTATGACCAAAATTTAATACCCTACGATAATTTGTTTCATTAGGATCGGCTTCAACAACGGCTTTTTTAATCAAAATAGCACGTGTAATTACTTCTTCAAGATGACCAAAAAGGTCATTTGTCTCATATAAGAAGGTATATAAAGCCTCATCTAAGGTTACAGCCATTTTAATAACTTCAACAAGGCCATTATATAAATTACGCTCATCAAGCGTTTCAAGCACCTTAACATCAACTAACACCATCTTAGGTTGATAAAAACTACCAATAACATTTTTAATACCTAAATGATCAATTGCGGTTTTACCTCCAATTGATGAATCAACTTGCGCAAGCAAAGTGGTAGGAATATTATAAAAAGCAATACCGCGCATATAGGTTGAGGCAACAAAGGCACTTAAATCACCAACAACCCCACCACCAAGCGCGATTACGGCATCTGTGCGGGTAAATTTATTTTTAATTAAAAAGCTCATGATAGCTTCATAATTATCAATTGATTTACTTGCTTCACCACTTTTTATTAAAAAAAGATAACCCTTTTCACATTTTTTTAAAACTTTTTCGTAATAAATACTAGGTACCTTATCATCAGATACCACTAAAACTTGACGATTTAAATCTAAATATTGCTCAATCTCATCAAGAAGGCCTTTTTTTACAACAATTTTATAGGGACTATTTAAAATATTAACCTTTATTTCCATATGTACCTACTTTTTTAAATCAGTATAGTATGTTCCAACTAATTTCAATCTATCACAAATACTACCTAGTTCTCTTAACATATCCATACCTTCTTCACTATTTACATTACCCTCAAGTTCAACATAGAAATAATAATTCCACATTAACTCCTTCATAGGCCTACTACGTAAATTACGCATATTAAAGCCATGGGCACCAATAATATTTAAGGTTTGTGCAAGGGCACCTGCTTCGTTTGCGACAGTAAATACTAAAATAAAGTGTTCACCCATTAAAGCATTGCTAGAAGTTAGACTATCAACACGGGAAAAGGCCGCAAAACGGGTCGTATTATTACGAGCAGTATTAATATCACTTTCAATTATCGTTAAGCCATATAAAGAAGCAGTTACATCACTTGCGATGGCAGCGACGCTAACATCGTTTAGTCTAGCAACTTCTTTTGCGGCAAGAGCCGTATTGGGGTATTCAACTTCTTCAAAATGATGAGAAGTTAAATAACTATGGCATTGTGATAATGCTTGAGGATGACTTAATACTTTTTTTACAGTGGCACAAGTTGCTCCCTTTATACCTATTAAATGATGAATAACATCTAAATCCAACATTTGATTAATATGAAGACTACCCGAAAAGATTAAATCCATTACGGTACCAACATCCCCCGCATAACTATTTTCAACTGGTAAAACACATGCATCACAAATACCATCTTCAACTGCTTTATATGCTTCTTCAAAACTAGCAAAAGCTATCTTTTCAGCACTAGGAAACATCTTTATCGAAGCAATATGCGCAAAAGCCCCCTCAACTCCACAATAGGCAACTTTCATACCTTCCATAAGTCTAGTTTGATATCTTTTTGATAATGCCATGTTATTTTTTAAAAAATTAACATAATACTCTCTAATAGTAGGATCTTTTATCATCCTAGCATTATTTTCAACTACCGTTCGCTCTCTAGTTTCATCTACAATGGGTAAAGCATGAGCTTTTTTATAACTGGCAACTAGTTTAGTTGCTTCCATCCTAGCCTCAAAAAGTTCAGCCATCTTCTTATCTATTTCATTAATTTGTTTTCTTGCTTGCTCTAATTCATTCATTATTACTACCTCGATATTCATCGTATAATTTTTTAAAAGCATCCATACTTCTTATAATCATATCTTTACTTACACAATAAGAAATTCTAACGTAACCCTGATAGCCAAATGAATCACTTGGTACAAGTAATAATTCATATTGCTTAGCTTTGTTAGAAAAGGCAATAGCATCTTTTTCTAGGGCCTTTACAAACATATAAAAAGCCCCTTTAGGATAAATAATTTCATAACCAATGGCCTGTAAACCCTGATAAAGTAAATCGCGATTGGCTTTATAAACATCAATACTAGCAAAAGTACCAAGACAACTTGGAATCATGTATTGAAATAAGGAAGGTGCACATACATAGCCAAGTGCTCTACCAGCACCACAAATAGCCTTATACAAATTTTGATGACAAAATGCATTACTACCCACGACAATATAGCCAATTCTTTCACCGGCAAGCGATAAAGACTTACTAAAAGAATAACAAACAATACTATCATCATAATAATTAGTGACAAATGGATACATCATATCATCATAAATAAGTTCCCTATAAGGCTCATCAGATAACAAATAAATAGGATGATTAAATACTTTTTCTTTATCTTTTAAAACCATACCTAATTTACTAATACATTCTTTTGAATAAACAACGCCGGTTGGATTATTAGGAGAATCAATAATAATGGCTTTTGTTTTAGCATTAATTGCCTTAGTTAAAGCATCAAAATCAATTTCAAAATTATCACAACGACAATTAACAATCCTAACAACACCCAAAGCATTCTCCACAAAAACCTTATATTCAGGAAAAAAAGGTGCCAAAATAATAACCTCATCACCTTCATTTAAAAGTGCATGAAGACAAATTGTTATCGCAGCAGCTGCTCCTACTGTTAAATATATTAAATCACCACTTACCTTACATCCATAAGTCTTATTTAAATATCTAGCAATTTCCCATCTAACATCATAATCACCAACTGCTGAAGTATACCCATGCAGTTTAACACTATCAACACTATTTAATAAATTAATTAAAGTATCATTAACAACCTTAGGTGATGGATTACTGGGATTACCAATACTAAAATCAAAAACCGAATCTTCACCAATCAATGCTTTTTTAGCCTTACCATATTCAAATAATTCTCTAATAATTGATGGTTTATCACCAAGTTCATACATCTTTTGGTTATACATCTCATCACCTCTTTTGTAAATTATACCATATTTTTATTTTTTTTATATAAATAATAATATATTTTTAATATTTTATTCTGAAATAATACCAAAAAACGCCTGTTTCATCAACAGACGTTTTTAAACCATAACTAATTATAAAGTACCTATGTATAAATTTTTTAGGTTATATAAACTTGTTGGGGGTCGAGATATACCTATAAATTAGTTGGGGGTCAAAACCCAATTTTTATAGGTTTTT
>CANQWZ010000088.1 GCA_947627685.1 uncultured Bacilli bacterium | reverse complement strand
GAGCTAAAAGTGATAAACCAGTAAATTATACTAGTATTGCCATTAAAGGTTTATTATTTCATTTTAAACCTGTAAACGCTAAAATTAAAGTCGATGGTAAGGAATATGCTTTTTCCCATGTTTGGCTTGCTCCAACGATGAAGGGAAGATTTTATGGTGGCGGCATGATGGTAGCGCCTATGCAAGATAGACGTGAACAAAATGTTGTATCAACGGTTGTGTATATGACTCCTAGCAAATTAAAAGCTTTAATTAGTTTTCCATCAATATTTAAAGGTGAACACGTTAAAAAGGAAAAAATGGTTAAAATTTTTAAAGGCAAAGAGATTGAAGTTGAATTTGATCGCCCTACGGCTTTACAAATTGATGGTGAAACCGTTACAGATGTTTTATCATATAAAGTACACGCTTAAAAATGATTAAATTAATTGTTATTATCATTTCTTTGCTACTTGCCTTTGTAGAATGTTATTTTATTCCCATATCAATCGGATATAAAATTTTATTATTTGTCCTTTTTATTTTGCTAAATATTATTTTACTAGTTGTTTTATTTTTTGTATTCATGTTTTTAGTAGGATTACCTATAAATACTAAAAAAGAACCAATCCATTATAATAAATTTTATCGGCATATTTTGTATATTGCTACTAAGACATGTTTATCATTATTTAGTGTTAAAATTCAAACCGAAGGTTTAGAAAAAATACCCCAAGATACTAATTTTGTTATTGTATTTAACCACACTTCCAATCTTGATTCAATGGTTATGGATGTTTGCATGCAAGAATACCCTTTAGTTTTTGTTGCTAAAAAATCTTTATTTAAAATTCCTTTTTTTGGTAAGATGATTCATAAAATTGGGTATATTAAACTAGATCGTAGTGATGTTCGCCAAGAATTAAAAGCTATTTATAAAGGAATTGACTTTCTAAATCAAAATGAATGTTCTATTGGCGTTTCACCTGAGGGCACTAGAAACTTTACGGATGAGGTTTTACTACCATTTAAAATTGGTTGCTTACATCTGGTAACCGAATCAAAAAGACCAATTGTCGTATCAACCATAACCGGTACTAAAGAAGTAAAGAAAAATTTATTATTCAAAAGACATTCTGTCAAGTTTAAGATATTAGATGTTATTAATTACGATGAATATAAAGATTTAAGTCGAGCTCAAATTGCGCAAGAAATTAGAACCATCATGTTAAAGGATTTAAATTCTTTCAAATAAAAATAAAGCAATTTTTATTTTCCTAAAACAAATGGTGGTATAATAAGTAGTGAAAAGAGGTAAAAAAAGATGTTAAATGAAAAAATTGCTAAATTAATTAATGAACAAATCAACAAAGAATTTTATTCAGCTTATCTTTATTTAGATTTTGCTAACTTTTGTGAAGATGAAGGTTTAGATGGCTTTGCTAATTGGTATGAAGTACAAGCTCAAGAAGAACGTGATCATGCTATGACTTTTAGAGGTTATTTAAAAGATAATGGCATTAAAGTTACTTTGGATGCTATTGCTAAACCCGATAAAAAATTAACAAAAGTAATGGATGCTTTAGAAGCCGGACTAGAACATGAAAAATATGTTACTTCTTTAATCAATAACATTTATCATGAAGCATTTGAACAAAAAGATTACAAAACAATGCAATTTTTAGATTGGTTTATTAAAGAACAATTAGAAGAAGAAAAAAATGCTGAAGACTTAGTCAAAAAAATGAAACTATTTGGTGCTGATGCTAGAGGATTATATTTATTAAATCAAGAACTCTCTACAAGAGTCTATACTGCACCTACTACTAATAAAGACTAAAAAAAAGCAATAACAAGCATAAAAAACGACTTGTTATTGCTTTTATTTTGTTAATTTTTTACAAAATCATTTGAATAAACTAAAAAAAGTGCTATAATTATAAATGAATATTTATTATTAATTTGAGAGGAATATTATATGTTTTTAGTTAATTTAGAAGGTGTTTATGGATTATACCACATTTTGTATATTATAATAGTATTAATTCTAATGGGAATAGGTCTTTTTTTAACTCAAAAAGTAGTAAAAAAAGATAAAACTAAACTATTGATTGTCAAAATTAGTGGCATCGTTTTATTAATAATGATTCTTTTAAACCGCATAACTGTAACTTACTATGATGTTGTAATTAATCATCGTGAAGGATATAGTTTTCTTAATTTAATTCCTGGTACCTTTTGTGGTATGGCATCCCTTATTACTTCCCTAACTATTGTATTTGGTAAAAAGGATCACCTTGTTTTACATTTTATTAGTTATTTAGGCTTCTTTGGTGGGTTAATTACTATTTTTTATCCTGATTTCTTGGAAAGCCAAACTTTTTTTGATATAAGAAGCATTACCGGTCTAATTCATCATGCCTTATTAGTATGGCTTTTCTTAGTCACTATGCAGACTAAATACTTTGTGCCATCAATTAAAAAATGGTTTGTTTTCCCAATTGGTTTTGCCATTATGATGTGTATAGGTGCCTTTGAATATGATGCTTTAAAATTTGATTCCGCAATGCAAATAAACAAACCTTTACTTAGTAGTTTACCGGTTTTAACATCATGGTATGTAGTAGGGTTAGCTGAGGCTATGGGAACGATAGTATTAATTATCTTATATGAAATAATTGTTAATAAAAAAACTTTGAAAAATATTTTTAAGAATAATTAGAGGAGTACTATGAGGAAGTTAGATAATAATTTATATAATGTAGGTGTTAATGATTCCAAGATAAAACTATTTGAAGGTCAGTTTAAAGTAGAAAATGGTATGGCATATAACTCTTATTTAATTGATGATGAGAAAATAACTATTTTAGATACTGTTGATCAAAACTTTGTTAATAATTGGTTAAAAAACATTGAAGAAGTAATAAATACTAAAATACCAAGTTATTTAATCATTTCGCATATGGAGCCTGATCACTCTGCTGGTATAAAAGCTTTTGTTGAAAAATATCCAACTACTACCATTGTTACTAATACTAAAGCATTGCAAATGGTAGGACAGTTTTTTCCTAAGTTAAAGCTTACTAACATACTAGTAGTAAAAGAAAATGATGAACTTTCTTTAGGAAAGCATAAGTTAACCTTTATTATGGCACCAATGGTACACTGGCCTGAGGTAATGCTAACTTATGATATAACGACTAAAACCTTATTTTCAGCCGATGCATTTGGTAAATTTGGTGTAAATGATAGTAGTGAAGATTATCTTGATGAAGCAAGAAGATATTATTTTGGGATTGTTGGTAAATTTGCTACACCCGTTCAAAATCTTTTAAAAAAAGCCAGCGCTCTAAAAATTGATAAAATTGCTAGTTTGCATGGACCTTATTTAGATAATAATATTAATAATTATCTTAGCTTATATGATAAATGGTCTAAATATGACCCAGAAGTAGAAGGTGTGCTTTTATGTTATAGTTCCGTATATGGTAATACTGCTAAAGCAATTGATATTATTAGAGAAAAATTAGAACTTAGGAAAATACCTTATCAAGTAGTAGATTTAAACACTACGGATATTACTTATGCTATAAGTTATGCTTTTAAATATAATAAAATGATTTTAGCCAGTATTACTTATAATGGAGGAATTTTTCCTTCCATGCTTGAATTCATCAATAACCTAACCTCAAGAAATTATCAAAAAAGGCAAATTGCCCTTATTGAAAATGGTTCATGGGCACCACTTGCTAACAAAGTAATGCAAGAGTTATTAAGTAAAGAGTCAAGTCTTACCATATGTGAAAATAAAGTTAGTATTAAGTCAGCGATGACTGATGAAAACATTAACGAAATTGATGCATTAATAAGCGAATTATTAGGCAAATAATTAGTAAATTTATTTTAGATATGATAAAATCAAAATAAGAGGAAGATGATATTATGAAAGCAATTGTTTATTTTTCTAAAAAAATTAACGCTTTAGAATTAGTTAAACTTTATGAAAAGTTAGGCGTTAATTTAGAAGGCAAGGTAGCTGTAAAATTACATTCTGGTGAACCTGGCAATCAAAATTTTTTAGGACCTGACTATTTTAAAGAAATTGTCAAAAAAGTAAATGGCACCGTAGTAGAATGTAATACCGCGTATGATGGTGGTCGTGATACTACGAAAAAACATTTAAAAACTTTAGAGGCTCATGGTTGGTTTAATGCTTTTAGTGTTGATTTGTTAGATGCAAATGGCCCTGATTTAGTATTAGATATTCCCGATGGCAAAATTATAAAGAAAAATTATGTAGGTAAAGATCTTAGTAAATACGATTCAATGTTAGTGCTTTCGCATTTTAAAGGTCATCCAATGGGTGGATATGGTGG
This sequence comes from uncultured Bacilli bacterium, assembly GCA_947627685.1. Taxonomy (GTDB): domain Bacteria; phylum Bacillota_I; class Bacilli_A; order ML615J-28; family CAG-313; genus CAG-313. The sequence continues at coordinate 565 of CANQWZ010000088.1, read as the reverse complement.
TGCATTAAAACAATTATCAATTGGTATTGCTTCATCATATGGTAAAGCCTATATTCATGGCTGTGGAAAGCCTGAAGACTTGTGGACGGCTGATCATAATAGTTTTTTAGAAGCTATGGCGGATGCGGCAGGAAGCATAGTAAAATACTTTAAAGGCCAAATCGTTTATATTAACATTATGAAAAATATGTCAGTTGATTGTGATTGTTGCGCTGTAGCTGAAGATCCATGTATGAAAGATATAGGCGTATTAATTTCTACTGATCCTATTGCCATTGATCAAGCTTGTCTTGATTTAGTTTATCAAGCAAAGGATGAGGGTAAAAACCACTTAATTGAGCGTATTGAATCAAGAAATGGTGTTCATACGATAGAAGCGGCTGCTAATATTGGTTATGGCAGTAGAGAGTATGAACTTATTGATATAACAGAAGAATAAAAAAAGGGCTATTATAACCTAAAGCAAGGTTGTAATAGCCTTTTTAAACGGTTATATAAACTTGTTGGGGGTCGAGATATACCTATAAATTAGTTGGGGGTCAAAACCCAATTTTTATAGGTTTTT
>CANQWZ010000087.1 GCA_947627685.1 uncultured Bacilli bacterium | reverse complement strand
TTTTTATCTTTTTGATTTAAAATAGTATCAATTGCAATCGATGTTTTGCCTGTTTGACGATCACCTATAATTAATTCCCTTTGCCCTCTACCAATAGGGACCATCGCATCAATAATTTTGATACCCGTTTTTAGGGGTTGTTTAACACTTTGGCGATCCATAACTCCTGATGCTTTTTTTTCAACAGGGCGATAAAAATCGGTTTTGATGGGACCTTTACCATCAATGGGCATGCCTAAAGCATCGACAACGCGGCCTATTAAAGCCTCCCCTACTGGTACTTCTAAAATACGATGTGTTGATTTTACAGTGTCTTTTTCTTTAATTTTACTAGATGAACCAAATAAAATGGCCCCTACATAATCTTTTTCGAGATTTAAAGCCATACCATATACTTCATTAGGAAATTCTAATAATTCCCCATTCATAGCATCATCAAGGCCATGAACTAAAGCTATACCATCATAAACTTTGATAACAGTACCAACACAAGTTGTATCAATAGTTTGTTCATATTTTTTAATTTGTTCTTTAATTAAGGCACTTATTTCTTCAATTTTTAAAGGTTTCATCATTTACCAACCTTTCTTAAGTTCATTTTTAAGATTTGTTATTTTATTAAAAATAGATGCATCAATAATTTGATCTTTAACTTTAATTACCATTCCACCAATTATCTTTTCATCTATTTCAAAATTAACAATCAATTTCTTTTTATAATAATTTTCTAAACTTTTTATTAAATTGTTTTTTTCGGCCAAATCTAATTCATATTTAGTATAAATGGTAGCATTTGTTATATCTTTGGCGATATCTAAAAAATATTCATAACTATCATAAATATCTTTTAGTTCTATTAATCGATCATTATCAATTAAAACATATAAGAAATGAAGAAATTCACTATTAACGTATTCTTTAAAAATATTATTAAGAACATTTTTACGTTCATCTTTTGCTATCGAAGGATGCGTTAATATTTTTTGAAAATCATTATTTTGCTCAATACTTGAAACAATAACTTTTAAATATTGGCCATATTCGTCTTCATGATGATTTAGAAGGGCTAAATCAAAAAGCGCTTTAGCATATTGTAAGCTACTAGATGTAATCATACTTACTCCTTCTTTTTATCATCAAGGGTTGATAATGTTTGCTTGATAATTTCAGAATTTTCTTTTTTATCAACTTCATGTTCAACAATTTTTTCCGCCATAACTATAGCAACATCAACAATTTCATCTTTGATACTAGCTTCCATTTCTTTACGCTTTTCATCTACGAGGGCTAAAGCTTCTTGTGTGTCTTTAGCAATTTGTTCATGAGCTTCATTAAGAATAGCGTTTGCTTCAATTTGTGATTGCTTTTTAGCATCATTAATAATACTAGTTGCCTCTTGTTTAGCTGACAATTTAACATTTTTTGCTTCTTGTAAAGTTTTATCTAAAGCATCTTCTGCTTCAGCTTTTTCTTTTAAACTTTGATCAATTTTAGCTTTACGTGTTTCAATCATTTTAGTAATTTTATTCCAGAAGAAAAAGCGGACAATTAAAAATAAAACAAGTGTAGCTAGTAATTGAATAATAAATGTTTTTAACATATTAAAAAGGGCCTCTGTTCGATGAGCTTCATCTAAGAATTCTACTGCTTTGTATAGTAATTCTTTAATCTTTTCACCAAGCATAGTTTCTTCCTAAAAGACAAATATTAATAAAATAGCAACAATTAAACCATAAATACCAGCTGTTTCAGCAACTGCTTGACCTACAATCATAGTTGAACGAATAGCACTTACGGCCTCAGGTTGTCTTGCTACTCCTTGTGCTGCAAGTCCAGCTGATAAACCTTGACCAATACCAGAACCAAGACCTGTTAGTACGGCGATACCTGCTCCTATGCCAGCACCTAAACCTTTCATAGCAGCAATTAAACCATCATCGGTAATAGTAATTTCTAAAAAATTAACAATTGCAAATAATAAACTCATAAAATCCTCCTATATTTTTTTTAATTTTCTTCAGGAATCTTTTGGGAAATAAAGATTACTGTAAGTAGCATAAAAACATAAACTTGAATAAGTCCTAAAAAGACATCAAAAACGGCATGAAAAACCGGTGTTATAAAAGGTGCTATCACATCACCAAAAGGGAAACCCTTTATTACCACAATACTTAATAAATGATATAGCATTGTCATTACGACTGTACCACTAAAAATATTACCAAAAAGACGTAAACCCATCGAGATGGGGGTAACTAATTCACTAAAGATATTTATTGGTAACATTATAGGTGAAGGATCTAAATAACTTTTTAAATAATTTTTAAGACCACTATATTTAATGCCTGCTATATGGATAATAACGCCCGTAACAAGACCTAAAGCTAAAGTTACACAAATATTAGCTGTAGGTGGCATTAACCCAAGAAGGCCACAAAGATTAGCTACTAATAGAAACAAGCCTTCAAACATAACATATGGCGCAAATTTTTTCCATCTTGTGCCAAGGGCATCTTTACATAAATTATTATTAAAAGTAACCACCATTTCGGCTAATAATAAAATACCTTTAGGGGGTTTATTAGGATCATGCTTTTTTAATTTTATCGCAACAATTATGATAAAAATGATTATGATAAGACTAACAGCGATGATAGCAAAATTGGGTGTTTCATATATTTCTAAAAACGATTCGATTTTATCCAATTTTATCATACCTCCTCTTGTTTAGGTTTTTTAGTAAAACGAATAATGATAACGATTTTAATAAGCATAATACCAATAAAACATAAAAAAATATTTAAAAAATTAACTAAAGCACTAATAAGTAATACGATAAAATAAATAACTAGAGCCGTAATATTGTTAATAACAAAAGCAAGTTTAGCATTTTTATATTTAGAAGATGTAGCATTAGTAGTTACAATAACAATTTTTATATAATTAATTGTACCTGCTAGTAAACCTAAAAAAATACTTAAAAACCATGTATATTGCCACCATTTTATTAAACTTGCTAAAACGGTTGAAATAATAGCTAGTATTGTAGCGAACATATAAGCAATTTTAAGTGTTAGAAAATCCGATTTATCAAACATCTTCATTATTAGTATTATTTTCATCCTTTGCTAGTTTTTTGGCACGTTCAGCTTTTTCTAATTTTTTAGACTGTCTAATAATAGATACAAAGAAATTAATTATGCCAATAAACGAAAAGACAATAATGGAAATTAGCATAAAATTAATTTTTTCATTGGTGGAATATTTTTCAAGCAAATATCCTGCTAAAATGCCAAATAAGATAATGGTAATAAGTTGCCAAATATTGCTCATAACAATATTGTATAATTTTAAATCCTTATATAATTTATCTTTTTTCATTTTTTTCAATATTCATCACTTTCTGTACTCTTAGGCTGTGTCTACCTTCGCTAAAAGGCGTCTTTAAAAAGATATCTACTATTTCTTTGGCTAGTTCAAAATCAACATCTTTGGCTCCTAAACATAAAATATTAGCATCATTATGTTCCCTACAAAGACGCGCATTTGAAGTATTACTAACTAAAGCAGCTCTAATACCTTTGTATTTATTAGCAGCTATACTCATACCAATTCCTGTATAACAAATTAAAATACCAAAATCGCTAATATCTCTTTTTATAGCATGACAAACTTGTCCAGCATAATCAGGATAATCAACGGAATTTTTACTAAATGTACCCATATCATGAACTTCAATCTTTTGTTGTTGAAGGAACTTAACAAGGAGTAACTTTAACTCATAACCTGCATGATCTGATCCTATTGCAACGCGCATAATGTCTTCTCCTTTTTTACTTGATTATTTATGTTTATTATATCATATTTAATTTTTTTAAACAAGTTTATGGATTAAAAAGATAGCAAAATAAAAACTGTGAATTTTTTCACAGATGAAAATTTTCACAGTCAGTTATTTATGGTAATGTCTTTATTTAGATCATATCTTAAAATTAAGGCATCTTCTAATTCTGTGCCTTTTAAATTTTGACCATTAATTAAAAAATTACTACTATCAATTTGATAAAAGGCTAATTCATTAAATAATTCAATTACTTCTTTTGATTTGCCAATTGAAATTAAACTTTCTATTTCATTGGCAATTGCTTTTTGACTAAGTAATAAAAACATATCTTTTATGAGGTTAAAGGGTAAAACTTTTTGAAAAATGAAATATCTAATTAAACCATATTCACAAAATTTTTCATAGGTAATATAACCTTTTACCTCATTAGTATCCATAATGGCAACACCATTTGGGATTAATTCTTCGTCAATTTCAGAAAGGGAATTAATGCTAGTTAAAAAACTTCTAATTTTATCAATTAATTCATTATTAATATCTATTACTTGCAAAATAATCACCACTATATTATAGTAGACTTTTTTTTATTTATGATAGTTAATTATGAAAAAGATCATAAAAATAGCTACGATACTTAATTTCATGATCATCTTCAAAAGAAATGTTAAAAAATTCAGGATAAAGAAGCGTCCAAAAATTTTTACCTTTACCATCGTCAAGCGTAATTAAAATCGTATCATAATATCCAGCTTGAATCATTTTACCTTGATATGCTTTAGCCTCATAATTAACTTTACATCTTTTGACACTAATAGTATGCGGCATAAATTGTTCATTTAGCGTCTTTTCTAAAAGGTTTAAATCGAGTTTTTCAAGACTATTTATTAAAAAATAGTTTTTTAAATAGTCTTTTACTTCTAGTTTGAAATTTTGATCAGCTTGACTATTAGAAGATGCCACTATCCGTAATCTTAATTCTTGTTTTTGGCTAGTGCAATTAACTAGTAGCACGAGGTAAAGGGCTATAAGGCCTAAAGAAATTATCCTTTTTTTCATATTATCACCAAAATTATTATTGGCAAATTTTGGTTAATTATACGTTAATTTTAATTTCACCTGCTCTTATTACTTTAATATTATCTGAGGTGGCATCAATAATAGTTGAAGATACATTTGATGATGCTACTTTTTTGGCTAAAATATAATCTATTTTACTACCAAACTTTTCTACAATTAATTGATAATCATTTAGTGGTGCCTCACCACTGATATTAATACTTGTGGCAGCTAAGGGACCAAGATAATTTAATAGCGCTAAGGCATCATCTTGTTTAGGGATTCTAAAAGCAATCGTTGTTAAATTTTTAGTAATAGCATCGCTTACTGAAGGCTTTTTTTTGAAAATAATTGTTAAAGCGCCTGGCCAATATTTATTCATAAGCGCTAAAACTTTTTTTGATGGTATCTCTATATATGGTAAAATATCGG
>CANQWZ010000086.1 GCA_947627685.1 uncultured Bacilli bacterium | reverse complement strand
GTGATGATGCAACGATGGTCAATCCTTCTAGTGAAGTATATACGATTTCTGATAGTGGAACTTACCGCTTCAGTGGCGAATATGGCAAAATTAATTTTGGCACAAATAACTTGAAGTTGCACCTTATTTTCGATGGTGCAAAAATAACAGCAACAGAAGGTGTTGCTTTTGGTAGCACAACTTACAAGAATGCAGATGTTGTTATAACGCTTATTGGTGAAAATACCATTATTTCTACTGTTGATAAAGAAAACGCTATTCATGTCAAAGGAATGCTTTCTTTTAATGGTGAAGGTTCCTTATCTGTTACAAGTAGTGGCAAGAACGCAATCAAAGTTTCTAAAGATCTTACAATCGTCGATTGCTCTTTAATACTCACAGCAACAAATCACGCAATCGCTGCCCTTTCTATATCTGCTTCAAACTGTGAGATTAACGTTTTATCGGCAGGCAAGGATGGTATAAATGCAGAATGTGATGACGAAACGACTACGTTTACGACTAATGAAGGTTATATCTATCTAAAAAATGTTGATTATTTATGTAAAACAGAAGGTGACGGCATCCAAGCTGATACTGTTATCTATATCGATGGTGGCAATTATAACATCAAAACAATGGGCAGTTTTGTACCCAAAACACAGATGGCTGAATATGGTATAGACGCGGATGATTTCAAGTATATCAAATCGGGTAATACTTATAAGAGAATAGCAAGTGATGAGACTAATCGTTATAGTGCAAGCTCGCTCTATGGACTTGTACAAGGGTGCAAGGGCATTAAAGTTGGCGAAATCGAATATCCAAGTGCAAATGATTCTGACGAAGAGATTACCGTAACAGAAGGTGATTACTCTATTATCATCGAAAGTGGCACATTTATCATCGATAGTACTGATGATGCTATTCACGCGAATAGTGGAAATCTTTCAGTGAGTGGTGGTAATTTCACAATCTCTACTTTTGATGATGCTTTAACGAGTGATGTTCTAACGAAGATTAGTGGTGGAGAGATTGTGGTAACAAAAAGTTATGAAGGCATTGAGGGTGGTTACGTAGAGATTACAGGTGGCACAATAAACATTACCGCAAGTGACGATGGTATCAATGCCGCAAGCGATGATATGCGCGTTGTTGAACATATTATCATCTCAGGTGGCAAAATCTATGTAAGTGCCGAAGGTGATGGCGTGGATTCTAATGGTTCGATTAATATGACAGGAGGCACTCTTATCGTGTTTGGTCCGACCTCATCAGGTAATAGTGCACTTGATGCTGATAGAGGAATTGTAATTGATGGAGGCTATCTTTTTGCGGTAGGTCCTCTTGGAATGGTGGAGACCCCCGCAACCAATTCTCAACAAAATGTACTATCCTATGCACAAAATCAAATGATATTAGCAAATACTATTCTATCTTTGACAGATGAAGATGGTGAACTACTTTTCTCTGTTACCATTGAAAAAAACTGCCAATCAGTTATTGTTTCCTGTCCTGAACTTGTTATGGGTAAGAACTTTAAACTATATGGTGGTGATACGCAAATTTGTTCATTTACAGTATCTTCAGTCATTACTTCAATCGGTTCTCAGGGTAATATGGGAAATCCAGGCGGCACTCCTCCAGGAGGCTTCGGTGGGGGCTTTGGTGGAGGCATGAGACCTGGTGGAAGGTAATCAATTACCTATAATATGTGATATTAAAATAGCATATAAAAAAAGACAATAATACAGTATGTTATTGTCTTTTTATTATGAATAAAATTGGGATTATAAAATTATTTGAACCTTTTTGTATATTTTACAAATAATGAGCATAAAATAATATGTGTAAAAAAATTACATTTTAATTGTAAAAAAAATACAAAAGGAGTATAATATAGATGTATAAAACAAATGGAGAAAAAATTATGATAAAAAAATTCACTGTAAAAAATTTTAAAAATTTTAAAGAATTATTAGTACTAGATTTTACAAAAGTAAGAGATTATACATTTAATGAAGAATTAATTAAAAATGGCCTAATTAACAAATTATTAATATATGGTAAAAACAATTCCGGTAAAAGCAATCTTGGTGCTGCTATAATGGATATTACTAGACATTTGACTGATAATTATCATGAAAATTTATTATACGATTATTATACTTGTGGTGATTCAATCGAAGAAAATGCCGAATTTACTTATGAATTTTTATTTAAAAATAAAGAAATCAAATATTTTTATAAAAAGAATGCCCATGCACAACTCGTTTATGAAGAATTATTTGTCAATGAAAAGCTTTGGTTTGCTTTTAATTATGTAACTGGAGAGTTTGACAATGCTATTGAAGAAGCTACTACCATTGATCTAAGTAAAAGAACTAATAAAGAAATGTCAGCTCTAAAATTTTTATATAACAATACTATTTATTGGTCAAGTAATAATCCTCTTTATTTAATGATGAATTTTGTTAATAATATGTTATGGTTTAGATCCCTTAAAAGCAATGAATTTATGGGTGTTATGGCCAATGGTGAAAATTTAAATGACTTTATTATCAATAATCATTTAATTGATAAATTTAATGATTTTTTAATAGATTGTGGTCAAAATTATGATTTGTGTGAAATGGGAGTAGAGTTTGGGAAAAAGGTTGTAGGGGTAAAATTTAAAAAGGGTATTGCCCGTTTTGATAGCATTGCATCAACTGGTACTATTACGTTATTGTTATTTTTTTACTGGATGAATAAAATTGCCGAAAACAAAATATCTTTCATATATCTTGACGAATTTGATGCTTTTTATCATTATGAATTAGCAACTAAAATTTTAAAAGAAATAAATGGAAAAGAAAATTTCCAATCCATACTTACTTCGCATAATACCTATTTAATAGATAATGAATTAATGAGACCTGATTGCTATGCTATCTTAAAAGATGGCAAATTGAAAAGTTTTGCTGATAGCACTAATAAAACGATTAGATTGGGTCATAATCTCGAGAAAATGATGTTAGAAGGGGAATTTGACTCGTAAAGTTTTATTTATAGTAGAAGGAGAAGTTGAAGAAAAAAGGATTTTAGAAGATAAAAATCATGGATTATTAAACTTAATAGATGCTGATTGCGAAATAATTGTTTTTGAAAATCCGATATATGAACTATATGAGAAATATATTAATGGCGATTATGATGATATTGTACAATATTTAAGATTCAATAAAGGCTTAAAAATTCAAAGTGAAAAATTATCAAAAAATATTTTTTCCGCCATATATCTAATTTTTGATTTTGAACCTCATTATCAAAAATATTCTGATGAAACGATAAAAGATATTTTAAGAGTATTTGCAAATGAAACTGAAAATGGTAAAATTTATATTAATAATCCAATGGTAGAAGCTATTTATCATTTAAAAGAACTTCCAGATAACAATTATAATAATCGAACAATTGACTTACCATTAAAAAATGGTGATGAATATAAAAAATTAGTAAATTTGGAAATGGCTTTTTAAAAAAATAAAATCACTTATGAAATTTTAGAGTTAATAATCTTACAAAATTATATTAAAGCCCAAATAATAACTAATTCTAATAATAAAGATATAAATTATGATGAAGTTTTAAAAAACAAATAGAATTAAAAAATAATGCTAATAAACTTTATGTACTTAGTACTTTTCCACTTTTAGTTATTGATTATAACAATGAAATTTTAACAAAAATAAAAAAAGATGTTAAAAAATATTTTTGTAAATAAGATAAAAAATATTGTTTTTTGATAAACAATATTTTCCCTTTTTTAGTAAGATATGGCTTAATTTTTTACTTAAATAAAGGGATATATTTTGCTATTTTGTTATTTTAATCTAAAAAATATGATATAATCTTTACACAAGTTAAAAATTATTAAAATTATAATATGGAGAATAATATGAAAATATTTTTAATAATCGTTTTAATTATAGCTTTATTAATAACTGTTTTAGCAATTTTAGTTAAAAAATATGAAAAAAGCGTTATTAGTCATAGCAAATATTTAAAAGAAATTAATTTTATCAACAATAAATATCATTTTTATTCTTTTAATGACTTTTATTATGAAAAATCCTATGATAATGAAGCTTTTTTCAAAGATATATCCCCATGTGACTATTTAATATATCAGCTAATTTATGATAGGAAAAAAGTAAAAGAAGTTATGAAGATGGCCTTAGATAATTCCAATGCTTTTCCTCTTTATAATCAAGATATAAAAGAGCTTCCAAAAAATTATGATTTAGATGTTGATTTTAAAATAAAAATTCCTTTTTTAATCAAAAAAAGCATTGATAAAAAACTAAAACAAGTTTTATTAAAGCCTAAATGTTTCTTTTATATTACTGTAAAAATCATTCAAACTAATATTCGTAATCGTCCTCTTGTCGCAAAAGTACAAAAATTTAATCAAATGCAAATTGAAAAAATACTATTTGACTTAAGTGATAAGACAGGTGATCGATATAATAATGCTAATATTTGGAATGCTATTGCTAGAGTCGAAAGAGGTAAAGTATCTAATAAATTACGTTTTCAAATATATAAAAGGGATAATTATCGGTGTAGAAAATGTGGCACAAGTGTAGGACCTTTTGAAATTGATCATATAATACCTATTGCTAAAGGCGGAAAAACAACCTTTGATAATTTACAAACTTTGTGTAAACGTTGCAATATGCAAAAAAGTGATATTGTAGAAGCAGTTAATAAAATAGATAATCCTAATGTTTTAACATGCCCTAAATGTGGTGCTTTCTTAAAATTAAAAAAGGGTAAGTATGGTGAATTTTATGGATGCGTTAACTATCCTAGATGTAATTATATAAAAAAGATAAATTAAATACAAAGAAAGTATGCCTATAATAAATAGTTATTATAAGCATGCTTTTTTATTAAGACCAAAATAACAAATATTTTGACATCTTTCAACAAAAATGGTATAATTATCTTCTAGTAGAAGAGAAATTTTAAAAAAGAAAAGAGGAATAAAAATGGAATACGTATTGTATAATTCATTAACAAAAAATCCAAACAAAGATGAGATTCTTAAAACTTTTTACGAGAATCCTCATTGTCTAATTAAAGATGTTACTACTTTAGACTATAAGGAATTCTTTGAAAATTTAGCCATTGATGATACGGTAACTATTTTAGGTGGCGATGGTACTATTAATTATTTAATAAATGCGGTAGACCAAAAAATTGTAAATTCCGTATATTTAATACCAACAGGTACGGGTAATGATTTCTTTAATGATGTTAAAGAAGATGAAGATACTAAAAAAATTTTACTAAATCCTTATCTTGATAACTTACCAACTGTTGAAGTAAAAGGTATTAAGAAAAAATTCATCAATGGTATTGGCTTTGGTATCGATGGTTATTGTTGTGAAGAAGGCG
>CANQWZ010000085.1 GCA_947627685.1 uncultured Bacilli bacterium | reverse complement strand
TAACAGAACTTACCAATTACGCAACTATCGCTTTAGGTAAAACCGCATATAATTCAAGAGTTAAAAAATTAGAATTTGTCTCATTAAAAGATAATCATGCGGTTATCTTAATGATTACTGATCAAGGACATGTTGAAAGCAAAAGAATTGTTGTACCAATGGGTATAAGTTTTCGAGAAATTGAAAAGACCATTAGTATTTTAGATGAAGCACTACGAGGATGTTTAGTAAGTGATATTAAAAATCATTTGCTAGATGATGTAACCAATGAAGAAATTAAAGATTATATCAATTATCATAGTGAATTAGTAGATGCTTTTGTTAATGCTTTCACAGAAATGGTAGCTGATAAATATCATGTAAGTGGTAAATATAATATTTTATCACAACCAGAATTTCAAGATGTTGGTAAGGTTAGAGAATTTTTAAATGTTTTAGAAGGTAGGGATATTTTAAGAATTGTAAAATCTGATAGCATGGGTATTAATATTAGAATAGGCCAAGAAAATGAAATGAAGGTAATGCAAGATTGTGCTGTTATCACTGTTCCTTATGAAACAAGTAGTGGTAGTGTTGGAGCAATTACTGTTTTTGGACCAACAAGAATGGAATACGATAAGGTAATACCACTATTGGAATATATTGCTAAAAATATGAAAAAAATTGTATAGGTGAAAAAATGGAAAATAATCGTTATCGTGAAGAAGAAAAAGAAGAAGAAGCTTTAAAATCTTCAGAAGAAAATCAAAAGAATGATGAATTAGAATCCTCTGAAGAATTAATGAATGAGGATTTAGTTCAAGAAGTTGAAGATTTAGAAGAAGATTTAAAAAAAGACAATAAGTTGAATAAAAAATTAAAAAAGAAAATAAAACATTTAGAGGAAGAAAATGCTAAACTTAGTGAAGAAATTAAAAATCTAAATGATTTGCTATTAAGAAATCGCGCTGATTTAGAAAACTTTAAACGTCGTACTAATGAAGAACGTATTAAAGAAAGAAAATATGCAATGCAAGATTTTTTCAGTGAAATAATTGATGTTATTGATGTTTTTGATAAAGCTGTTGCGATTAAAACTGAAGATGAAAAATTAAAAAAATATCTAAATGGCTTTGTAATGGTAAATACCAGATTAAAACAAGCATTAGAAAATTATGGTGTAAAAAAAATAGAAGCTTTAAATAAAAGCTTTGATCCTGCTTATCATCAAGCTTTAGAAGTTGTTGAAGTAGAAGGTGTAGAACCAAACATCGTTGTTGAAGTAGTGATGGAAGGCTATTTATATAAGGATCGTATTTTAAGACCTAGTATGGTCAAGGTAAGCAAATAATTTTAAAAAAAATAGGAGGAATTAATTATGAGTAAAATTATAGGTATTGACCTTGGAACAACAAATTCATGCGTAGCAGTAATGGAAGGTGGCGAATCAAAAGTTATTGTTAACGCCGAAGGTATGCGAACAACACCATCTGTTGTTGCATTTAAGGGTGGCGATATTGCGGTAGGAGAAAGCGCAAGACGTCAAGCTGCCACTAATTTGGATACCGTCTTTTCAATAAAAAGACATATGGGAACTGATTATAAGGTTCATATTAAATCTAATAATAAGGATTACACTCCTCAAGAAATTTCAGCGATGATTCTTCAAAATCTAAAAGCCACAGCTGAGGCATATTTAGGTGAAAAAGTAACAGAAGCTGTTATTACTGTTCCTGCATATTTTAACGATGCTGAACGTCAAGCGACTAAAGATGCTGGTCGAATTGCTGGTCTTGATGTAAAACGTATTATCAATGAACCTACTGCTGCTGCTTTAGCATATGGTATTGATAAAAATAATGATAAAGAACAAAAAGTATTAGTATACGATTTAGGTGGTGGTACATTTGACGTATCAATCCTTGAACTTGCTGATGGAACATATGAAGTTTTAGCAACCGCCGGTAATAACCGTTTAGGTGGTGATGACTTCGATAATCGTGTAGTAGATTACATGGTAAAAGAATTTAAACGTACGCAAGGTATTGATTTAAGTACTAATAAGAGTGCAATGTTCAGATTAAAATTAGAAGCTGAAAAGGCTAAAAAAGAACTTAGTGGTATGACGACTACTGATATTAATATTCCATTCATTGCTATGGATCAAGAAGGTAATCCTGTTCACTTTGACATGACATTAACAAGATCTAAATTTGAAGAATTAATTCGTGACTTAGTTGATTCAACTACTAAATCAGTTCGTCAAGCATTAAAAGATGCAGGTCTAACAACTAATGATATTAATCAAGTATTACTTGTTGGTGGTTCAACTCGTATACCATGTGTACAAGAATTAGTTAGAAAAGAACTTGGTAAAGAACCTAATCGTAGTATTAACCCTGATGAAGTTGTCGCAATGGGTGCTGCTATTCAAGGTGGTGTCCTTGCAGGTGATGTAAAAGACGTATTATTACTTGATGTAACACCACTTTCATTAGGTATTGAAACATTAGGTGGTGTATCAACTGTTTTAATTCCACGTAATACGACTATTCCTACATCTAAATCACAAATATTCTCAACTGCTGCTGATAATCAACCAGCTGTAGATATTCATGTATTACAAGGTGAAAGAGAAATGGCTGCTGATAATAAGACACTTGGTCGTTTCCAACTTAGTGGTATTCCTCTAGCACCTCGTGGTGTTCCTCAAATTGAAGTTAAATTTGATATTGATGCCAATGGTATTGTTCATGTTAGTGCTAAAGATCTTGGAACTGGTAAAGTTCAAACCATTACCATTAGTGGTGGCTCAGGATTAAGTGAATCAGAAATTGATCGTATGGTAAAAGAAGCTGAAGAAAATGCCGCAAGCGATAAAGCTAAAAAAGAGGAAGCCGATTTACGTAACGAATGCGAACAAATTATTTTTGCTGCTAAGAAATCAGTTGATGATTTAGGAGCTGAAGTAACTGAAGAAGAAAAGACTAATATTGAAAAGGCAACTAAAGAATTACAAGAAGCTCTTGAAGGAAAAGATTTAGATGCCATTAAAGCTAAAAAAGAAGCGCTTGAAAAAGCTGCTCAAAGTGTTGCTATGAAAGCATATCAAAAGGCTCAAGAACAAGCATCAAAGAATCAAAATAATAATGATTCACATCAAAATGATGATGGTACAGTTGATGCAAGTTATGAAGAAACAGATAAATAAAAATATAAAACGAAATAGACAAAAGAAAGGGGCCTTTTATGGCAACTAAAAGAGATTATTACGAAGTCTTGGGGGTATCGCGTGATGCCTCCCAAGAAGAAATAAAAAAGGCTTATCGTAGTCTTGCTAAAAAATATCATCCAGATGTATCAACTGATCCAAATGCTACAGAAAAATTTGCGGAAATTCAAGTAGCATATGACTGTTTAAGCAATCCTGAAAAAAAAGCTAACTATGATCGTTTTGGTACTGAAGATATGAATGGTTTTGCAAGTGGTGGTACCGAAGGTGGCTTTGGCTTTGAAGATATTTTTAGTAGCTTCTTTGGGGGCTTTGGCGCAAATACAAGATCAAGATCAGGAGCTAAAAGAGGAAGTGACCTTCAAGTTGATGTAACAATTACTTTTGAAGAGGCTGCATTTGGTGTAGAAAAGAAAATAACGGTTACTAAACTTGATACTTGTTCAAAATGTGCAGGCTTAGGAGCTGAATCCAAAGATGATATTGAGACTTGTAAAAGATGTAATGGCCGTGGTACTATTATTACACAACAAAATACCATTTTAGGAATGATGCGTAGTGAAAATACTTGCCCTGATTGTGGTGGTACAGGTAAAAAAATTAAACATGTATGTTCTGAATGTAATGGTAGTGGTAGAGTAAGAAGAGTAAAAACATTAAATGTAAAAATCCCATCTGGCATTGCTGATGACCAAGTAATAAGATTATCAGGTGAAGGTGAAGCCGGTATTAAGGGTGGTTCTGCAGGTGACTTATTAATCCATGTTAATGTTAAAAAACATGATATATTTGAACGTGATGGTAATAACATCTTATTAGATTTACCAATAACATTCAGCCAAGCTGCT
The DNA here is from genome assembly GCA_947627685.1 of uncultured Bacilli bacterium. Lineage (GTDB taxonomy): Bacteria > Bacillota_I > Bacilli_A > ML615J-28 > CAG-313 > CAG-313. Next base: position 1,498 of record CANQWZ010000085.1, on the reverse strand, counting down.
CTTGGTGCATCAATTGAAATAAAAACTTTATATGGTTTGGTAAACTTAAAAATACCATCTGGCATTCAAAGTGGTACTAAACTAAAACTTTCAGGTAAAGGCATTGATAATAAAATAAATGGTAAAAAAGGCGATCAAATTGTAACCGTAACCGTTGTGACACCTAATAGTCTAACGGCAGAACAAAAGAAAATTTTTACCGAATTATCAAAAACAGATGAAACAAAAAATAATAATATTTTTGAACGGATTAAGAATTTTTTCAAATCTAAAAATAATTAAAAAAGTAGCATCTTCATGCTACTTTTTTTAGGAAATAATCGACAAATAAAAATAAAAAGTGATAATTTAATATTTCCTAAAATATAATACTATGAAGCAGTAAAAAATAATAATTTTGCTAAAAACATAATTGTTTTTTACTGCTTACGCTTACCTTTTTAAAAAAAATCATTATTTTTTTAAATAAAAAAATGAAAACGCTTGCTTGTTTTTTTAAAAAGTGATATAATAAGGTGTAAAATAAACGAAAAATGAAAAGGAGAATATCATGTTAAACTTTAGAAAAAGATTTTTCTTATTTTTAGCTATTGTTGGCATATTATTTGGCATGGCTGCATGTACTAAAAATACTGATTATGTAAAGATTAAATTTGATAATAAAACATATGAAGTAGTTGTTGGCCAAACAATTAATGTTGAACCAATAATTAGCAAAGGATCAGCTGTTGGTGATATTGCCGATAAACTTCAATATACATCATATGATGATTCTATTGCAACTTATTCTGATGGTAAATTAACAGGAGTGCAAGTAGGAGAAACAGTAATTAAAGTTGTTTATCCTGATAAAGCAATTGCATATGATACAGCAACTGTTAAAGTTGTATCTAGTAAACTTCCTGAAGTACAATTTGATATACCTACTGAATATAATTTAGCTAAAGGCGAAGTTAAAGACGTAACTTATAAATTTATTCCTGATTATGCAGAAGCAGAAGTATCATTTAAATCTGCTAATGAGGATGTAGTTTCTATTACTAAAGAAGGTAAAATGACTGCTGTTAGTGTAGGAACAGCGATAATTGTTGCACGTGTTAGTCAAACAGAACCTGCATATTATCGTGAATATACTTTCACAATTACCGTAGTAGAATCTGACTTTACTATTAATTATCATTTAGGTGAAGGTGAAGAAAACAACGCCGAAAATCCAGCTGGTTATAATACATTACATTTACCTGTTGAATTAAAAGCTCCAACTAAAAAAGGATACAAATTTGTTGGTTGGTATGACAATGCTGCCCTTGAAGGTGATATTGTTACTGAAATTGCTGCAGGCAAAACTGGTAACATTGATTTATATCCAAAATGGGAACGTTCTGAATTTACAATCACTTATGAATTAAATGGTGGTTCTTGGGATCTTTACTTATATAAGAGTCGTGAAGAATTTGTAAATGCCTTTAATAAAATGAATTTTTCATATAATTTGTAT
>CANQWZ010000084.1 GCA_947627685.1 uncultured Bacilli bacterium | reverse complement strand
TAATTTTCGCCTTGTGCTGCAGCAAGTAAGTTTTCTTTAGTTGTACCAATGCCACCTAAATGTTTAAACCAAAGTTTGGCATGTTCTTTTTCATTATTAGCTGTTTCTTCAAAAATGGCTGCGATTTGTTCATAACCTTCTTTTCTAGCTTTTGAAGCAAAATAAGTATACTTATTTCTTGCTTGTGATTCACCTGCGAAAGCAGTCATTAAATTTTGTTCAGTTTTACTTCCTTTTAATTCCATTTTGTTTTCTCCTTTACCTTTTGTCTTTTTTATACACTAAAATTATACTATGTTCATTATTTTTTTTCAAACAATTTGATAATTAGTTATTAGTATTTTTAGTTTTAGCATTTATTACCTTCTTCATACTTTTTTTTCTTTATGAAATCGTTTTTTTGCGCTTCTTTAATGCAAGATAATAACTAAGTATGATACAATATAGAAAATAAGTCATATATTTTCAATAATATGGTTTGAGCGTTTCTACCTAGTGACCGTAAATTACTAGACTATGACTTTAGATTAAATTTTAATATGTTTTTTCTAAGGTCGTAAAATGCAAAAAGCACTTTAGACCTTTTTTTTGGAAATTTTTGACCTATTAATAAACAAAGGAGGCATTATGAATTCAAATTTACTGCTTGGTGCAAAGGATAGGCCTAAAACTAGCAGATTAATTTTACTCAGTTTTCAACATGTATTTGCCATGTTTGGTGCTACGGTTTTAGTACCAATGTTAACGGGTTTATCGATTTCGGTAGCATTATTTGCTTCAGGAGTAGGCACACTACTGTATATCTTGTGCACAAAAGCTAAAGTACCTATTTATTTAGGATCAAGTTTCGCCTATATTGCTTATATTAACACAGCTATTAGTGCTACTAATGGCGGCGTTGGTGCAGCTTTAACAGGTATTGTTATTGTTGGTATTATTTACTGTATAGTTGCTTTAATTATTAAATTTGCGGGAACGAATTGGCTTAACAAATTATTACCACCCGTTATTATTGGTCCGATGATTATCGTTATTGGACTTGGACTTTCAACTACTGCTATTCAAAATACCGGTCTTATGGCTATTACTGATGCGAATTTAGCGACTAATAACTTTGCAGGCGATTGGCGATCAATCGTTGTAGCTTTTGCAACCATGCTGATTATTGCCCTTGTTGCCATCAAAGCTAAAGGCTTTTTTAAAGTTATTCCGTTTTTAATTGGCATTATAGCTGGCTACATTATCGCTATCTTGATTGGTTTTATTCCTAATAGTGTTACTATATTAAAAGATGGTGAAACAATCACACATACTTATGGGTATTTAGTAGATTTAAATGCTATAAAAGAAATTTTAATGACTCCTTCTAAGTGGTTTAAAATTCCCGATTTTAAATTCCTAGGATGGAAAAATCAAGAACTAGGTTTAGGTATCGAGATGGTAAAAATTAATTTTGCTGCCGCAATTAGTGTCATTCCTTTAACTTTTGCCACTATTTGTGAACATATCGGTGATCATAAAGTATTAGGGAAGATTACTGGTACAGATTATTTAGTTGATCCTGGTTTAGATCGTACTTTACTTGGTGATGGTGTTGCAACCCTTACAGCAGGATTAATCGGAGGACCCGCTAATACTTCTTATGGTGAAAATACTTCCGTTGTTGGTATTACTAAAGTAGGTAGTGTTTGGGTTACAGGTGGAGCTGCCATTATTGCTATTTTACTTTCTTTTGTTAATGTTTTTGCAGTAATTATCAAAACGATTCCTAATTGTGTAATTGGCGGTATTTGTTTAATCCTTTATGGATTCATTGCTTCTAATGGTCTAAAAACTTTACAGGATGCTAAAGTTGACTTAACTAAAACAAGAAATCTTATTATTGTTTCTGTAATGCTCGTTATTGGTATTGGGGGAGCTATTATCTCATTTGGTAGTTTTAGTTTAACGGGTATGGCCTTAACTGCTATTATTGGTATTATCTTAAATTTAATTTTGCCCAAAAACGAAAGTACTAATGATGTTAATAGCCTAAAAAGTAATAAAAACTAAAAATAATAAAAAAGAAGTGATTTGACAGTTTAACAAATCACTTCTTTTTTTACTACTTTTAATTAAAAGTTGTAGGCATTAAGAAATAGAATAAGAATAAACAAGTAACAATGATAGCAACAACAGAAACATCAAAGACTGGTTTTTCAACTTCTTTATCCTTTTTCTTAGCTACAGCATATTTAATTATATCAATAATATAAATAACTATTGATAAAAATACGTATGAAATTAAACCAACACCAATACCTTTAGTGATTGAATAACCAAATGGCATTATAACGATTGTTAAGAAAGCAGGTACAGCATTTTTCAAACTAGAGAAGTCAATTTTTTTAACATTTGACATCATTAATACACCAACATAAATTAAAGCAGATGCGGCAGCAGCACTTGGGATGAAAGCAAATATTGGCAATAGGAAAATAGCTAAAAAGAATAAAACCGCCGTTGTGAAAGCTGTTAAACCTGTTTTACCTCCGGCCGCAACACCAGCACCACTTTCAACAAAGGTTGTTACGGTTGAAGTACCTAACATTGCTCCAGCAACCGTTGCAATTGAGTCAGCATACATAATCTTACCATAATTTAATGGTTTACCATCTTCATCAACAAGACCGGCATTAGTAGCACAGCCAACAACTGTTCCCATAGTATCAAACATATCAACCATAGCAAAAGAAATAATCAACATTAAAGTGGTCATAAAAGAGCCCTTTGGAAAATTAAAACCTTCGGTAAAAGCTGATAAGAATATTCCACCATCATCACTATTAAAGCTAAAGAAATGCTTGAAATTGGTCCAGAACTCCCAAGTTACGCCAGCTTCTTTACCTAATAAGAAATTAACATTGGTAACACCAAGAGGTAGTCCTAAAAGAGTACCAGCTAAAATACCAATAATTACTGCTCCTTTAACTTTAAAATGACTTAAGATAGCAATTACTGCTAGTCCAAAAAGAGCTACTATGGCATTACAAGCTGCACCACCTTTTACCCAGTTTTCACTTTTAGTAAGATCTACAAAATCAACTAAAGTAAATGGACTACTTACAATAACTTTCGCATTTTGAAAACCAATAAAGGCAATAAATAGACCTATACCTACGGTAATAGCTGTTCTTACGGCTTTAGGAATGCCATCAAAGATTTTTTCCCTTAAAGTAATAATCTTACCAGTGGTTTTATTTCTACCAATAGGAATGATGGATACTAATAAAAAGATGATACCATCAATCAATACCATTAGCATCGCATTACCAAAAGTATATGTGGCGCCATTAACAAAAGTAAATGCTCCACCAACAACTAAACCTATCATCGAGTTAAGACCCATACCTGATGCTTGAGCATATGGCATTTTAGCAACAAAGGCCATGAGCAAGGTACCAATAACCGCACCAATTGCTGTAGCAATAAAAACTGATGCCCATCTTGGATCATTTACTCCTTCTAAGATGATGGAATTAGGGTTAACGGTCAAAATGTAAGACATTGCTAAAAAGGTAGCGATACCAGCAAAAATTTCAATTTTTACTGATGAATGAGATTTTTCAATATTCCAAAAATCTCTTTTTTGTTTTTCATTTTTTCGCACGAAAAATCCTCCTTAAATATTTTTGGTTGTAACAAATCGTAAAAGGCCTTGCAAAATAAATGCAAGGCCTACTTATGCAAAACCAAAAAAAGGAAGTCCTAAAACTTCGATATTTAAGGGATGCATCGTAGTCTTATCATTTACGGTGATAAGGTAGAAACATTTGAACCATATCTTCAAACATATACGATTTATTACACTTTGATTATATCATATTTTTACAAATTTATATAGTAATTTATTTATGTAAACGTTCTATTTGTTATTTTTAGGATATTAAAAAAAGAAGTTAGTAGCCTAAAAGGTTAAAAACTTCTTTTTATTCTTATTATAATGCTTCAACTGTCAATTCAAATGATGTTGAACCGGTAGTTACGGTTAACTTATATTGTGTACCATCTGCTAATGTAATTAAAGCAGTACCATCTTCATTATAAGTTGGCGTAAATTCTTGTTCTTCAAAGGTATAGAAATCATAAGAGATAGAAACAGCTTTAATTTCTAAAATATGACAAGTTGCATCAAAGATAATTTCAACTTTAACTGGAGGGAAACCACCTTGAAGAGTATAATCATATTTTACTGTTTCATAAGTAAATGTACCATCAGCTTCATTACATGTAGCCTTTATAGTATTTTTACCATTAATACTTGCTTCATATGTGAAAGTTATTACATTTTCCTCAACTGAAGAACCTATAACAGTTTGTTCTACAGGGTCACCATAACCTTCTTTAATATTAAAGCTAATTAGTTCAACTATCTTATCGTTTTCATCTAATTTACATACTAATTGCCATACTACCTCATCAAAACGATCAGGGAATAAACTACTTGGAACTTGATATGTATAACTAAAATTTTTTTGCTTATATAATAGTTCTACAGTACAAGTTGTAGCAGATGTTACATTAATACCATAACAAACATCATTAATTAAGAAGATAATTTGACCAGTTTTTATATCATATTTGACTGAATCAACACTTTGTTCTTCCTCGTTGTAATTTAATGTGAAATTATCTTTACTGATTGAAATATTATAAAGAGCAGCAAAGTCAGTTTCACTAGAATGTAAACTTATATCATATTTCATCGATATTGTAGCATTTGCAAAATTAGTTCCACTAACAGTAAATTCATGACTACCATTATAATCATCTTTACTAAAGGCTATACTACTACCAAAAGTAATAACATATGCTTTGGAAGTATCTACCATTACTGGTTCAGTTTCATAACTACCATCAGCTTTTTTATTATAAACATATAGGTTATCGCCTTCCATTTTGTACATGCCACATTTTACTAGTGATGCCTTATTTTCCTCATCAGGAGTTGCCTTAGTAACAATACCTTCATATAATTCAAAAATAGCATTATCAGTAAAGCTTACAAGTATTTCACTATTATAATCAATCATTGAATATTTGTCGCCACTAGTCCATATGGTTAAATTATTAATTATCTTTTCTGGCCATGCAAGATCAAGAGCACTATTTATCGTAGCAACATCTTTCATAACTACTCTTAATACCTCAGCATTAAAGGCTAAGAAAGCATCATTATCAATAGTAACTTTAGTTACATCTTCAATTGCTGTCATATCAATAATTACTGGATATGAACTATAACCTGAACTTGCGAAAGCTTGCGATGCAATTTTCGTAATTTTACCAAGTGTTACTTTTCTTAAATCGGTACAAGTTATGAAAGCAGCTTCACCAATTTCTTCAACATTTGGAAGATTAATTTCTTCTAAATCGCTGTTTCCAGCAAAAGCACGTGCACCAATAATACGAAGATATTGACTATCAATTGTTCTAAGGCTTTGACCTTCAAAAGCACCAGCTTCAATAATTTCCACTTTATTAAAATCAACATCGGTAATTTCAATGCCATCAAATACACCACTAGGTATTCTAATAACTTCATCAGGCATACTAATAC
>CANQWZ010000083.1 GCA_947627685.1 uncultured Bacilli bacterium | reverse complement strand
ATAAAAAACTTTTTGAGCTTTTAATAAATCATTATATTCATCAATAATATTTGGTAAATCAACCTCTTTAGCATGCTCTAAGGATGAAGCCACCGAGTATCTACAAGTTTCATTTTGATACATGGCTTCGACAAATTTTAAAGTAGCATCTTGATTTTTATTATCGTAAGCACGCATAATATCTTCAATTAATAAGTTTTTTTCAAGCTTAAAAAATTCTTCATTAAAATATGGTTTATTAATGGTATCATTTAATAATATCACTGCTTCTTTAAACAAGTTTATGCTATCATCATTTATGAATTTATCGTTTATTGATCTAATTATAAAACTCATATTATTAACAAGGCCTATACGACTTAAGCCCACAAATAAATTCATACCATACATCTGTTCTAAATGCCTGCTAAGGGAGCGTTCCGATGGATAATTTTGATTATATTTCATCAACATATTACTTAAAATGGAACTTTCAACTAGACCATCTTTGTTAAGATGTCTAAAAAAATAAGCACCAATTGTAAAAGTTTTAAATTTTTTATTTGGTATATGATATAAGGTATAACCTGGTTTGGTCATTTTATTGATAACTAATTTTGCCATATGTGTTTCCTTTCAAAAGAATGATTGATAAATAAAAGGTTATGTTTATTATACCCAAAATTTTCTATTATAAACTATGATAATATTTATAAAGTAAAAACTCTTGGTCAGCAAAAGCCAACCAAGCGTTATACTATTTATTAACAATTTCTAAAGCTAATTTAATCATTTGATTAAAAGCGGTTTGACGTTCATCAGAAGATGTCTCTTGATGGGTTACTAAAGAATCAGAAATGGTTAAAATACAAGCTGCTTCTTTTTTTAGAACATTGGCAATATGGAATAAAGCAAAAGATTCCATTTCAACACATACGCATTTTTTATCTTGATACATATGGTTAACAATTGAATCACCCTCACGGTAGAAAACATCTGAGGAATGAATTCTTTCATAGTGAGTAGCTATTTTTAATTTTTGAGCAAGATCTAAAATATCTTTTGTTAAAGCAGCGCTTGACGCAATAACATCTTTTGTTTCTTTGGCTTGGGTATAAGCAAAGGTTGATTCACTATATGCTTCTTTAACTACAACAATATCAAATAACTTTAAGTTTGGATCATAAGCGCCTGCTGAACCAATTCTAATAATTTTTTCGACCCCATAAAATTTAAAAAGTTCATACGCATAAATACCTATACTTGGCATGCCCATTCCCGAACCCATAACCGATATTTTTTTACCATTATAAGTTCCGGTAAAGCCATACATACCCCGAACTTTATTAAAGCATTCAACATCTTTTAAATATGTTTTCGCAATATATTCAGCACGTAAAGGATCACCAGGCATCAAAACAATTTTAGCAATTTTTCCTTCTTCACAGACTTCTATATGTGGTGTTTTTTTTAACATAATTCCCTCTAATAATCACTATCGTGTGTAGTACTTTCCATAATGGCAACGCCACTTGATGCCCCGATTCTTGTCGCACCATTTTCAATCATTAATTCTAAATCGGCTTTATTTTTAATACCACCGCTGGCTTTAACACCCATTTCTTCACCAACTGTTTTACGCATTAAAAGAACATCACTAGCTGTTGCACCCCCACTACCAAAACCTGTTGAAGTTTTAACAAAAGTAGCATGAGCATTTTTCGCAGCAAGGCAACAACTAACCTTTTCATCATCTGTTAAATAGCAAGTTTCAATAATAACTTTGACAGTTTTGCCGGCGCTCGCCGCAACAACCATTTTGATTTCGTTTTCGACATATGCAAAATCATGTTCTTTAGCTTTGCCAATATTGATTACCATATCAATTTCATCAGCACCATTACGAATAGCATCCATTGTTTCAAAAGCTTTAATTTCTTTGGTATTAGCACCAAGAGGAAAACCAATTACGGTACATACTAATACATCAGTACCATTTAGTAATTCTTTAGCTAATTTTACATTAGCAGGATTTACACATACACTTTTAAAATCATAAGTTTTGGCTTCTTCACAAATTCTTTTAATATCTTCACTAGTCGCAGTAGCCTTTAATAATGTATGATCTATATATTTATTTATTTGCATAAAAATCACCTATTTTCAAATCTTTTATTTTTCAATTAAGTCAGTTATTTTGATAACATCAAAGTTAAAGGTTGATATAACCGCTTTACGCATTTTTTTAATATACTTACGCGATTTTAAACTACTATTTTCATTTAAATATCTTATTTCAATACCGATTGAACCATCTTTAATTTCATACATATTTCTTTGAACATATTTATAGAAAGTTTGAATTGGTACTAAATTAACTAAATTTTCTTCTTCTTCAACGTGAACAAAATCTAAATGTGGAGGAAAGGTAGTAGGCATACCTACATGCCAATTAACACTAAAGTAAATATGATTTTCGCTATCTTTTAAAACAATATAAGGATTAGCAACAATATCATCTTTAACAACACTTGGAAGTTCATCAATTAATGATTGATACATACAAACTTCATTTAATAAGTCTTGATCAACTTGATATTTAACAACTTCAGGATGATCATTTAAATATTTAGTTCTTTCTTTAGTTAAAACCTCAATTAGTTCGAACATATTAAAATTGGTTATGTTATCAATTTTTTCATGATATATTGCAAAATCGAAAAGACGACATAATTCATCAATTTGTTTTAGCATGAGGCGCATGATAAATAAAGGCACATCATCTGGTAATTCACATAGTAAAAAAGTATTTACAAAATTAGGATTTAAACGATACAAACTGGTAACTCTTGAACGTTTAGTGATTAGATAACGATATGAGCAATCAAAATGAGGAATATTAAAAGTTGCTACAAATTCATCATCATTAGAAGTAATATAGGTGTTTTCTATTTTATCAAAATATTCATCAATCAATTGACCAAAATCAACTCTTTCTTTACTACGATCTTTAAAAAAATATATTATCATATCACCAATCTCCTTTTGATATTAATTATTTTTTAATTTTTTTACTACTTCAGCACATCTTGGACAAAGTTCATCAGGATTTAGTGATGGCACAATTTGCCAACATCTGCTACAAGTCATACCATCTGCTTGAAGAACTTTGATTTTGCCTGATGGATAAACTTTAGCATCTAAATCACTTGTTGAAACAACAAAATCATAAACGATAAAAATTTGTTTTAAATTGACTTTGATAGTTGTTAACAATTTAGCAACTTTATCGGTAGGGTAAAAAATGACATTAGCATTTAAACTTTTACCAATAATTTTTTCACTACGTGCTTCTTCTAGCGCTTTTAAAACATCATCTCTAACTAGCATTAATTGTTCGTATTTAGCAAGTAATTCTTTGCTAGCTTTATAGTGACTTGCTTGGGCCATATCACATAAATAAACACTTGCAAGTTTATCACCTGGCATGTAACTATAAACTTCTTCAGCTGTATGAGGAATTATTGGTGTAAGTAAAGTTACTAAAGCCTTTAAAACAGTATAGTAAACTGTTTGAATACTTCTTCTAGCAAGTGAGGTAGCTTCTTCAATATAAAGGACATCTTTAGTAAAATCTAAATAAAAACTTGATAATTCATTAGTCATAAAATTAAGAACTTCTCTTACCACTTCCGAAAATTCATAATTATTATAAGCTATATGAACATTGTCAATAACCTCATCTAATTTACATAACATAAATTGATCAATTTCAGGCATTTTTTCGTAAGGTATGTTATCCTTAAGAGGATCAAAATCAAATAGGTTACCAAGCAAGAATCTAAAAGTATTACGAATTTTACGATATGACTCACTTACTTGTTTTAATAAATCTTTACTAATTTTAACATCAGCTTGATATTCAACACTAGAAGCCCATAAACGGAAAATATCAGCCCCAAATTCTTTACATAAAGCAACGGGATCTAAAGTATTGCCAAGTGATTTACTCATTTTTTGATTTTGACCATCAAGAGTAAAGCCATGGCTAATAACCGTCTTATATGGTGCTTTGCCAGTTAAGGCAACACTAGTTGTTAGACTTGAATTAAACCAACCCCGATATTGATCAGAACCTTCTAAATAAACATCAGCTTGGTCAACACCATATTTTAATTTTAAAGCAGCATGATGACTCGTACCTGAATCAAACCATACGTCCATAATATCATTTTCTTTAGTAAACTTATTATTAGGACTATGTGGATTAGTATAACCTTCCGGTAATAAATCTTTAGCTTCTTTTTCAAACCAAATATTAGAACCATATTTTGCAAATAAATCGGCTACATGATTAATAACTTTTTGATCAATTATTGGTGTTTCATCTTCAGCGTAAAAAATTGGAATTGGAACACCCCAAACTCTTTGTCTTGATATACACCAATCACTACGATCTTTAATCATGTTAGAAATTCTAATTTCACCCCAATTTGGTACCCATTTAACGGTTTTAATAGCTTCTAGAATATCTTCTCTAAAGTTTTCAATTGAAGCAAACCATTGTGAAGTTGCTCTAAAGATAATCGGTTTTTTAGTACGCCAATCATGTGGATAACTATGAACGATTTCTATTTCTTTTAGTAAAGCATTTTCTTCATTTAAACGGTTTAAGATAGCAGTGTTTGCTTCTTCGTAAAACAAGCCCGCAAATTCACCAGCTTCTTTAGTTAAATAGCCTTTACTATCAACTGGGCATAAAATATCTAAACCATATTTTTTACCAACAATAAAGTCATCTTCACCATGTCCTGGCGCAGTATGAACAAGTCCGGTACCGGCATCAAGCGTTACATGATCACCCAAAATAACTGGTGAAATGCGATCATATAAAGGATGTTTATACATAATACCTTCTAATTTACTACCCATCATGCGTTTTACAACCGCATATTCATGAAAACCAATTTTTTGGCATACATCATTAATTAATTCAGTCGCGATTACTAAATAACGATTACTTGCTTCTACTACCGCATATTCAATATTAGGAGATACACAAATAGCAAGATTAGCAGGCATTGTCCAAGGCGTAGTCGTCCATATAACTAGTTCGCAATTATTAGATAAAACATTTTTACCATCAACAACCGGGAAGGCAACATATATTGAACTACTTTTAACATCATGATATTCAATTTCGGCCTCAGCTAAAGCTGTTTCAGAAGATGGTGACCAATAAACAGGTTTTAAACCCTTGTATATTAAATTTTTAGAAGCCATTGCACCAAACAAACGAATTTGTTCGGCCTCATAAGCTTTTGTTAAAGTAAGATAAGGGTGATCCCATTCTCCTAAAATTCCTAATCGTTTGAAACCAGCTTTTTGAAGGTTAACTTGTTCTAAAGCATATTTTTCACAAAGATCTCTAAAAACTGCAATCGACATTTCTTTACGATTAATTTTTTTATTTTTAGAAAGAGCGGTTTCAATTGGTAAACCATGTGTATCCCATCCAGGTAAATATGGAGCATAAAAACCATTCATTGTTTTATATCTAATAATAAAGTCTTTTAAAGTTTTATTCATGGCATGACCAATATGAATGTTACCATTAGCATATGGAGGGCCATCATGTAAAAAGAAAGTTTCATG
>CANQWZ010000082.1 GCA_947627685.1 uncultured Bacilli bacterium | reverse complement strand
GATCCAATTGCTGATATGTTAACAAGAATTCGTAATGCAAATCAAATGAAACATCCAACTGTTTCAATGCCTGCATCACGTTTAAAATTAGAAATTTTAAATGTTTTAAAAAATGAAGGTTACATCAGCGAATATGAAAAAATTGAAGATGGTAAACAAGGCATTATTAAAGTAACTTTAAAATATGCTACCAACAAAACCCGTGTAATTAAAGGTTTAAAAAGAATCTCTAAACCTGGACTTAGAGTTTATGCGAAAGCAAACGAACTTCCTAAAGTATTAAATGGTTTAGGAGTTGCTATTATTTCAACATCAAATGGTATTATGACAGACCGTGAAGCAAGACTTAATAAACTTGGCGGCGAAGTTATTGCCTTTGTTTGGTAGGAGGAAAATATGTCAAGAATAGGAAATAAACATATTGATATACCTCAAGGCGTTGAAGTAAAAGTAGAAGGAAATACTATTACAACTAAAGGTGGTAAAGGTGAATTAAAATTCAACTTCCATCATGATATTAAGGTTGAAGTAAAAGATGGCGCAATTTATGTAAGTCGTCCAAGTGAAGACAAAAATCATCGTGCATTACATGGTACTACTCGTGCTATTATTCACAATATGATTGTTGGTGTATCAGATGGCTTTACTAAAATATTAGAAATTAATGGTGTAGGTTATCGTGCTCAATTACAAGGAGATACACTTGTTGTTTCAGCTGGTTACTCACACACCGTTCCAATGAAATTACCTGAAGGTATTAAGGTAGTATGTCCTACACCTACCGAAATCCAAATAAGTGGATGCGATAAACAATTAGTAGGTGAATTTGCGGCGGAAATAAGAAAGATACGTAAACCAGAACCTTATAAAGGAAAAGGTATTCGTTATCAAGGTGAATATGTTCGTCGTAAAGAAGGAAAGAAAGCTAAGTAGAAAGGAGAAACTATAGGAAATGATCGTTAAAAAATCTAAGAAAATTGCTCGTCGTACAAGACATGACCGTGTAAGAGCAGTAGTTGAAGGTACAGCATCAAGACCTCGTCTTGCGGTATATCGTTCTAATAAACATATATCTGCACAAATAATTGATGATGAAAAACAAGTAACTTTAGTTTCTGCTTCTACATTTGAAAGCGGAAATAAATTTGCAAATGGTTCAAATATCGAAGCAGCTCAAAAAGTTGGTGAAGCAATTGCTAAAAAGGCAATTGAAGCCGGTATTACAACCGTTGTATTTGACCGTGGCGGTTTCTTATTCCATGGACGTGTAAAAGCTTTAGCGGATGCGGCAAGAAACGCAGGACTAAAATTCTAGGAGGTATCATTGATGAGTGAACAAGAAAAAGAATTAGCCCCTGTTGCAATTGCAACTGAAGAAAGACAATTAGAAGAACGTGTTGTTGTAGTAAACCGTGTAACTAAGGTTGTTAAAGGTGGTAGAAGATTCCGCTTTGCAGCACTTGTTGTTGTTGGTGATTATAATGGTCACGTTGGTTTCGGTAGTGGTAAAGCACAAGAAGTGCCTGAAGCTATCAAAAAAGCTGTAGAAGATGCTAAAAAGAATATTATTGAAGTTCCTATCGTAGGAACAACTATTCCACACGAAATTACAGGTGTACATGGTGCTGGTCAAGTATTCTTGAAACCTGCTCCTGCTGGTACTGGTATCATTGCTGGTGGACCTGTTCGTAATGTAGTTGAACTTGCAGGTATTCAAGATATCGTATCAAAATCACAAGGTTCTAATACACCAATAAATATTGTACGTTCTACTTTTAAAGCATTACAAGAATTACGTACTATAGAAGATGTTGCCAAACTTCGTGGGAAAGATAAATCAGAAATTTTATAGGGTGGTGCTATTATGGAAAAAACAATAACAATTAAACTAGTTAAAAGTCCAATTTCCCGTCCTAAAAATCAAAGAGAAACTTTAAAAGCTCTTGGTTTATCAAAAATAGGTCAAACAGTTACAAAGGTTGATAACGATGCTATTCGTGGTATGGTTAGAACTGTTGCTCATTTAGTAACTGTTGTAGAAGCATAAGGAGGTGCATTTATGAATTTAGATGAATTAAAACCCGTAAAAGGTGCAAGACATGCTAAAAAACGTGTAGGACGTGGTACTAGTAGTGGTACTGGTAAAACATCAACACGTGGTCATAAAGGCCAAAACGCAAGAAGTGGTGGTGGCGTAAGACCAGGTTATGAAGGTGGTCAAACACAATTATTTAAACGTTTACCTAAACGTGGATTTACAAACGTTAATCATAAAGAATATGCAATCGTTAACGTTAGTGACCTTAATGATAAATTTGAAGCTGGTTCAGTAGTAGATTTAGAAAGTCTAAAAAAAGCTGGACTTGTTAAAAAAGAGTATGAAGGAGTGAAAATTTTAAGCAACGGCGACCTTACTAAAAACTTAACTGTTAAAGCAGCGAAAGTTTCTAAGGCAGCTTTAGAAAAAATAAAAGCAGCCGGCGGAACAGTCGAGGTGGCTTAAAATGAAAAAGTTTTTCGGGAAGTATAAAAAATTAATAGGAATGATTCTATTTACTGCCCTTTGTTTATTAATTTGGCGTATTGGAATCCATATTAAATTTCCATTTGCAAACTATGATTCTATTCCATCAACTGGTGGAGCTAACATCTTTGGTTTCTTAGATGTTTTTGCCGGTGGAGGTTTAACACAATTTTCAATTTTATCTTTGGGTATTAGCCCATATATTACTTCATCAATCGTTGTACAAATGTTACAACTTGATATCATTCCAGCTTTTAAGGAATGGTCTGAAGAAGGTGAAGCAGGAAGAGAAAAATTAAATCGGTGGACCAGATATATTGCTTTATTAATTGCTTTTATCCAATCACTTGCTTTAATTCTTGGTTTAAAAGCTACAAGTAATGTATACTTTAGAGGTTCATCTGAATTTAATGCTTTTACATATATATACATAGCTATTGTCTTAACAGCAGGTACTGCCTTTACTTTATGGCTTTCTGACCAAATGACAATGCGTGGTGTTGGTAATGGTGCTTCAATGTTAATCGTTGCTGGTATCATTGTAAGCTTACCTACTACTATGTATCAAATGTTTCAATATTTCTTAGGTCCTGATAGTAGATATCGTATTGAAGAAACTGGTAACATTGGCTGGCAAGGTATAGTCTTGTATATTGTAATGATGTTAGTATTTGTTTTAATTGTCGTTGGTGTTGTCTGGATGGAAGGTTTACAAAGAAAAATACCTGTTGTATATTCTAATCGTCCTGCATCAGCTAAACTAATCGGTCAACAAAATTCAAATATTCCTATCAAATTAAATTCTGCTTCCGTTATTCCTGTTATTTTTGCTTCAACATTATTATCACTACCTACAACCATTTTACAATTTGTTGAAACAAGTGGAAAAACCGTAAGCCAGTGGTGGTATACAATATTTAGTTATCAACAACCAATCGGCTTTGCAATTTACATTATTTTAATCTTTGTATTTGCTTTCTTCTATTCGTTCTTACAAATAGATCCTGATAAAATGGCTGATAATTTGAAAAAGCAAAATGCTAATATACTTGGTGTAAAACCTGGTGAAGAAACAGCAGTGTATATTTCAAGAGTATTATTTAAAGTAACTTTACTTGGAGCAACTTATCTTGCATTACTTGCAGCAATCCCAGTAATTGTAACCTTTATATTCCCAGAACTTCCAGCATCTGTTCAAATTGGTGGTACATCACTAATGATCGTTGTTGGTGTTGCGCTTGAAACAATTACACAAATTAAAACTGAAGGACAATCACAAGATTATCACGGATTCTTATAATAGGTGAATTATGCATTTATTAATAATGGGTGCACCTGGATCTGGTAAGGGGACTTGTGCTGTAGAACTTAAAAGTTACTACAGCATCCCCCACATTTCCACTGGTGAAATATTTAGAAAGGCTATCGCAAACAAAACCAAAACAGGATTAATTGCTCAAAGTTATATTGATAAAGGACAACTTGTTCCTGATGAAGTAACTAATGAAATAGTTAAAGAAAGATTAATGGAAAGTGATTGTAAAAAAGGTTTTTTATTAGATGGATTTCCAAGAAATTTAGATCAAGCTTATGCTTTATCAAAAATTTTAAAAGAATTAAATATTAAATTGGATGCAGCGATTAATTTACAAATAGAAGATAAATATATTGAACAAAGAATTATCAATCGAAGAATGTGTGAAAATTGTGGTAGAGGCTACAATCTTATATCATTAAAACCTAAAAATGAGGGTATATGTGATGTATGTGGTGGCAAACTTTATCAAAGAAAAGATGATACAATCGAAACAATTGATAAAAGGTTAGTAGTATATAATACTCAAACTAAACCTATTATAGCGTATTACAAAAAACTTGGAATTTTAATAGACGTTGATAGTAATCAAGAAATAGAAAAAGTCGTTTCAGAAATTATTAACAAGGTGAAAGAAAAATGATTACATACAAAAGTGAACGTGAAATTAAATTAATGAAAAAAGCCGGTGAAATTGCGATGCTTGCTCATGAAGCAATTAGAAAAGCAATTAAACCAGGAATTTCTACTAAAGAACTTGATCAAATAGCATACAATGTAATTACATCTCATGGAGCAACACCATCATTTTTAAATTATAATGGTTATCCTGCTTCTATTTGCGCATCAATTAATGAAGTAGTTATTCATGGCATTCCAAGTAAAAAACAAATTTTAAAAGATGGCGATATTATATCCATAGATATCGGTGCTAATTATAAAGGATATCATGGAGATTGTGCGAGAACTTGGCCTTGTGGCAATGTTAAAAGTGATCGCTTAAAATTAATAGAAGTTACGGAACAATCGTTTTTTGAAGGATTAAAATATGCCTTACCAGGGAATCGGTTATCTGATATATCTTGGGCAATTGAAAACTATGTTAAAAAATTTAATTATGGTGTTGTACGTGATTTTACTGGTCATGGTGTAGGCAGTCATCTTCATGAAGATCCTGCAGTTCCTAACTATGGTGAAAAAGGACATGGTCCGGTTTTAAAAAAAGGCATGACACTTGCAATTGAACCAATGATAACAATGGGCACATATCGTGTAAAAATTTTAAATGATGGTTGGACAACTGTTACAGCCGATCATATGCCAAGTGCTCATTATGAAAATTCAATTGTCATTACTGATGATGGTTATGAAATTTTAACTAAAATAAAGGAGAATAATTAATGTCAAAAAGTGATATGTTCGAGATGGAAGGAACAGTCGTTGAGGTTTTGCCAAACACAGTATTTAAAGTAAAACTTACTGCTAATGGTCAAATCATTACAGCCCACGTTTCTGGTAAAATCCGTATGAATACGATTCGCATTTTACCAGGTGATAGAGTGACTGTTGAAATATCGCCATATGATTTAACACGTGGACGTATAACTTATCGACACAAATAAGTTATATCAATAGTAAATAAAAAACTACATAGGAGGTACACAATGAAGGTTAGACCATCTGTAAAACCAATTTGTGATAAATGTAAAGTTATAAAAAGACATGGACGTGTTATGGTAATCTGTTCAGCTTACCCAAAACACAAACAAAGACAAGGATAATATAGGAGGCTTATTAAAACATGGCACGTATATC
>CANQWZ010000081.1 GCA_947627685.1 uncultured Bacilli bacterium | reverse complement strand
GTAAGGCTAATTCATAAAGCTTTTTTTCTTCCCATGCTTTTTGAATATTTACTTCATTTACACCCAAATTACCACGCATAGGAAAATCTGTTTTAGGCATTAATAAGGTATCTTTATACTCTTTCATAAACTTCTCCTAATGTTTTACGCCAATTTTAATTACTAGGCGATCTTTTTTTGTTGTTTTAACATTCTCAATAATTCTAATCCTACCAAATTTACGTATACTTATTATATCATTAATAGCACATTTATGGGTGATTGATGATATAACTAAATGATTAATCGCAACTTGTCCACTTTCAATCATTTCTACAGCCTTATTGCGACTAACATTTGTGCCTTTAGCAACAATACTATCTAAACGAAAACTCGCAACATTGATTTGAACAATTTTTTCATCTAGTATTGGAATAGTTTGTATTTTTTCAACTTCTGTAAATATTAAAGGTTGATTATTAATATTAGGCATATTACTAATTAAATATTTAGCAATTTCTTCACTTACAAAAAGATAAATATTATTATCATAAAGATAAATATCACCAAAAGTATTCCTTTCAATGCCTAAACTCATAATGCTACCCAAAACATTGCGATGGGAAATTTTTTGATAATTAAGGTTATAAGTAGCATGATATATTTTTATTTTATAATCACTTATATCAGGTATGGGATAATCTTGATATTGGATAATGGCTCTTAACCTTTCCGCATCTTGATATCCACCCTCAAAATATACTTTTAATCCATCACGTTGTAAACTTTTAACTTCTTTAATTTCTTCAATGTCTAAAAATTTAGTCAAAACGCTTTGGCCATCCATAGCCATGCGATAATAATCCCCAAGTTGATTTAACATTATTGTTCATCAATTCCGAAATCTTTAATATATTTTTTAATTGTTCCATCTTCAAAGGCTTCGCCAGAAGCAAATAATCTTGTTTCTTCACCTAAACGATAAACAACGCCATTTAAGGCATAAACAACGCCTGATAAAAATAAAATAGCATGGTTGACCTCACCTACACTTGTAATTTCTTCAAAATTAACAAGTATTGGTCGATTAGCCATTAAAATATCAGCTAAATCTAATAACTGCGTATCCATATCTTCATCTTTTTTAAATGTATAATTCAACAGGCGATCAAAAGCTGTTCCTAATTTTCTTTCTTGTTTTTTTGCTTTACCAAACATTTTTTACTCCTTATTTTATTTTGAAAATAGTGAACCTATTCTAATCATAGTAGCACCATTTTTTAATGCTATTTGATAATCATTACTAGCACCTATCGAAAGTTCTGTACAAGGTGCATAATCAAGATGTAAAGCTTGTACTTCTTGTTGCAATTCTTTTAAGGTTTTAAAGGCTCTATCAATTATTTCTTCATCATAGGTCATAATTGAAATCATCATCAAACCTACAACTTTTATTTTTTCATATCTAGCAAGTTCTTTTATAAAAGGTATTACTTTAGTCTCAGTAAGCCCTGCACCACTACCATTTGAGGCTTTTACTTGTACAAAGCATTTTAGAGGTTCATCTTTTTTACGTACCATATTGATGGCATTAGCTAAGTTAATTGAATCAAGCGAATGCAAGTAATCAATATTATCTATAAAACTAGCTGATAATTTAGGTCTTACTTGAATTACACCAAAATAATGCCACGTAAGATTTAAATTTTTAAAAGCTTCATATTTTTCTAAAAAAGTTTCTTTACGATTTTCCCCAATGTCAGTAATCCCCGCATCTATTATTTCTTTAGTCTTGGCAAGATCAAAATATTTAGTCGCGGCAATAATTCTTACATTTGGATAATCTTTAAGATTTTCTTTGATTTTGGCAAGTTGTAAAGCTACTGACATTTTTTTCACCCTTTTCTTCTATATTCTTATCTAATTATACCATATTTTTCTTTATTTTTCAAGTTATTAATAAAACCTTTTAAAAGGCAAATATTTGCCTTTTTTGATAAAAAAATGATATAATATTAACAATAAGTCCTTATAGTTTAATGGATAAAATACAAGATTCCGATTCTTGTGATAAAGGTTCGATTCCTTTTAAGGGCGCCAAATAGCAACAAAGCATTCAAAAATTTTTTTTGAATGCTTGCTTTTTTTTACATTTTTTCAGGCGTGCTAACACCTATTAAAGTTAAAGCGTCTTTTAAAACGATTCTAATAGCTTCTAAAACATTTAATTTTTCCATTGTTAATTCTAAATCATCAGTAATGATTTTTTCATCATTATAATAGCTATGTAATTGGTAAGCTAATTCACTTATATATTGAGTTAGTTTATGTACCAAACGACTATTTGCAATTTCTTCAATTATTAATGGGTATTTTAAAAGGGTTAAAGAAATATCTTTGATACTGTTTTTATCTATTTTGGTAAACTGCGTTATTTTTTGAAATTTTATATTAGCATTTGTGGCATTTCTAAAAATACTACAAATTCTGGCGTAGGCATATTGAGCATAAAAAACCGGATTTTCATTAGATTTTTGTTTCATTAATGTTAAGTCTAAATCCATATGCGTGCTAAGAGCTTTGTCAACATAAAAGTATCTTAAAGCATCAGATCCAACCTCATCAATTAAATCGATTAAAGTTATTGCTTTACCGCTTCTTTTACTCATTTTAACTTCTTCACCATTTTCTATTACTCTAACCATTTGTAAAATTTCCACATCTAATAACTGGGCATTACCACCAACCATGGTAATAGCTGCTTTCAAACGATTAATGTAGCCATGATGATCAGCTCCTAAAACATCAATTAAATGATCATAGCCTCTCGATAATTTATTTTTGTGATATGCAATATCAGGTAACAAATAGGTATAACTACCATCACTTTTAATAATTACACGATCCTTTTCATCACCATAAAGAGTGGTTTTAAGCCAAAGAGCACCTTCGTTTTGATAGGTATAACCTTTTTCTTTTAAATAATTTAAAGTTTTGTTAACTTCATTATTTTCATATAAACTTTTTTCACTAAACCAAGTATCAAAACTAACATTAAATTTTAGTAAATCATCTTTTAAATTTTGAAGTAATTTTTTAGTACCATATGCTTTAAAAAAAGCTAAATCAAAGTTGTTTAGAAACTTATCTTGATATTCATCTAAAATATCACTTGCTACTTTGATGATTTCTTTGCCATAATAATAATCTTCTTTCATATTGGCAGTTTGACCAAATAATTCTTTATAACGTTCATAAACACTATATGCCATGTTAGTAATTTGATTGCCAGCATCATTGACATAATGTTCCTTATGCACCTCAAAACCGGCTTTAGTCATAATTCTAGCAAGTGAATCACCATATGCGGCACCTCTACCATGCCCTAAATGCAAGTAACCAGTAGGATTAGCAGAAACAAATTCTAAACAAATCTTTTGTTTTTGTCCGTAATTGGTGTTACCATACATCTGTTTTTCTTCGTTTATTTTGGTAATTACCGACAAAAGATAGTCAATATCAATTGTTAGATTGATAAACCCTGGTCCCGCAATCGTTGCTTGTTTTAAGTGTAAAGTTTTTAAATCTAAAAGGTCAATAATTTGCTTAGCTATATCAAGAGGATTCTTTTTGGCTACCTTACTAAGACGCATAGCAGTATTGGTAGCATAGTCACCATGATTTTTATCTTTAGGTATTTCTAAAATAATATCATCAGCACTATTAATAGATGTACCATCATAATGTAATTCTTTAACGGCCTCAAATATTCCTTTTTTTATTAATTCTTTTAAATTATTTAACATCATTTTTCACCATTTATATTTTTATACTATATGCTTACATATTATACCAAAAAGTATTTTCTTTTTCAAGAAAACCGTTGATAATCTTTATGTGAAGAAAAAAGGGCAGTTTCAAAAGAAACTGTCCTTTTATTTACTATTATATTTTTTTATACTTCATTATTATTTAAAGATTGAGTTGCTAAATAATTTCTTAACTCTTCACTAGTTTTGTTTACTACATCTTGATATTTTTGCTTTTCTTGGTCTAACTTTTCTTGGGCTTTTACCGCTTCTTGATGAATATTTTTAAAAGCAAGTGCCGAAATAATCATATAAGATGCTATTAATAAATTGATAACAACCTCAATTAATCCAACTAATAACACGAATTTAATCATTCCAAACAATAGATTGATATATGTTAAAGCAAGCGTATAATCCCCATTACTAGTATTTATTTCTTCTTTTAAAAACGTTAGTATAAATTCTTTAGCTAAATCAAATATGCTTAAGGCAATAAATGTTCCTACTACTTGCATTATTGCTAAAAAGATTATAATACCACTAATAACAAATAATCTTGCAAAAGGATATTTATTAACAGGTTTATATTCACCAGTTTCAATCGTATTTGCCAAGGTGTCATAATATTGTTTCATTTTTTGCCAAGCAATAAAATAATTAGCAACATAGGCAATTCCTAAACCACCTAATAAAATAATCATAATAATCATTACATAAAACAATACTATTGAAAAATCTACTGTACCATCATTAATTATCGCAAATTTAAAAATTAACAATAACATTAAAAATACCAAAAGTATAATAGGCATAAGCACAACTGATACTATTCCCAAAATATAATTATAATGATTAAAATAATTTATTTTTTTAATTTGTTCTTTATCAAGAACTTTTTTCTTTTTATATACATAAAGACCACTAATGCCACTGATTAAAGCAAAAACTGCTCCAAGGGCTCCTGTTGCTAACTGCGAGATACCTAATGATAAAAATAAACTAAATATACCTAATAAAATGTAAAAAGAGCCTATTATAATCAAAATAATATTTATGGCTAAAAAACATTTACTCGTGAAAAAATTAGCTATCGTTCTTTTTACGGCATGCTTAGCTTCGTTTACAACCGTTTTTTGTTTTTCTTGTAAATATTGATAATGACATTTAGGGCAAAAAGGCATCTCATCGGAAATTAATTCTCCACATTTTGGACAATACATTTTATCACCCCTTTATTTAAACTTATTCTTTTACGTATATATTAAACCACTAATTAATTTATTTAGCCATCTTTTCTTGAAAACAAATTATGCTATTTAAAACTTTATTTTTAAGTTCTTTAGAAGGTAGCGTTTTATTGGCAAGTTCTAATGACCATAAAATAGCACCTAATACCGGAGGTTCATTTAAAATGATAAAATCACATTTTTTATTAGTTAGAGTTAAAACTGTTTTTTTAAAACTATTAAACATTTCATCATTAGTAGCTTTAGCCCAAACTGAACCGGCAAGTATTACTTGAATTGGTTCTAAAATATCAAGTTTCATTATAACACCTGATATCGATCTTGCCATATTCTCACCTGTTTTTTGTAATAATTGAATACATGGTAAATCTTTTTCATTAGCTCTTTTAAATAGACTTTTTATTAGATAAGTAGAGTCAATTTCTTTACCAACGATTGCATCATTCAAAGCTTTTTTATCACTAATTTGATACATGGTAAAAACATCTTTAGTTATTTTGGTTTTAGGACCAAAGCGAAAAGCTTCATCAAAAGCAAGTCTAACTGCTGAACGAGCAAGAAATGATCCACCCGCTTCATCACCGGCAATATATCCTATACCGCCTACTTGCATCCACTTACCCTTTTCATCAATACCAACATTGACAGTACCTGTGCCATTAATTGAACAAACA
>CANQWZ010000080.1 GCA_947627685.1 uncultured Bacilli bacterium | reverse complement strand
AATTGTAATGATACGTTCATCTGGATGAATAAAACTAGATAGCACATTTAATAACGTCGTTTTACCACTACCTGTAGGTCCTATGATACCAATGGTACTACCTTTTTTAATATTAAAATTAATATTATTTATTGCGGGCTTTGTATCTTTATCATATGCAAATGTTACATTTTTAAAGGTTAAGAGGTTTTCCTTATCGTCATCAATAGAAGTAATTGTTCCTCCAATAATAGAGCTATTAAGAGCTAAAATAGCATCACATCTTTTTAGTGATGAATAAGCCTTAGTAAAAATAACTACTAAGTTGCTAACAACAATTAAGGCAAGTAAAATTTGATTCATATAGTTTACTAAAGCGATAATTTCACCTTGTAAAACAGTACCATTATTAACCATTTTACTACCAAAATAAATAAGCGCAATAATCGCAAAATTAGTGATAATGGTCGTTAAAGGATTTAAAAGAGCTGATATTTTAGCTATTTTAATACTTTCTTTTTCATAATTTTGAGCCTCTTTATGAAATTTAGTTGCTTCAACATTTTGCATGGCAAAGCCCCTGACTTCTCTTGCTCCTTTTAAATTTTCGTTAGATATCACACTTAAATCATCTAATTTATTTAAAACTTTAGGATATTCTTTTGAATTCTTTTTAATTATGATATATAAAATAATGGCAATAACAATAATCATAACTAAAAAGATAAGTCCCATTTTGATGTTAATAATCATTGAAGCAATTAAACTGCCAATAACTAAGAATGGTGCTCTAATTACTAATCTAATTAACATGGCAACGGCTACTTGCAATTGATTAATATCATTAGTCATAATATTAATAAGTTTATCACTACCTATACTTTCTAATTCTTTGCTTGATAAGCTATTAATTTTTTTAAAGATAGCATTTCTTAGCATTGTACCATAACCTTGAGAGGCTCTAGAAGCATTAAACTGACAAACGAGTGAACATGCAAGGCCTAAAAAACCTAAAGCAATAATAATGCAACCAATAATTATTATATATTTAAGATCACCATTACGATTTTTAATCCCTTCATCGATAATTAAGGCCATTAAAATAGGAACTATTAATTCAAAAATGGCCTCTATTAGTTTAAAAATAGGACCAATAATTAGTCTTTTAGTAAAGGGCTTTAGATAATTTATACAACGCATGCTTTTCATATTAATACCTAACTTTCTAATATATTATACCATTGATGGTGTTTTTTTACTACTTTTTTACTATACATAAA
Organism: uncultured Bacilli bacterium; assembly: GCA_947627685.1. Classification (GTDB taxonomy): domain Bacteria; phylum Bacillota_I; class Bacilli_A; order ML615J-28; family CAG-313; genus CAG-313. The sequence goes on along the minus strand of CANQWZ010000080.1, from coordinate 4,471 downwards.
AAATGAACCCTCATTGTTATCTAACAACTAAGGTTCATTTTCATATTGCTAATTTTTTAACTTTGACGCTTTAATGATAATACTAAATTATAACCATTATTTTTCTTATAACTAACTTCTATTACATCACCAATTGCTAAAAATCTTGCGTTAAGATTAATATTGATATCAACTTCGAAATAAACATCATCCATTCCTTCAACCATGAACTGAATTTTATTTCCTAAATCTCTAACTCTACTAACCACTAAAGTTTTAGTTTCTTCACCTGAAGTAATGATGCCTTTACCAGCTAATAATTGTTCATATTCTTGTTTTGCTGCATCAAGTGTATCACCCATAGCTACTAAGGTTCCATCTTCAACGTTTATTAAAACAACCTTTTGGAATAAAACATCATTTTTTAAAACCACAAAATATGTTGGAACAAAATGATAGGTTATAAGAATGGGCCATGTGGAGTCAAGAGCTTGGGCCTTCACTCTTTCATCGTTTTGCGCAATTTCTCTAGCGCGCATTTCGGTAATGCCCGGATTAGAATATCTAATACATTCCTTGGTTTTTAAATTAATAATAATAAAACCTGTTGAAGTTTGGTCATTAGAATTTGGTGAAGTAACACAAGATACATAATAAGTATTACCATCTTTGATGAAATAATTATAACCATCACTTAATTGAAAAACCTCTTTTTTAGCAAAAATAGTATTCCAAAAGCCATTTTTATAAGTTAAGGCATTATTAGCTTGTGTAGCAACAACACTTTCATCAACTGCTCTTTGCAACCATTCGGGTTTACTATCGTCATTTAAATCATAATTATTCATATCACCGGTTCTAGGATCCACTACTAATACTCCTTTAGGAGTGCTACCACCAAATACACCAATTTCTTTTTTTATGGTTGGAATAACCCAATAAGGATTACCTTCATTATCGATTTCAAAATATTTATCATTGTAAAGTAAAGTAGGATATTTTAATCTAATATGACGATCAAGATCATAATTAAAAATACCACTTGGCATATATTTTAATCCTTCACCATCAGGATAAGTAACTAGTTTTGCTTCTTGGGTAATAACATTAACTTCAATATAACCAATTGTGCCTTTTGATCCTCTTGATAAGGCTACAAAAGGAGTGGCATATTCAAGAGGAGTTACTCTTAATAATTCTGTGGTGTTATTACGATTAACACTAATAATCGTAAAATTATCAAAATCAAGTGAATACTGTGAACCATATTTATCTAGTCTTGCTTCCGCAAGTCTAAAAGCTAATTGCTTATCAATTTGTGGTAAAAGCACTGTGCCAGTTTCATAATTAAAAATAGTATCTAAATCTTCATCATTACCATCTGTAATGGCTAGTTGACTAGCATATTTTTTGGCATTGAAAATTTTAGCCCCCGTAATAGTAAAAATAGCAATTAAAATGGCAAAAAAACCTACCACAATAACAGTACCTATTCGCATTAATCTACTAGTTTGATATTTAAAAGATATATCTTTTTTGGTTATTTCCATTTTTTTACTGATAGAGTTATATGCAAAAGTTGTAAAAGTAGTTTTTTTATCCTTTTTACTACTCTTTTTAACAATGATTGTATAAACAATAGATACCGGAATAGCTAAGACTAGCATTAAAAAGATATAAAAACTAATATCTCTAAAATTTAAGAATGGTAAAGTACCAAAACAAAAAAAGTCCTAAGATATATATAGCATATGCGATAAGATATTTTTTAGATACTAAAACCTTACTTATTTTTTCATCACTGTTTTCCATTTTTTCCTCCTAACTATAAATTACTTTTCGTAAATCACTTTCAAGTTCACTAGCAACCCTCTTTAAATACTCTTCAAAGGTAGTAGCCTCACTTAAGAATCTAGTCAAATATTTTATTTTTACTTCTTCACTACATTTATTCATTTCATTATATTTGAAATAATGGTGTACTAATTGATTGCGTTTTGATAAGATGCTTTCTAGATAGTCTAAATCATCACTTGGTAAAACATCGTAATTTCTAACTACTCCCATTAGACGTCCAAAAGTCATATTACTCATTTCATCAGCTAATTCTTTGGTTTCTTTTTCAATTTTTTGAAAATAGAAAGGTGAAACATTTTTATATTTATTAAAGACATTAAGAATTTTAGCAGCACGTGTTGCTTCAATTAAAATATATTCAATATGTTGAACACTTTCAATAATTTTACCTACTAAATAATATGTATTATTTTCCATCTTTTATAACCTATGATAATCCTTTTATGCGATTATGATATTTTTGATATAATTTTTCATTATGTAAATCGCCACCTTCAGTGTTTGCACTCTTAAAAATAGGCGGAATTTGTTTATTTTCTTCATAGATAGCAATAACTGCTAAAACTAAACTTTGGGCAATGAAACTTCCCGCAATACTAGATACCGCTCCTACTTTTGTTTCTTTGTAGTTTAAAACACCATCTGAGTATGGTACATGATTATCAATTACTACATCAGCTATTTCATAAAGTTTTTTAGGAACTCGGTTTTTAGAAGCTTTAGAGGCACTAAGACTAGTTACAGCAATTACGGGATAATTATTTGCTTTAGCAAGCATAGCCATTTCTACTACTACCGCATTTATACCTGAATTTGATACAATTATAAATGGTTCACCACTTTTTTTATCAACTTTATCAAAAATGATTTTCGCAAGCCCACTCATTCTTTCAAATTTAGTACTGCTAATGGCACCTTCATGTTGCATTAGAAAAGGTTCTAAAATAGGATTAATACCTACTAAACCCCCAGCACGATAAAATAACTCTTCACAAAACATATGGGAGTGACCTGTCGCAAAAACATGAACAAGGCCATCATTAATTAGACTATTATACATTAAAGAAGCAGCCATTTTGATATTATCTTTTTCGGTAGTATCTATTTGTTTTAATATTGCCATAGTTTTTTCTAAAAAAGCACTCATTTTAATCACCATCAATATTTTATCATATTTTGAAGTTATATTCAAATAGATAAGCCACCATTTTGTAAACGATTACTAAAACAAATTACTTTCTTTATCTTAAAGTTTTAGATAAAATATTATTATTAATATTATATGAGGTATTTTATGCAATTTTCCATTATAGTCGGACAATCAGGTGGACCAACATCAGTAATTAATGCTAGCTTACTTGGTATTATTGATCAGGCTAAAAAAAATAATACGATTAATCATGTTTATGGAGCTTTAAATGGGATTGACGGTATTTTAAATCATCAAATTATTGATTTATTAAATGAAGATGAAACCGAGTTAGCCCTTTTAAAAACTACTCCTAGTGCTATTTTAGGATCGGTTCGCTTTAAGTTAAATGATTTTAAAGAGGATGATACTATTTATCAAGAAATTATCAAAATTTTTACCAAACTAAATATCAAAGCTTTCTTTTATATTGGTGGTAATGATTCAATGGATACTTGTCGTAAACTTGATGATTATTTCAAAGCTATGCATTTTGATTGTCAAGTTATTGGTATCCCTAAAACCATTGATAATGATTTAGTAGCAATTGATCATGCTCCGGGATATGGGTCTTGTATTAAATATATTGCAACAACAATGGCTGAAATTTATCAAGATATTGCTTGTTATAAAAAAGGACGGGTTACAATCGTAGAAATTATGGGGCGTGATGCGGGATGGTTAACAGCGGGAAGTAAACTGGCTAGTCTTATTAATAATGGTCCCGATTTAATATATTTACCTGAAAGAGCTTTTGATATTAATCTTTTTTTAACCAAAGTAAAAGCCATTTATCAAGAAAAAGGTCATGTTTTAGTAGCTTTATCAGAAGGAATTGTTGATGAAAAGGGTAAATATATTCTTAGTTATCGTAATTTTAATAACCAAGATGATTTTGGTCATTTACAACTTGGTGGTGTAGGTGAAGTCTTAGCTGAAATTGTTAATAAAAAGTTAAATTTACCAATTAGAAGTATTGAACTTAATATTCCACAAAGATGTTCAGCCCATCTTGCTTCGAAAACCGATATTGATGAAGCCTATCAATGTGGCAAGAAAGCTTTAGATATGGCTCTTGCTAAAAAAAGTGGCGTAATGGTTACTTTTGAAAGAGTATCTAATAATCCTTACCAAATAACTTTTAGCACTGTTTACTTAAAAGATGTTGCTAACAAAGTTAAAAAAGTTCCTTCATCTTATATTAGTGAAGATGGTAGTAATATTACTAGTGCTTTTATTAATTATGCTTTACCCCTTATTCAGGGTGAACCTGAATTTGTATACGTTAATGGTTTACCACGCTTTGCGAAAATAAAAAAGACATTAGTTGATTTATAAAAAAGCTAATGTCTTTTTCTTGTTTTAATAACCTTTGCAAATTATAGCCATTAATTATTAAAATATGATAAAATTAATATAATATCAAGAGGTAATTAGTTTATGATG
>CANQWZ010000079.1 GCA_947627685.1 uncultured Bacilli bacterium | reverse complement strand
AAATTGTAGGTGTTATGCAAAAACAATATAGTGCTAGTGAATATGGTTATTATTCAGCGATGTCATGGTTATACATTATTTCCTCATTATTACTAATGGGAATAATTGTAGGTATTTTATCGAAGGTGGTGTTCTATTATGACGACAAAAAATAATGAAGAACTAAAAAATACCCAAGAAGTAGTAGAAGCCACTAGTGAAAAAGCGCTAGAATCAAAGTGGCAAAAAGTTAAAAGAGTAAGTAAAGAAAAATATAGTGAAATAGTTACCGAGCTTAAAAATCCCGTAAAAAGAGCTGTAATAAGACGTAAAGCTACAGCTACTTTAGTATCAATCTTAAGAGCCTTTATGTTTATAGGGGTATCGTTTGTTATCGTATTTCCAATTTTCCAACAATTTACTTTATCAATTAGACATCCTGTTGACTTAAGTAACCCAGTTGTTAACTGGATACCAGAACACTTTAGTTTATTTGATTTCCAATTTTCGGCTGTTTTATTAAGTTATTGGAAAGGTTTATGGTGCAATTTCCAAGTTGCAACTATCTCTACCCTTTGCCAACTTGTTTCAGCTTCCCTTGCAGGATACGCTTTTTCAAGATTAAAATTTAGAGGTAGCAATATCATATTTTGGTTAATTATGCTTACCTTAATTGTTCCACCAAACGCTGTTACCCTTGCTAGATATGTATATTTTGGTGACTTTGATATTTTAAGTTTTGGTGGTAACCCAGGTTTATTTGAAAGCCTTTTTGGCCATACCCTTCTTTTAAGAGGTGAAGGTAAAGCTATCGTTTTCTACGTAACATCAATTCTTGGTCAAGGAATTCGTTCAGCTTTATATATCTTCTTATTTAGACAATTCTTTAGAGGTATTCCAATTGAACTTGAAGAATCAGCTCAAATTGATGGTGCTGGCGTTGTAAGAACATTCTGGAGTGTTATGCTTCCTAATGCTAGAGGTGTAATTGTAATCGTTGCATTATTCTCCTTTGTATGGCAATGGAATGATGTATATTACACGCAAATGTATCAAATTAGTGGTGATAGCTTCCCAATGCTAACCCAAAAATTAACAACCATGGCCGAAAATGCTACAGGTTGGATAAAACAGCCACAGTTTGAAGATATAAGAAATGAACTTGGTATGACTGAGGACTCTGTAAATGAATTGCTTGTTCAAACCCTTTTAAATACTGGTGCCCTTATGATGATGGCTCCGCTTATTATTGGCTATTTGTTTGTTCAAAAGTTGTTCATTGAAGGAGTTGAACGTTCAGGTATTGTTGGTTAAAATAAAAAATAACTAAAAATTAAAGGAGAAAGAGGAAAATGAGATCGGATCGAATCATGCGTAGTAAGATATACCGTTTCTTAGATTACGTCTTACGCTTAATTCTTTTGAACGCTTTGATAATAATTCCCTCTTTTTCCTTTTCTATTATTTATATTAACTTTTTTCAAATTGAAAATAGTCCCTGGGAATATATAACCCTTATCCCTATATTATTATGGTTTTTCCCAAGTTTCGTTGCGGCAACTAGTGTTATTAAACAATATGAGACAAACGAAACGAACACTATTTTTAAAGATTTTTTCAAAAGTTTTGGCAAAAACTATCTTAAAGCATTAATCTTTTCTATTCTTATTATAGTGCTTATTTATGTTTTTTATAATAGCCTTAACTTTTTTACAAGTAATATAACAAAAGGTATTATCTATATTTTAGGCTTTATTTTAACAATTTCTTTTACAATGATTATCGTGGCTATAATAGTACATATACCACTCATAATGGCCTATTTTACTAATATGCGTATAGTTGAAATTGTGAAACTTGCCTTTATTATGGCTTTTAAAGATCTTTTAACAAGTTTGCTTTTAGGCATTATTTTAGTTGCTTTCTTAATATTAAGCTTTACCATTGAAATCATTTTAATTACTATTGGAATGGCACTACCTATTTACTTAATCGTTAAAATATCTTTTAAAAAATACATTAGATTATATAACAGAATAGAAAACAAATAAAAATAATCAAAGGAGAAAGAATAAGAATGAAAAAGGGGTTAAAATTTTTAACCATCATTTTTACCCTAATGATGGGAATTTTATTAATTGGTAATCTTTCTTTTGTACATGTTAGTGCTGATGAGGCCACATCGTCAGAATATGTAAAAACAATCAATGATCTAAAAAAAACTAAATTATTAGGTGGAGCTAATCTTTATGAACAACAATGGTCATCATTAAAAAATGGTCAGGCCGATGAAGAATGGCATCCGCATTATGTTCAATGGGTAGATCTTGATAATTATAATAATGGTTTAAAACTCGTAACTTGGACAAAACAAAGTGCTGATAGTTGGAGTGCTGCTACAACAAGAAAATGTGCTGAAGACTGGGAAAAAGCTCATCCTGGTTGGATTGTTGTTGCGGGAACAAATGGTGATTTCTTCCAAAACTCTGGTGTAATAACATGGGAACCTACCAATAACTTTATGGCTGATGGTGATATGTATCGTGCTGATTTAGCAACCGCAAGTTACCGAAATGTTATTGGTATTACTGATGATAATGAAGTAGTTGTAGGTAGACCAGAAATTACCGGTTTATATTTACAATTAATGACTGAAGATGGTAAAGTTAGTGAAGAATTTCCAATGGCAACATATAATAAAGCCCCAAAAGAAGATGGCTTAAATCTTTATACTAAAGATATAAGTAGTACTTTTAATTTAACTGGCTATACTGTATATGTAGGAGAATATACTATATGCAGAATATCAAATGGAAGCAATGCAACTGTTTTTGTTAAAGGCGCAATTGTTTCTAAACATGATGGTACCGATAAAGAAATGCCAATGGCAACTAGAATGGTACAAGGTGAAGGTGGAAAGTACGAAACCATCGAAACAAGAGAATTTTATATAGCTACCAAAGATGCAAGCTTTGAAGAAAAATTAACAGAAGGTACTTTAGTAAGATGTCAACATAAATATGGTGGTGATTTCGCTGAAGTAACACAAAGTATGGGTTACATCTATCAAATGTTAGTTGATGGCGAGTCACAATTTAAAGCCGATCACACTTCCGATTTTATTTATACTGATCATCCACGTACTTTCATCGGTTTCAAAGCTGATGGTACACCTGTTTTAATGGTTGTTGATGGTAGAGCTAAAGATAATTCATATTATGGAGCAACTTTATTTGAAGCTGCTGAATTTATGAAACTTGCGGGATGCGTTAATGCCTTCAATTTAGATGGAGGTGGATCTTCAACTTTAATTGCTCGTGACTATAATGGCGAGTTACAAGTTATTAACCGTCCTTCAGATGGCCCTGAACGTTCAACTGGTAATGCTATCTTTTTAGTAATGCCTGCTTCTAATTTAGTTTGCAATGATGATCTTTCAACTGAAACTACCGTTACAATCAATAAAGAGGATAACGATGCTAGCAAAAAAATGACAGATATTAAAGTTGGTATCAATGGTAAAACATATGATATGACTTCTGATAGTCTAACTATTAGTGGCCTTGATGAAAATACCACTTATAATGCTAGTGTTACTTATAAAATAGATGGCAAAGAAGTAAAAAGTTCTGTTTTAGTAAAAACTAAAGAATATGTTCCCGATATAACTATTAAATCAAGAACAAGAGGTTTCCTTTTCATCAAAGAAGATAACAATGACATCTTAAAAGTTCAAAATATTGTTATTAAAATAAATGGTGAAACTTATGAAATGAAAGATGAAGATTGGTTTGAAATAAAAGGCTTAGTTAAAGATCAAGCATATGAAATTGAATATCAATATGATATCCTTAATACTTCTAACAATACTACTAAAACAAAAACTGTTGCCAAAAGAGAATATCGCACTTTAGATTTTGAATTACCAGAAATTAAACTCTTTGACGTTACTACAAATAAAGATAAATTAAAAGTTGAATATGAATATCAAGATAGTAGTAAAATTGTAACTGAAGCTTACTTATTAATTAATGGTGAAAAACACCCATTAAGTTATAGCTCTGATTTAGTAACTATTGATAGCTTAGATTTTGAAAATAATCTTTACGAAGTACAAATTATAATTAAATTCTTAGTCAGTGGTGAAGAAAACGAAGCACGTAGTGATGTTATAACAGTCGGAACAGCCCCATGCGAACATGACTGGGAAGAAGCAACCTATGATCATCCAAAAAGATGTAAAAAATGTGGCATCACTGAAGGTGAGCCACTAGAAAGACCAGTTGATAATAATGATAAAAAGGGTTGCAATAGTTGTAAAAAAGATGCTGTATTTAGTATGATACTTCTTAGTACCATCTTAAGTGCTAGTATCATTATATTTAGAAAGAAAAGATAGGATAATATGAAAAATATAAAAGATATGACTTTAAAAGAAAAAATAGGCCAAATGATTGGCCTTGCTTTCTCAGGCGATTCATATAGCGATGAGCTTAAAATGCAAGTTGAAGAAATTGGTGCTGGTTTGATAATTTATTTCAAAGATAATTGCATAAGCCCTAAACAAATTTTTGCTTTAAATAAACAAATCAACGCTCATGCCAAAATACCACCCTTTATTGCTTTAGACCAAGAAGGGGGCATGGTAGCAAGAGTAACTGAAGGTATAGTTCAGTCCCCTGGTGCCATGGCAATTAGTGCTACTAATGATAAAACAAATGCTTATATGCTTGCTAAAAATATGGGAATTGAACTTAGACATTTAGGATTTAACTTTAATTTTGCACCGGTAGGTGATGTTAACAATAATCCTCAAAACCCCGTTATCAATGTTAGATCATATTCTGAAGATCCACAAGTTGTATCAGAATATATGACTGAAGCGGTAAGAGGTTATCATGATGCCCTTTTAATGACATCAGTAAAACATTTCCCTGGTCATGGCGATACGGCTGTAGATTCGCATGTAGGCCTTCCTGTTGTAGATTTTGATAAAGAACGACTTGACAAAATGGAACTTGTGCCATTTAAAAAAGTTATCGAGTTAGATTTACCAGGAATAATGGCAAGTCATGTCCTTTATACAAAATATGATAGTAAATATCCAACAACCTTATCAAAGAAAATCATTACCGGTCTTCTTCGTGAAGAAATGGGCTTTAAAGGCTTAGTGGTAACAGATTCATTAACAATGTCAGCTGTTTTTGATAATTTTTCTTTAGAAGAAATTGTTTATAATGGTTTCAACTCAGGATGCGATATTTTATTACTATGTGGTGCTCGCAATGTTGCAATGCAAAAAGAGTTTGCAAATATCGCTTTAAGACTCGCTGAAGAGGGGAAAATACCGCTTAGCATTATTGATGCTGCAGTAGAAAGAATCTTAAAATACAAAGCTATGTATAAAGTTGGACAAATGGCAAGTGACTTTAATGATATTAAAGATGATTTAGAAAACCCTCAAAGAATGGCAGTTGCCCAAAAGGTTGCTGATGATAGCATAACATTATTAAAAAATGAAAATCATCTATTACCAATCAAAAAAACTGATAAAACTTTAATTATTTTCCCTAAAATTAAAGTAGTAACATTAGTTGAAAACGATGATAACACTTTAAGTTGCTTAGCCGACTATATGCCATTTAAAGTTGACAAACATTACATTTCAATAGATCCTACAAAAGATGAAGCATCTTTTTTACTAAACAAAGTAAAAGATTATGAAAAAATCATTTATTGTAGCTATAATGCCAACTTTAATCCTACACAAGCAGC
>CANQWZ010000078.1 GCA_947627685.1 uncultured Bacilli bacterium | reverse complement strand
TACCATTAGTATATACTTTCGCAACTGTTTCGTTAAAAATAGTACAACTAAGGTTAGCAAAATCAAAATCACCTAAAATCCAAGTTGTTTCTGATTCATCTTCCATTGAAACTAAAGTAGCTAATACATCAATACGATCACTAACTTTATAAATACTAAATGTGATTGTACCCATTAGCATATCTTCACCAAGAAGAGCCATTACTCCTACTTCAAAATTTCCTTCATTAATGCTAAAACTACTAACCATTAACATACCAACATAATTATAAGAATCATCAAGCAATGATATTATTCCTTCTTCATCACTATTTCCAAGCAATGAAAGTAAGCCATCAAAGGTTCCATCTTCTTTAACATAAAAACGATATAACAAACTACCATCAAGTTGCATAACATAAGCACATTTGTAAGGTGATGGAATATCACATTCATTAGGATCTAAAAGATGATATTCACCTGTTAATTTATGGCCTTCAGCATCAGTATATTCAGCATGATAATTATAACCATCTAAAACAAGAACTTCTTCATCGTCTTTACCTTGTAAAGTTTGTACATCTTCATAATATGGATAGCATAAATAAGTGACACTTGTGTATTGTTCTAATACAAATTTAAATGGCTCACCATCTGTAGGTACAATTTCCCAAATAGGAGTACCATCAATAGTTGTTTCATCTGTTTGATGAACAGGACCACTACAAGAAACAATATTTTCATAGAAGTTAGAACCATTTTCAAAGTAATAACCATTACCTAGACCATCAAAATATACACCTGCTTGTTGCATTTGTGTACCATAATGATTTAATAATTGCGCTTGATATGTTTCATATGCCATAACTTCGAAAGTCATATCATCATAAAGAGCAAAATATATGTTCTTAGTTGTACCACTTTCACGATAAGTAAAGCATACTGCTTGCATACCAAAGGCAGCGATATTAGTATAGCATAAAGTTATTCTACCTTCTAATACGGTATCATCATTTTTATAAAAACTGCCAAGGCCTGCAATACCTGTATCAAAGCCTGCCCAAAGTTCATTAGTATCATTATCTTTTTCATGATATGCACTATAAATAGCCTTGCCATTATATTCTAAAATATAATAAACATTATAAATAAGGGTTCTATTATTAAAGACAATTGAGGCGCTAGCAAAATCATCTTCAGAAACAGGGAAAAAGGCCCCACTTTCTGTTTCACTATATTTTTGTTTAAGCGTTAATTCATAATAATCATAGTCGTATAAATCACTATTTACAGTATAATCACAAGTAGCTGCTAAATATAATTCTTCATTAGCATTAAAAGCATATATTTCGGCTCTTTTGCCTTTTTCACTATTTTCATCATATATTACAACGATTGGGTAATATAAGTTAGGATTACCACTTTCATCAGCTGCTAAGAAATAATATTCAACATAATTGTTATCAAAAGCCTCAAAGGTACTACTTTCATCATTTAGACGAAAACTCATAACAGTTAGGTAAAAGTCATCAAATAAATTAATTACTTTACCAAAGACAGGTGATTCTTCAATATAATAACTCCAAGATATTCCCTCATAACTATGACCATCATCTTCAAGGGTAGCTCCGTATAATAATTCAAAGCCATCAAGCGCAAGTGTTATGTCGCTTTCATCGATGGTGCCATGATATTCTTTAGCATCACCTTTTCTAATAAGAACATCACTGATTGGTGGATAATTATAGAATACTAAAGTTTGACCAGGTACATAAATAGTGTATAAATATACTTGTTCATCTTCAAAAGAAAATTCCGTTTGACTAACAGTATACGTTCCTTCTGTGATTTCATCGCTATCAGCATTTCCTAACATTACACTGCCATAACCATCTAACAAGATTGTATATTCTCCCATTACGCCACCAACTGATGATGTGGCAACATATTCATCATATACACCTGCTTCGTTTCCTTCAAAAGCAAATACTGATGTTTCTAAATAGATACCAACACGGAAATTCCTTCTTAAACCTGCTTCGTTTTCAAAATAATATGCTTTACTAACCGTATCATAGCCAAAATAACCTTTTTCCGTTTTTTCATTTTGGCCATCTTTATAACTATACTCGCCCTCAAGATATCCATCAAGTTTTAAAGTTATGGCTTCATCTATTAAATCAGCATCTATTTCAGGATGATAATAACCATCTAAATAATAGAAGGTATCTTCATAATCTTTACGATAATAAGCAAAATAACCATTATATACTTTACCTTGCATACCTTCTACAGTAAAGACATTGTTTTCATCAATAGTGCCTTCATAAACTTCATCGAAGCGTTCTAAAAGAACTTTATTTTCTTCTTCTTGTAAAACGTAAACATAATCAATACCACCCCATGCGTCAACATGTGCCTTATTCCATACGGCATAAAGAGTAGTATTACTAGTTAATTCAAAGCTATCACCAACATGATATACTAAGCTTCCACCTTGTTCAGTCGTCCACCCCGCAAAACGATATCCTTTAGTTGCAACACTAAATGGATTCGCAGCAGCTGTAATTTCGGTTTGATATTGATTTTGACTGCTTTCAATTTCACCTGTATATTCTACGCCTTCTGGTAAATTAGCATCATATGATACATTATAAATATTACGATCAAAATATAAACGTAAAACATTTTGCGTCTTATCATCTTTTAAAACCACTGAACTAACGGTTTCATCTTTATCTACAACATGAAAACCCGTAATTTCGGCTGATAAAGCTTCGGCTTTTTCATCAACATGGCCAACAGCGGTTTTTTCTTCATGTAATTCATATGTTTGTGCTGAGGTTAGAGTTTGAACATAATATTCTACTTTATATTCAACATTATATTTTGCACTTAAAGTTAGCCCTTCTACCATCTTCGTAGTGCCAGAAGCAATTTTTGTATCGTTAGAATACCAACCATCAAAACTTACACCATTTCTATTAGGGATGATATCTTTAACTACTTCGAAAACATCCTCGCCTTCTTCAACCCAAAGATCTTTTTCATCTACAATTGTTCCCCCATTTAGGCTTAATGTTAATTTGTATTCAGCTATCCATTTGGCATAAAGGGTAACATCTTTACTAGGTGCTGTAAATGTATTGCCAACTGCTGATGTAGCATCAAAATTTTCACTTTTATACCAGCCCACAAAAGTATGGTGTTCCCAAGCAACTGGCTGTGGCAAAGTTACTGTAGCATTAGCACCAACTGTCACATCTTCTACACTAGGTCCATCATAGGTTTGAAATGATATTTTTATTGTTTCACTTTTATTACAGTTTGTGCAACTAGCAAAAGCAAAGCCCAAAATAGTAATTGCCAAAATGGCTATTAATCTTTTACCTAATTTGGTTATTTTCATTTTTTCCTCCATAATCAATATTTATTTTCTTTTGATTTATTCATCTTGTCTTTTTCATCTTTCAAAAGATTAAGATAATTATATAATATAATTGTAAAAATTAATGATTTTTTATCCTAGAAAACGCTTACTTTACGTTTTTTTTCTTTTTACTTCATAATCCTTAAATTAAAAAATGAACCTCCTTGTTAAACTTTTTTAATCTAACATTTTAGGTTCACTTCATTTTTTTATGCTATATTTTTTTGCTTTAATAAATTAAATTTTATATCCATCAAAAGAATGTTTGTTTTAATCAAAGCAATGATTATCAGTAATTGTAAATTTTTTAAATTTTTAATTTTTTAACATTCAGTATGTGTCAAATATGTGTCAATTTTTTCGATTGCTTTTCTTTCTTCATCATCAGTAGTAAATGTATAGAATTCTTTAGTTGTAGTAGTGTTCTCGTGACCTACCCAAGCTGCAATTGTTTCAGGATTAATTTTCAAATCAAACGTACAAATTGAAACGAAATTTTTTCTAAACATATGAGACGTGGTTTGTTTATTTAATATTTTGCTTAATAATTTTAAACAGTACTGAACTTTTGGATAATCTAATAAATTGAAAAATCTATCACTATTTGTACCAAATTTATCAATGTATTCTTTAAATAAAATCTCATTTTGAGTAAACATTGGTACAATTCTAGTTCCTTTCATCGTCTTAGTTGTGCTTATTTCTCCTGTACGATTATTCAGCTGTTTATTTATGCGAATTACTTTTTTTTCAAAATCTAAGTCATCAATTGTTAGAGCTAATGCTTCAGAAATTCTTAGTCCAGACCATAATAAAATCTTTATTAAATAACAAAATTAAATATCAATATTAGTTTTCTTGCTAGAACTGTTTCTTAAGGAAACTAAATTCATTATCTTTTCAATATCTTGTTTAGAGAAAATAATTTCTTCTCTTTTACTAGTTGTATCAATTTCAATAATGTTATGTTCTTTAGGCCTAACGATCATTGACATTGGGTTAATTTTTATAATTCCTATTTCCGTTGCTTTTTCAAAAATAGACCTCATATACTGATAAAAAACATAATTAGTATCATCTTTTGTAAAAAAATTATTTAAATCATAAAAAGTAATATCTTTTGTTCTTTTATCAAAAATTTTGCAATGATCAAATCTTTTAAGAGCATATTCAATGTTAAAATAAGTTGATTCTTTTATAGTAGGTTTTTTAAAAATTTCTAACCAACTATATGCAAAATCTCTTAATTTTAAACTTGTATATTCACATTTTTCTTTTTGCTCTTTTTTAAGACGTTTCTTTTATAGCATTATTTAATTTCTTTCGAACTTCAGCAAGAGATTTTCCATAAAGTGATATTTGTTTGCCATCAATATCATAATATCTTTCCATATATCGTCCATCTTTTCTAAAGGTTATCGAACCCTCCATCGCTTTTTTTTACCTCCAAATTTTCTTCGAAGGCTTTTACAAATGCTTTTGCGACAGTGTAAACATCAATTTCATCCATTGTTTCACCAAGACCGGTAAACTTAATAGGAATTTTGTCATATAACGAATTGATAAAGCGGCACCACCTCTTGTATCACTATCAAGTTTAGTTAACAAGCAACCTGTAATATTTAATTTTTCATGGAATGTTTGAGCAACATTTACCGCATCTTGACCTGTCATAGCATCGACGGTTAATAAAATTTCATCTGGTCTTGCGATTTCTTTAATTTCCACTAATTCTTGCATTAAAGCCTCATCAATTGCTAAACGACCAGCTGTATCAATTAAAACAAGATTATAACCATTATCTTTGGCATATTCTAGTCCCTTTTTAACAATAGTTTGTGGTTTTGTTAAAATGCCCATTTGGAAAACCGCAATATCTAATTGTTTACCAATCGTCACTAATTGATTGATCGCAGCAGGACGATAAATGTCGGCCGCAATCATTAATGGTTTTAACTTATTGTTTTTTCGTAAATAATTAGCTAATTTTCCTACATGAGTTGTTTTACCACTACCTTGTAAACCAACTACTAAGACAACACTCATTCCCGCTTTTTTTAAATTTAGAGGAACAGCTTCATCACCCATTAGTTTAACTAGTTCATCGTAAACAATTTTAACAACTTGGTCACCAGGGGCAAGTGATTTCATAACCTTTTCGCCTAATGCTAAAACTTTAACCTCATTAATAAATTCTTTAACGATTTTATAATTAACATCGGCTTCAAGAAGCGATACTCTTATTTCACGCATTGCATCTTCAATATCTTTTTCATTAACTTTTCCACGACCAGTTAATTTACGAAGGGAAAATTGAATTTTTTCTGATAAACTTTCAAATGGCATGATTTTTTACTCCATTTCTTTTAATTTTTCAATTAACATTTGACCTTGAGGATCCGTATGATTAAAT
>CANQWZ010000077.1 GCA_947627685.1 uncultured Bacilli bacterium | reverse complement strand
TTGAAACAATTGATGATGTAGTAAAAATTGTTTTAAGATAGGTTTATTACATTTTTTAGCAAATCACTAGAATTATTTTGCAATCTATGGTATAATTACATCAAGTAATTTAGTAATATATAGATCAAATAGGAGGATTCTTGTATGGGTGGAATGCATTGGTATGACTTTATCTTATTAATTTTATCCTTAGCTCTAATCTTAATTATTGTTTTACAAAATTCTAAGGATGATGCATCTAGTGCCTTTTCAGGAACTAAATCAGAATACGCAAATCAAAAACAAAGAGGAGCAGAAAAAGTCATAAATCAAATTACAACAGTGCTATCAATCGTTTTCTTCTTAGTAGCAGTGCTTGTAGTTATTTTACCAAAACTATAAAACAAAAAAATAGGGCAACTTGTGCCCTTTTTCTTTTAGAAAGTAGGTTTTATGAAAGAACGTATATTACAAATAATGGCAGATGAAAATTATAAACCACTAACCATAGATGATTTTTATGATCGTCTTAATCTAAATTCGGCAGCAGAATTTACAAGTCTTGCAAAATGCTTAAATAGCCTTGTCGATGAAAAGATCATTATTTATAATCGTAAAGGTCAATTTGCCAAACTTGCTTATTTTAAAATGGCAACTGGCATCATTGATGTCAAAGAAGCAGGCTTTGCTTTTGTTGATACTGAGCTTGGGGGTATTTTTATCCCCCAATCATCACTAAAAGGTGCTATTAATTATGATGAGGTTTTAATTAAATTTAAAACCGATAACAAGAAGCGTTTAGAAGGTGAAGTTGTACGAATCCTTAAACGTAACACCCAAGCTTTAATTGGTAGTCTTCTTACTATCAAGGGTAAAAAAATTGTTAAGCCTGTAGATGCTAAATTAAATTTAGTCGTTTATATTAGTGATGATAATTTAATAAATGCTACTAATAATGATATAGTAATGGTAAAAATTACCAAATACTATAAAAACTATACCGCAGATGGTATTATTAAAGAAGTTTATGGTAATAAAGATTTACCTGGTCTTGATATTACTAGTTTAGTTTTAACAAGTGGCGTGAAGACTACTTTTGATGAAAAAATTAACGCTGAACTTGAAGAAATCGAAGACGTTTTAGATACTAAAAGTTTACTTTTAAAAGATCCTAGCATTAGAGATTTAAGATTAGAAACGATTATTACAATCGATGGTGATGATGCCAAAGATTTAGACGATGCTGTTAATTTAAAAAAACTCGCAAATGGCAATTACTTATTAGGAGTTTATATTGCGGATGTATCAAACTACGTAAAAGAAGGAAGCTTTTTAGATGAAGAGGCCTTAGAGCGCGGAACAAGCATTTATTTACCTGATCGCACTATACCAATGCTACCTAAAAAATTATCAAATGGTATTTGTTCATTAAATGAAAAAGTTGATCGTTTAGTCCTAGGATGCCAAATGGAAATAGATACCAATGGTATGGTGGTAAATTATGAAGTATTTGAGGCTATTATTAATAATAAACATCGTATGACTTATCAAGTTGTTAATCAAATCTTAGAACAAATTGATAAACAACTAAATAAAGCATATCAAGATATTGTACCAATGCTTTTTATGATGAATGAATTAAAAGATATTTTACATCAAAAACGTCTTTTAAGAGGAGCATTTGAATTTGATACCATTGAACCTAAAATTATCCTTGATGAAAACCAAAAAGCTATCGATATTAAAATCAGAAAAGCGCTTAATGCTGAAGCCTTAATTGAAGAATTTATGCTTGTTACCAATGAAACAATAGCTGAGGCTATGACATGGCTTGATGTACCTTTTATTTACCGTGTTCATGAAGAACCAAATCAAGAAAAAATGACGCATTTACTATTAAATTTATCCCAGTTTGGTTATCAAGTTAAAATAAAAAACCAAAAAATGTTGCCTAAAATATTGCAACAAATCCTGCTTGATTTAAAAAAACCTACCATTTGTGAAGAAGAAAAAACTAAATATGCGATAATTGCTAAATTAATGGTTAGAAGTATGGCTAAAGCTAAATATCAAGAAACCAATATTGGTCATTATGGCCTTGCTAGTAAATATTATACGCATTTTACCTCACCCATTAGAAGATATCCTGATTTATTAGTTCATAGACTTGTTAAACTTTTCATGCTTGGTAAAAAGGAAGAAAAGCAAATGAATAGCGTAAGTTATTATGAGGCTAAAGTAAATAGGGCCTCTCTTCTTGCTAGTCAAAAAGAAAGTCAGGCCGAAATGCTTGAAAGAAATTGCGTTGATTTAAAGAAGGTTGAATATATTAGTAATTATATTGGTAAAGTATTTTATGGCATTATTGCTAGTATAACTCCTTTTGGTATGTATATAATGCTTGACAATACGGTTGAAGGTTTAGTAAAATATAAGCAAATGAATGATGATTATTATGAAGTTGATGAACTTTATGGTAGAGTAATAGGTAAAATTACTAAAAAAGTTTACCAAATGGGTGATGAAGTAAGAGTAAAAGTATTAGCAACTGATCTTAGAAAAAGAACTGTTGATTTTAAACTCTTAGGGAAGTAAGTAAAATGATCAAAAATGAACAAGAAAAAATAGTTTCCCAAAATAAAAAAGCTACACATGAATATGTAATAGAAGAAAGATATGAATGTGGCATCGTCTTAAAAGGAACCGAAATCAAAGCTATAAGATGTGGTAAAGTTAGCTTGCAAGATAGCTATTGTTATATCAAAAAAGGGGAAATTTTCATTAGTGGTATGAACATCTCTAAATATGAAATGGGTAATATCTTTAATCATAAACCAGATCAAACTCGTAAGTTATTATTACACAAGCAAGAAATTATTCGTCTAGATACTAAAGTAAAAAAAGATGGTATAACCATTATTCCTACTAAAGTATATCTAAAAAAGGGTTTAGCAAAAGTTGAAATAGCGCTTGCGAAGGGTAAGAAGCTTTATGATAAAAGAGAAGATTTAAAGCAAAAAGCAACCCAAAAAGAATTAAGAAAATATTAGGTGATAAAATGGACATGATGGATGCATTTAAATTAGTTGAGGAAGAAAAATTTGTTGAAGCATATGATGCTTTTTCTACCTTGATTAAAGATAACATAATGGTAGATGAAGCAAGATATAGTAGAGCAATGATTGATATTTCAAGGTTAAAAACACATTTGGATGATAGCATAGCTGATTTAAAAACTCTAATTAGAAATAAAACAAAATATGCTAAAATATCATATAGCTTTTTAACCTTGATTTATGATGAACTTGACATGGTAGATGAAGTTATTAACTGTGGTAAAATGGCATTAAAATATGGTACACCATTTGTAAATGAAATCAAATTTGCTTTAGCAAGGTCTCTTGCAAGAACTAATTGCCTTGAAGATTTAAACGAAGCATTAGACTTAATTAATCAATGCTTATCAAATGATGAAAACAGTGATGAACTTGATTACTTGGTTGCGAGGGTTGATATTTTAATTTCATTATCACAAATGGAAGATGCCAACATTACCATTGATAAAATACTTGCAAGCTATGGTTATAGTGGTATTGTTTATTACTTAAAAGCTCGTCTAGCCTTTAAACAATATCAAGAAAAACAAGACAATAACTTAATTGATGAAGTAATTAGTAATATAAAGATATGTTTACAATACGATGGTGATGATCTTGCAGCGAAAAGCATGTTAATTGAAGCATATACCATTAAAAAGGACTATCAAAAGGCCCTAGAGGTAGTTGACATGTTAAAAGGGGAGGAAAGTGAAGAAGATATCATCATGGAAAAAGTCAAAATCTATGATGATGCTAAAGATTACAAAAAAGCCCTTGATCTTATTAGAAGCTATAGCGACCTTGATAAATCATGGAAACTAAAATATATGGAAGGGGCATTACTTGCAGATAAGGATGCTAGCAAAATTCCAACTTGTGTAAAACTTTTAAAAGAAGCATATGAACTTAACCCTAATAATGGTATTCTTATTGATATTTTAAAATTTAATCGCCAAATTGATCAAAATAATGATAGCTATGATTATCTAAAAAGTCTTCTTGAAAACAAAAAAGATGGTTTTTATTATTACTGGCTTGCGGAAGTTTCTGCTCGTTTAAATAAACCCTATGATGAAATTATAGCTTATTATCAAAAAGCCTATGTTTATGATTATATTGATTATGATGAATATAATGATACAATTTGTTCATATTTATTACCTTCTAAAAAATTAAATAAAGCCATTCAAAAAAGAACAAAAATGATCCTTAAGAGTTCATCAAAATGGTTAAAAGAAAAAATAGCTATTAGATATATTTATGCTGAAGAAGGTTTCAAACAAAATTTAAATAAAGCAAAACTTATCCTAGAAAAGATTTTAGAACTTGAAGATGATGATACTTGCACGATAAGTTTATATGGAAGATGCTTAGAACTCATGCATCAATTTGATAAAGCATATCAATATTACCAAAAAGCTTATGAAATTATTTGCCAAAAAGAAAATGTTAATTGTGATTGTGCTTATGGCTATTATGCTTATGCTAAACTAAAGGGTATAGGTACTAATAAAGATGAAGAAGAAGCTAAAAAAATCATTTTAGAAATAACCCATAAAGATAAAATATATGCATCTTCACATATTATTTACTTATATGCCTACTTTGCTTTAAATGGTGATGAACGCTTTGATTTAAACTTTTCTAAAGAATTACTTGAAAGTAACTATCCTTTTTATCGTTTAGAAATCACAAGAATTGTTATGCTAAAACAACTAGAAAGAAAATTAGGCCAAAAAAGCTTAATCTTTGATGCTTTATTAAAAGAATTAAACTATTATAATAAGGAAGAAATTAACTACTATAATGAAAATATTGATAAGGTAGTTAGTTTCCCATATTGGCGTAATATTTAATTGCTATTTTTCAACTTTGCAATTTCTTTTTTCAAATTGTCTACTTCTTGAAGTAATTTAGTATATTCATCACTTGTAGGAGTAGCACTTGCTTGGGCAGATATAGTTAGAATGATTTGACCTACTTGTTCAAGCCAATTTCCAAAAGCATTTTGCGCATTAGTTGAAAGCATTGGTGCTATAATATAAGCAAGGATAGTTGCATACATACTATATTCATAAGGGGGAATAGAATCAAGCCAATTGGAAAATGACTGGACAGCTTTTTTAAATTCTTCATAGTCATTTTGCAAAAAAAATCCCCCCTATATACTATCATACGAAAAATAATAACAAATAATACAACAAGAGGTAAAGAATAAAATGAAAGTATTAAAAAAACAAACCAATAGTAAAATGTGTTATATCTGTGGTATGGATAATCCCTTTGGCTTAAAAGCACCTTTTTATGAAATGGAAGATGGTAGTTTAGTTAGTATTTTTGAATATAAAGATCTTCATCAAAGTTATCCTGGTAGAACACATGGGGGATTAATTACTGCCATGCTTGATGAAATAGCCGGTAGAGTTATTTGGATAACAGAACCTACCACATGGGCTGTAACCGTTAGTATTAATGTTAAATTTAGAAAGCCGGTGCTTTATGATACTAAACTTAAAGCAGTTGGTAAAATTATAAAAAACACAAAAAGAACTTTTGTGTCTGATGCTAAAATATATGATATGGATAAAAACCTTTTAGCAGAAGCTGAAGTTGTTTATATCAAATTACCAATTGATAAGATTAGTCAAGATGCCCATGAAGAATTAAACATATATTATCCTGATGATGTAACCGAAATTGATTAAAATCCAAAACTTTTTGGATTTTTTGCAATCGTGGCGGAATAGGTAGACGCGCTACTTTGAGGGGGTAGTATCCAGAAGGATGTGTGAGTTCGAGTCTCATCGATTGCACCAAGTCAGTATAATCCGAACCAAATACTCGTAACGAGTGAATGGTTCGGATTTACTTTTTATCTATGAGCA
>CANQWZ010000076.1 GCA_947627685.1 uncultured Bacilli bacterium | reverse complement strand
CGTTGAAAAACTAGAAGGTGAGGCAGGTCAAGAAGTTGTTTTTGATCAAGTTTTACTTGTAGGTGATAAAGTAGGTCAACCAGTTGTTGAAGGCGCTAAAGTTGTTGGTACCATCGAAAAACAAGGACGTGGCAAAAAAATTATTGTTTTCAAGTATAAAGCTAAAAAGAATTACCACAAAAAACAAGGCCATCGTCAAGCATACACAAAAGTAACAATTAATTCTGTTGTTGCTTAGGACGCCTTATGACTACGGTTTGCTTAAAAAAAACCCAAGGTTTTTGGCAAAGCCTAGAAGTAAGCGGACATACAGGATATGCTGAAAGCGGTAGTGATATTGTTTGTGCAGGTATTTCAACTGCTACAATTTTTACGATAAATTTGTTAGATAAATTTATACCTAATAAATTTAGTGTTGTCACAAAAGAGGTTGATGGATATCTTTATCTTAGTAATATTAGATATGATTTATTAGATGTAAACACCCAAAAACTAGTTACACAAGTTTTTGATAATTTACATGATATTTTAGTTGATATTATGAATAACTATCCAAAATATCTCAAGATTAAACTAGAAAATAATTAATAGGAGGTAACATCATGATGAGATTGAATTTACAATTTTTTGCATCTAAAAAAGGTGTTAGTTCGACTAAAAACGGACGTGATTCTGAAGCTAAGCGTTTAGGTGCGAAATTATCTGATGGTCAATTTGCCACTGCAGGTTCGATAATTTATCGTCAACGCGGTACTAAAGTTCATCCTGGAAATAATGTAGGTTTAGGTAAGGACGATACATTGTTTTGCATGATTGATGGTATTGTAAAATACGAACGCAAGGGTAAAGATAAGAAACAAGTTTCCGTTTACCCAGTGGAATAATTACCATTAGCACTTGCATGCAAGTGCTTTTCTTTTGTAGAAATATTTATGTAATTATGTAAGGATGGTTTGCATGTTTGTAGATAGCGTTAAAATATATGTAAAAGCCGGTAATGGTGGTAATGGTGGCTCGTACTTTTTGCATGAAAAGTATGTCGCAATGGGTGGACCATCAGGAGGAAATGGTGGCAAAGGTGGTAGTATCCTCTTTGTTGGTGATGAAGGACTTACTACGCTCCTTGATTTTCGCTTTCGTAAAAAGATTGTTGCTGAAAATGGTCAAAATGGTATGGATAAAAATATGTTTGGTAAATCAGCCAAAGATATTTATGTAAAAGTACCAATAGGTACGACCATTATTGATGATGATACGAAACAAACGATTGGTGATATTACTAAACATAATCAAGAAGTCGTTGTAGCAAGTGGTGGTAGAGGTGGTAAAGGTAATGCTGCCTTCGCAACTTCACGTAATCCTGCACCTGAAATAGCGGAAAAAGGCCTTCCTGGTGTTGAACGTAATGTTTTATTAGAATTAAAAGTATTAGCAGATGTTGGTTTAGTAGGATTCCCATCCGTTGGCAAATCAACGCTCATTTCGGTAATTTCGGCAGCCAAGCCTAAGATTGCCGCCTATCCCTTTACTACTTTACATCCCAATCTTGGTGTTGTTGGTGTAGGAGATGGTAGAAGTTTTATTATTGCCGATCTACCCGGCTTAATTGAAGGAGCATCAAAAGGTGCTGGTCTTGGTATTCAATTTTTAAAACACATCGAAAGGACCAGAGTAATTGTGCACATCATTGATATGAGTGCAACAGACGGTAGAAATCCGATTAGTGATTATTATGCTATTCGTAATGAACTTGCTAGTTATCAAGCGGATTTATTAACAAGGCCAGAAATTGTGGTTGCCAATAAAATGGATTTGCCCACAAGTGTCAAAAATTTAGAGGCCTTTATTAAGGAAACAAATATTACTGATATTATTCCTATATCTGCTTATACTAAGACCAATTTGCAAACCTTAATTTATAAAATTGCTGATACATTAGAAGAAGTAAAAAAATTAAAAGTACTAGAAAGTAAACAAGAAAATGTGGTCGAATATAATTTCGTACCAAAAGGCCCAGCCTTTACAATTACAAAAGATCCCCAAGGCATTTATCATGTTGAAGGTGAAATGGTGAAAAAATTATTTGAACGCACCGATTTTAATAATGAAGCTAGTGTAAAACTGTTTGCGAAAAAAATTAAAGATTTAGGTGTCGATGAAAAACTTCGTGATCTTGGGGTTAAGAATGGTGATCTTGTTTGCATCTTTGATTATGAATTTGAATTTATAGACTAAAAATTAAATAAAAGCATATACTTAATATTTGGAGGTAAGATATGACTAAAAATCATGAAATTATAAAAAAAATTACACTCAGTGCAATTCTAGCTGCTCTAGTGGTAATTCTTGCTTTTTTACCAATTAGAACGGTGGCTTTAACAATTACCTTAACAATCATCCCCATTGCTATTGGAGGCATTGTTGGAGGGCCTTTAGTAGGACTGTTTTTAGGATTTGTTTTTGGCATGACAAGCTTTTGTCAGTGCTTTGGTTATGATCCTTTTGGCTCTACCCTATTTAGTATTAATCCTTTTTTAACCTTCCTAGTTTGCGTACCTACTAGAATGATTGTTGGTTTTTTCCCAGCATGGCTATTTTCAAAAATAAGTATGCATCTTAATCGTACCATTGCAATGGGTATTTGTTGCATAATCGTTCCGATCTTGAATACATTATTATTTACTAGTTTACTAATGATTTGCTTTTATAATACCGATTTTATGCAAGAAACAGCAGAAGGAATAGGTGCTATTAACCCAATTCATTTTATGGTGTTATTAGTTGGTGTTAATGGTTTAGTTGAATGGTTATGTGGCATTTTTATATCATTTCCGGTAGCTAAGGCACTTGATGTGGTTTTAATAAAATTTAATAATCAATAAGAAATAGAAAAAATCAAAAAGCAGGAAATCCTGCTTTTTTTAAGTCAAATGGTAGGAAATAATTACTTAACAAGTAATAAAAATTTACTTAAAAAAATGACAAAAAAATAAAAATTATGCTATAATTTTTTTAGGATGTGATATGAATGTATGAAAAAATAGATAAAAATCTATATACACCAATGATGCGACAATACTTAGAAATCAAAGAAAAATACCCTGATATCTTAGTTTTTTTTCGCCTAGGTGATTTCTATGAGATGTTTTTTAACGATGCCCTTGTCGCAAGTAGAGAACTTGAAATTGTTTTAACAGGGCGTGATGCGGGAGTTAACAATGAAAGAGTTCCTATGTGTGGTGTACCATATCATGCGGTTGATTCATATATTGAAAAATTATCTAATAAAGGTTTTAAAGTTGCGATTGTTGAACAACTTGAAGAGCCCGGTGTTAACAAAATTGTGCATCGTGATGTAGTTAAAATCGTTACACCCGGTACTAATATTGATGAACATTATTTAGATGATAAAAATAACAATTATATTGGTTCAATTGAAAAGCTTGACGATGGTTATTTAATTTGTTATATCGAATTATCTACGGGTGAGGCATATATTAGTCATTTTCCTAAAAATATTGACCTTGTTTATAGTGAACTTCAAAAACTAAATATTAAGGAAGTAGTTATTAGTAAAACGCTTGATAAAACAATTCAAAATGTTTTAAATCAAACCCTTGGTATTGTAATATCGGTATGTGAAGAAATAGAGGTTGAAAGTTATCTTGATAGCATTTTCGCTGATGTTTTACCATCACATTTGCTTGGTGCGAAGCGTTTAATATCATATATCATTAAAACCCAAAAAAGAGTATTAGTACATTTACAAAGTTTTAAATATAATGAATTTAGTGATTATTTACGTCTTGATAATAATGTGGTTAAAAATTTGGAATTAGTTGAATCGCTTAAGGGGAACCGTTTTAAAAATAATTTATTTACGGTCCTTGATAAATGTTCAACTGCCATGGGTTCAAGACATTTAAAACAAAGTTTATTATACCCATTAGTTAATTTAAATAAAATTAATGAACGGTTAGATTTTATCGATGAATTATTAAAAAATTATTTACTTTGTGAAGATTTAAAAAATGATCTAATTGAAATATATGACTTAGAAAGAATTGCCGGACGTATTAGTTATGGATCACTTACACCAAAGGATTTAATTTGGTTAAAACGCTCAATTGGTGTTTTACCAACAATTAAAAATAAACTTTCCCAAATGGCTTCTAAGACCGCTTTAAAGAAAGCGAGTTTAATAATTACCTTTGAAAATTTATTCAGCCTCTTAGACAGGGCCATTAATGAAGATGCGGGATACTCTTTAAAAGATGGTGGCGTTATTAGGCAGGGTTTTAGTAGTGAACTTGATAATATTAAAAATATTAGCACCACTAATAAAGATTTTTTACTTAATCTTGAAAAAAGAGAACGCGAAAGAACGGGTATCAAAAATTTAAGGGTTGCTTATAATAAAGTATTTGGTTATTACATTGAGGTTACTAAATCTTATTTACCATTTGTAAAAGACGAATTTGGCTATATTAGAAAGCAAACTACTAGTAATTCCGAAAGATATATTACCGAAGAATTAAAAGAACGTGAAGCTTTAATTTTAAGATCAGATGAAAGAGCACTTGAACTTGAAAATGAGTTATTTAATATGGTGCGTAATGAATGTAAAAGTTATTTAGGTGATATTCAAAAAGTGGCAAAAGAAATCGCCGAAATCGATATGCTAATTGCTTTAGCAAGAGTTGCAAGAACTAATAAATATGTAAGACCAACTTTTTCATTATATGATGAAGTTGAAATTAAAAATGGTCGCCATCCCGTAATTGAAACGGCCCTTGATAAAGAATTTATTCCTAATGATTTACAATTATTTAATAACGATAAGATTCTTTTAATAACTGGTCCTAACATGAGTGGTAAATCAACCTTTATGCGTCAAAATGCTTTAATTATCATTATGGCCCAAATGGGTTCATTTGTACCTGCATCCTATGCTAAGCTACCTATTTTTGATCAAATATTTACGCGCATTGGTTCGAGTGATGATATTGCAAGTGGTGAATCAACCTTCATGACGGAAATGTTAGAAGTAAATTATGCTTTGCAAAATGCAACAATGCGTAGCTTAATTATTTTTGATGAAGTAGGTCGTGGAACGGCTACCTTTGATGGTATGGCTCTTGCCCAAGCTATCATTGAATATATTCATAACGAAATTGGTGCTAAAACTTTATTTTCCACGCACTATCATGAATTAACGTCTTTGGATACGTCACTATCTTTTTTAAGAAATGTCCATGTTGAGGCAACTTTTAATAAAAAAGCCGAAATTGTTTTTTTACATAAGGTGCTACCTGGCCCAAGTGATGAAAGTTATGGTATTAATGTTGCTATGCTTGCTAAAATACCACAAGATGTTACGATACGTGCCAAAGATATTTTAGATAAATTAGAAAATAAGGCCTCATATGATAAAGATAGTTTATCAATCAAAAATTATCAAAAACCTTTAATCCAATATATTGAAAAAGAAAATCCAAAATGGGAAAAATTAATAGTGTTGCTTAATGATTTAGATATTGATAACATGAAACCTCTTGATGCTTTATTAACCCTTGCTAAAATAAAAAAGGAGATAACTGATGAATAGACCTGTAATTAAAGAATTACCAATTGAACTTGCTAATATGATTGCGGCAGGCGAAGTTATTGAAAGACCAAGTAGTGTTGTTAAAGAACTAGTTGAAAATAGTATTGATGCTAGCGCCACGTATATTAAAATTGATTTAATTAATGCTGGTAAAACTAAAATCACAGTAACTGATAATGGTATTGGTATGACTAGTGATGATATCGCAATTGCTATTAAAGCGCATGCTACAAGTAAAATAGCAAAGTCATGCGATTTATTTGCCATTAGCACTTTGGGTTTTAGAGGTGAGGCATTACCTTCCATTGTTGCGATAGCTAAAGTTAAAATTACTTCATCAATTAATGGTTATGAGGCAAGTTATAAAAAATATGAGGCATCTAAATTAATCGAAGAAGGGATTACGAGTTTTCCTAGAGGAACTAAAATTGAAGTAAGTGATTTGTTTTTTAATACCCCAGCACG
>CANQWZ010000075.1 GCA_947627685.1 uncultured Bacilli bacterium | reverse complement strand
AGAATCAAAAAATTTATACAATTCAATAAAGCAATAAAAAGTTGCTCACTAAAATGTCAAAATATTGCTCACTTAAACATCGAAAAGTTGCTCATTAGTTGGTATGAATTTATTCTATATTTAATTTATTATTGCTGAAGATCATCAACCACCGTTTTCTTTTAATATTTGTTTTTTCATTTTTGTTAAATTCTTTTTTTAAAATTTTGATTATTTTTAAAATATATCTTTTAAAGGTTCTATAAACTTATTTAATCCAATTATTTTAAAAATGTGAAAAACGAAAAAAATAAGGGCTCTGTCAAAAATTCTTGAGAAAATCTCAAGAATTTTTGACACTCAACAAGTTTATATACCTTTTTGTTCTAGCCTTTTTATAATAAATTAAGCAATAATTTGTAAAAAATATTGACATATTTTATAACATTTGATATAATAATATTATAATAAATGTTATAAAAAGGATGGAAAAATGCAGGATTTAATTAAATATATAAGATGTGAAAAACACCTTTCGCAACAAAAATTCGCTGAAGAATTAAAAGTTTCTTTTGCGACAGTTAATAGATGGGAACAAGGTAAAAATATTCCCAATGAAGCTATGCAAAATAATCTTTTCCAATATGCTAAAAAATATAATATTGATATTGTTTCATATATCGTTACTAAATATAATAATGAATTAAAAAAGTATCTTGATGATAATAAGAAAATATTATTTCATGGCTCTAAGAGTGGGATTGTTAATGAAATATCACCCATTAGTAGAAAACAATGTGATTTTGGTAAAGGTTTTTATATGGGAGATGAAATAATTCAACCCCTAACTTTAATTTGCAATTATGATGATCCTAAATTATATATCATTGCTCTTGATTTAAACAATTTAAAAGTTTTAGAAATACCAAATACCATCGAATGGGCTCTTACTGTAGCATATCATAGAGGTAAACTAGACACAACTACTAGTAATAAACTTTATGATAAATATAAAAATATGTTTAATGATTATGATGTAATAATTGGTAGTATTGCTGATGACAGAATGTTTTATGTATTAGATAATTTTTTTGAAAATAGCATAACCGATAAGGCCTTAGTAGAATGTTTAGCAACCATTAAATTAGGAAAACAATATGTAGCTATTACTCAAAAAGCATGTGAACATCTTATGATAAAAGAAGAAATAACACTGTCAAAATTAGAATTATATGCATTACAAGATATTAGTAAGATTAATCGTCAAAAAGGAATTGATAATGCCAATGAAATTTGCAAGATATATCGCCGTGATGGTAAATTTTTTGATGAGATTTTAGGTGATAAATAATGATAGATGTAATAATTAATAAATTATGTTCTATACAAGGACGTTTATTTGCCTTAGCAGCTACTAAAGGTTATGATAGTGAACAATTTATAACTACTTATATGAAATCGGATGTTGCTAAACATTTTAATGCAGAATTCGATGGCATGCAGTGGATGGGTGAAGAATATATAATTGATTTATTAGCGGAAAAATATCAATTAAATCAAGGCTATACATATGATAAAGATGTTATGTTTTGGATAGGATATATTTATTGTTATTGGCATTTTTGTTGTTTTGATTCGTGCCTTGAAATTGTTAACACCGCCTCACCTAAAATGATGCTAAAAAATTATTATGGTATGCACACCATAGATTATGATTTAGCCATTGAAAATCTCATGCAATTACGACTTGAAGAAAAAATAAGAAGAAATGAAAAAGAGGCTATTAAATTTATCTCAAAAAGTATTATTGATCATTTAAACATAAATGCTAGTGAAAAAGAATATCGTAAAGGACTAATAGAAATAGTAGTTGAAGTAAGAGATCAAGAATTAAAAGCAAAAGTAAGATATAATAATGCCATTAAACAAGCAAATGACATTAAACAATTAAGATTTTCGTATATTCAATTTATTATTGATTTAATTGATGAAGCATCTTGGCCTATTCATAAGAGGGCTGAATATAAATTAATAATTGATAAATTAAAAAGTAAAATTGTTAATTATGGTTTTTCCAATGAAAACTATGCTTTTTTAGAAAATATTTATCAAGAATTGTATGAAAATAAATTATAAAAAATACAAAATGAAGTAAAAAAAGCTTTTATTTTTACTTCATTTTTTTATAATCTAAATTTAGACTTTTAATTTAAATACTAAATTATCATAATAAAATATTAAACAAAATTTACTAAATCATTGTTGTAAGCGTTTTATGCATAAAAAACTTTGACTTTTTTAAGAATTTCTTTTATAATATTAATACTAGTATTTTAACTAGAAATTATGATAAAGGAAGAATGTTATGATACGTAAACGTAAAATATTTTATTTTTTGTTTATAATGATGCTAGGTTTACTTACATTTAGTAGTTGTACATCATGTAATGATCCAATTACAGTAGAAAAGCCTACTCATAAGCTTACATTTGTTAGTGATGATATAGTAGCATCACAAGTAGAAGCTAAAGAAGGTGATGATATCAGTGGTAAACTACCTGTTTTTAGCGATAATAATGATTATTATTTTGGTGGTTGGTTTACCGATGCTAATTTTAGTGGTTCTAAGGTAACCCTACCTACTACGATGCCTACTTCAGATGTAACTTATTATGCTCGTTGGTATTCTAAATACTTAGTAGAAAGATACCTTCAAAAAAGTGATTTAGCAGGTTATGAACTTGATAAATCAATTACTGGTGAAATAAATAAGGGCGCAAATACCCCAGCTGATGTTTTAGCCTTTATAAGTGATGCACCAGCAGGTTATGAAATAAATCCTGATAGTAGTTTAGAACTACCTACAAGTGGTAAGGATCGCCATTTACGCTTAGAATATGATCTTAAACACTATAGTTTAACATATGATGCTAATTTACCAGCAGATGTTAGTGTAGTTGGCATGATGGATGATGAAGATGTTATTTATGGTGTTAGTCATACTTTAGCCCAAAATACTTTTTCAGCTAATGGTTATCGTTTCGCTGGATGGTCATTAACTAAAGAAGGCGATGAATTAATTTATGAAGTATCACCAAGTGATAATTTAACTGTTTATGCTATTTGGGATAAAGGTATAACGGATTATTTTGGTGGTGATGATGTTTTATATTTACCACGTGGTGAAGAAAAAGCCATTTTAGTTCGTGGTAGTGTTGAAAAAGAAGGTAGCTATAATTCTAATACTTCGGTGTTTACTTTCACAAGAGAAGAAGGAACGCTTGCGGGAATGGTTATAGAAGATAATTTCTTCTACTTTAAAGAGTTATGGCAAACAACTCTTGAAGATGGCAAGGACAATACCCTTGAACTAAAAAATGATGGTACAGCTAAATTTAATAATACAAGTGCTACTTGGTCATTAGATTTAGAAACAGGCTATTTTGTTTTAACAACAGAAGAATCATCAAAACTATTTGTTATCGAGATTAGTGAAGATGATGGAAGCCTTAGCTTTACTTTTAGTAATGATGAACAAGGTTGGTATGCTTTAGAACTAGAAGAAGGATATGGATATGATCTTATTTATTTAGATGGCTTTGGTAAAATGAGTGTATATGCTTTATCACCATTTGATGATGAATTTGACGCATGGCTTGATGTTTATTATGGCACCTACTATTTAGATGAAGATGGTATATATGTTGCCAATTATTATGAAGGTCTTTATTCATCTGTCTTCCCATTTAAACTTACACCTAAAGCTAATTTAGAGGCTTTTGATGGTGTTAAATTAAAAGGAACTTATGTCTTTGGTGATTATCGTGGTACATTTACCGATATTGACTATGAATATAATACTTTATATTTAGATGGTTTTGGTCATGGTAATTATAATGGTAATGAAGGAACATACACCGTTGAAGATATAACATGGCTTGTTGATGATTATCCTACTCCTAAAACATACGTTGATACTAAAGTAGTATTTACTACAACATCAACTAGTGATGTTACGCGCTATGCTATTATAGCTAACTATTTTACAGTAGTAGATGCTGGCTTTTATGGTATGTATGATTTCCAAGTTGTTCCACAACCTTTATATGAAGGTAGTCAAGGTGATGTAGCCTTTATGTATTTTAGTGGTTATACCGCATATCCAGATGAAGGTTCATTTAATGATGCACAAATTTGGTTTGGTAATTATGAACCAAGATATTCAACTGAAGGCTATACTGATGATGATTTACCACTATACTACGTTCGTGATGATGGTATGGTTTTTGCAGTAGATGAAGAGCAAAAAATATATCGTTATGAAAGTACAATGGAAGATGTAAGTTTCAATTTTCAAATTACGGATAATAATGAAATTGTTTGGAAAATAACCGATGAAGAAACCGTCTTCAAAGATGATAATAATGAAAAAATATACTTAGATATTTATGGTGTAGCATATTATAAGAATGGTAGTGCTGCTCTACAAAAAGTAGAATTTGGCATGAATAGTTACTTGCAAGCACCAAGTCTTGCTACAGAAAATATGGAAGAATTAAATTATCTTGTTTTATGTACTTTCCTTATTAATCAAAAATATTATTCATTTACTTATACTGCACCAATTACCCAAATTGGTTTTGATGGTAATCTTACCGAATTAAAAGAAGTAAAATTCGTTGCGGATATTAGTAGTGTTGGCTTAATAATCGTATATAATGATAATAGTGCCGTAGTAGGTCTTAATATGAGCTTATTTGGTGGTAGTGGTTATTTGTTTGCAATAGATGGCACCGTTACAACTCCTATGAGTGATGTTTATTTATTTGTCGCAAATGGTAGTGCACCAGTTGGTAGTACTGATGAAGAAACAGCCCTTTATGAAGAAATCTTTGATCGCTTTAACAATCTTAATTTCAAAATTGCAAACGAAGAAGATGGTGTTTGGGAATGCTTAGAAAGCGATGGCATTACTTACGATATTGATTGTAATAATGGTAAACTTGTTACTGATGGCTATGGTACAGCCCTATTTACACCAGCAGGAACTACTACTTATACATGCTATTATGAATTACAAGGTGAAGATGTAATTTACTTAATGTATGAAACTGATGAGGCTATTATTGATTGGTATGTAATAATTTCAGAAGATGGCAGTAGCTTTACTTTTGCGAGTGAAGAAGCTGGTACATATTTTACATATGATGAAAATGGTCAATTATCAGATGAAAACTTAGTTATTTTAAATGGTCACGATATAGCCATGGGTTATTATGATAATTTCTTCTTCATAGGAACTTATGAAAAAGGCAAAGAATTAACGCAAAATGGCATTACCTTCAAAGAATTTATCATTACTGTTTTGGAATACGATGGTGAAGAAGCATTAGATACTTTAAAAGTATTAGTAGCTTTAGCATCAGAAGATATGCATATTGGTTTAGTATATTTCTATAATGAAGGTGTTGTTAGTGGCGAATTATTTGTTCTTGATGATACAGGTGAAATTGTTGGTGTATTAACTGGTGATGGTTATTTTGGTGCTAGTTTAGAATATAATGGTCAATCATTTACCGGTGAAGCATATAGAGGCAATACGGTTTATGAAGCTCGTACTAATAGTTATGGTGAACGTGAATTTGTCATTAGTAAAGATGGAAGTTCAATTATCTTCTTGAGTAATGAAGGTGATGAATATATCTTTGACTTTAAGAGTGGTAACGATGATGAAATAGTAATTCGTACATATGAATATGGTGCTTTTAATGGTTATAAAAATGGTGAAGCAAATGAAAATAAATTAACACTTGATGGTCATGGTAATGCTACTATTAGTGATGATGAAGTAAGCGCTACAACTAGTTTTTATGAACCATTTGGTAAAGAAGAAGGTAATTATCGTTTATATGATGCGGAAGGCAAAACCATCTTCATCTTCAATATTGCACGTATTGAAAATGAAAATGATAGTAGCTATGAATATGGTTATTTGTATATTTATCGTAAATATAATGAAGTAAATGATGGCGTTTATGTAAATGATGATTGGACAATGTTGATTCTTAATGGCTATGGTGATGCCGAGTATATTGATGAATATGGCGTAGTAACTACATATGAGGCCATTCCAGTAGATGATACTAAAGTTTTACTTCGTAGTAGTGCATCTAAGGCCAATATATTAGTTGTTTTAACACAAAAGCATTTTGAAATGACTACACAAGAATTTATTGTTAGCGCTGATGGTGTTCTTCTTAG
>CANQWZ010000074.1 GCA_947627685.1 uncultured Bacilli bacterium | reverse complement strand
CATATGCTACCGCAAGATAGGTCTTACCAGTTCCAGCACTACCGGTCGCAAATACGATATTAGCATTTTCCATCGCATCTAAATACCTTTTTTGACTAAGCGTCTTAACAACTATTTTTTTACCCTCATAGGTATTTAAAATGACCTTTTTGTTTTGATAAAAATCTAAAATAATTTCTTCGGTTAAATCATCATTAGTAGCATCATTAAAAAGCATGCAAATATGAATAATATCGCGTTCTTCGATTTTAATGGCTTTTTTTAATAACTTTAATATCGTATTAATAATATGTTTTGCTTTTATATATAAATTAAAATTATTACTTTTTAGATGTTCATCAACCGTAATATAACCATTAATATGATTTAATTTGATGTCTAATTCACTAGCAATTAATTGCAAATTTTGATTATTGGGACCTAAAAATAATTTTTCAAGTTCTAAATCATCAATAGCCACAAGTGTTTTAAAGGCCATTTTATCACTCTTCTTTCATTAATATTATAACAAATTTCAAAAAAAAGATAAAGTAATTAAATAAAGGATATCATTTTTGTTGACAATGTAACATTGTTATGTTAAAATATTAGTGTAAAACATTGTTACAAAGGTGTAGGAAATGATTTCAAAAAAAGATTTATTATTAAAAACTAAAATTTCATATGGCCAGCTCTATCGTTGGAAAAGGGAAGGTTTAATACCCGAAGAATGGTTTGTTAAATCAAGTGTACCATCTGGTCAAGAAACTTTCTTTGATGAAGATTTAATAATTCCACGTATTAATAAAATTCTTAATTTAAAAGATGAATTTTCGATGGATGAAATTAAAAATTTTTTAAATCCTTCACCTAGTGAAATTTCCTTTTCACTAGATAAATTAAAGAAATTAGATGTTTTAGATGATCGTATTGTTAAAAAATTAGTTGATAAAAAAAGCGATTTAAATTTAAATGAAGTTGTCCTTTTATACGCTTTATCAAAAGCAAGGCAAGATGTTGATAAAACCTTTTATAATATTAATTTTGATTTTAGGCTTAGCAACTTTAAAAATTATCATTTTGAAAAAGCTAAAATGGCTTTACTTTCTAAACGACACGAAGGTTTTATCATCTTCTTCAATGATAGCTTAATTGTTTCAGATATTGATTTTGACATTAAAGTCTATGATTTGGAAGAATTAGAAAAAGAATTAGTCGTAATTATTAAAAAATCATTATATCAAAATTAGGAGGAAAAATATGGAAAACTTAAAAATTGTCGGTTTTGGTCAATCAAATGGTGGTGAATTTGATAAAATATCAATCACTGGTATTGGTAAAATTTTTGCAAGCACCAAATGCAAAGAACTCATGGGTACAGGTACTTGTAATATAAACGGTAGCCTTGAAAGTGGCACTCTAAACTATACGGGTGAAGTTGAGGTTGAAGAATACATTAAAGCTAATGCTATTAGTCTTACAGGAAAACTAATAGCAAAAGGCGATATAAATGCTCCCGTTATTAACGTTACCGGTAATATTAATACCCTTAGTAACGTTTCAGCAAATACCATCAAAATATCAGGTAATTACTCTACCTACACAAATACAACTTGTGAGAATTTTATCGCATCAGGTACCATTACCATTAAAGGTGAATTATGTGCTGAAAATGTGCAAATTAAAAGTAATAACGTTGAAATTAATGAAATACATGCTACAAACGTTACCTTCAGAAAGCCCTTTATTAATATTACTAAACGCAATATTAATGTTAATGAAATCGAATGTACATCAATTGAAGCCGAAATTTTAAATTGTAAAAGATTATGCGCTGAAAATGTAAAACTATCAAAATATTGTGTAGTTGATTATTTAGAATATAGTGGCGAACTTGAAATTGAGGAAGGGTGCCAAATTAACGAAGTGGTAAAATTATAAAAAAATAAGTGATATGAAACATTTTGCATGCAAAATTTTCATGTCACTATTATTTTTTTTATTTGTTCTAAATATTTGCTATCACTCCAAAATAAGCGAAACATCTTAACATCACTATTAAAATTGTTCTGACAAGTAGCTAAATTAAATAAGTGAACTATTACCACATCTGATCCTAAATCATATGTTAAATCATTACTACTATCAAATACATATAATTTATTTTGATAACTAACTACAAGCGGAATTAAACGTTTTTGATCATGATATGTTAAAATAGCACCATAATAGACCTCAAATAGTTTATATTCAGGTTTTTTAAAATGATAGTAAAGATTAAGCGTATTAAAAAAAAGAGGACAAATTAAAAAATCAAGATGAAATGCTTGGCTAAAATGAATAATCATAAACTCTTTTTTATGAATTACTTTATTAATAATGCCATTTTGTAAAAAAAGATGTAAAATTTCAAAAACATATTCTAATTTTTTATAGTTTATTAAACCTATTTGCAAAATACCAGTGCTATCTTTAAAGTAACAAATTTGTCTACTGGCAATAACTTTTTCAATAAAGTATAACCATTTAAACGGGAACTTCTTTTGATACTCGTAGCAAATGGCAAAAAAAGTTAAGTCAGTCGTTGTATGTTAAATAATATTTAGAGAAAAATTATTTTTTAGCATATACAAATAAACCACCTCATTTACCATATGAAGTGGTTTATTTTTTTAGAACTATTTTGTTACATCAATTATGGTACAAATTACCACAGGACGATGTTTAGTTAGACGCATAACAATTTTAGTTACTTCTTCTTCTAAAGTTTGACTAACTTTTTCACTTGCGAAACTTTTTTTAACTAAATTATTATTAACAAGGCGCATAATTAATTCCTTAACTTTAAGATTTAATTCTTCAAAAGCAATATCATAAGCAAGGCCTTTAGTTATAATATCAGGTATAGATTCTACTCTACGAAGTCTTGTATCAATGTTAACACAAACAAGTATTACACCTTCTTCAGCTAACATTTCACGTTTTTTAATAACATTTTCATTAACACTACCAAGTAAAGAGCCATCAACAAAAATATCACCGGTGTTAATTTTACCACCTTCTACTAAAGCGCCATCAACAAATTCAACAATTTGACCATTATCAAGTAGTAAAATGTTATCATCATTATAGCCATAATCTTTAGCCACTAAATATTGTTCGTACATATGACGATATTCACCTTTAATAGGAATAATGTAATCCGGTTTTAACATCGCATACATTAATTTTAAATCATCTTTATCGGCGTGTGAACTTCGCAAAATTTTCTTATCAAAAATGGTTAAATTGATATCAAAACGGTATAGCAAATTTAAAGCATTAATAGCATTTTTTTCATTACCAGGAATTGGCGGTGTCATGACTACTACCGTATCACTTTCAACAAGTCTAAGAAAGCGATGATCGCCATTTGCCATTTTAAGAAGTTGATTAAAAGGCTCATTCCGTACGCCAGTTACAATAACAACTAAATTATTATCTAAATTTTGTGTACCATCTTCTTTTATTTCATCTAAAACAACTAAAGCATCATTTCCAATACTTAAGTAATTAGCATCAATAGCAATATCAATAATTTTTTTAGCCATACTACCAAGTATAGCAATTTTCTTACCTTTATCAATCGATAAATTAATTACTTTTTGAATTCTACTTAAATCTGATGCATAGGTTGAAATAATAATACGTCCTTTAGCATTAACTAAAACATTTTTATAAGCATGTTCAAGAAGTGAATCGTTTTTAATACGATCAATCGTACCTGCACCAATACTTTCGGTTAAAAGGGCTAAAACATGATGTTTACTTAAATCCGCAATCTTGGTAAAAGAGGTTTGATATTTATTATAATTAGTAAGACTAAAATTAAAATCCGTACAATAAACTATCGAACCATCAATAGTATTAATACAAATAGCTACTGATTCAGGAATACTATGAGAGGTATTAAAAAAAGAAACGCTAACATCACCAAATTTTAAAACTTTATTTTCATTAATGCGAAAAAGTTTAAAGTTTTTAATATTCATTTTATTTTTCAAAAGTAAATTTTCAATTAAACAAATAGTAAAATGAGTACCATAAATTCTAGTTGGAATCTGCTTCAAAAGATAAGGTAAAGCATTAATATGATCCTCATGGCCATGTGAAATAAAAACACCTTCAATGCGATCTTTATTTTCAACTAAATATGACACATCAGCGATTACCGCATCAACCCCATACATATCAATATCCGGATACTTTAGACCAGCATCTAAAATAAAAATATGTTCATCTACTTCGACAACGTACATATTTTTACCATTTTCACCAAGGCCACCTAAAGCAAAAAATTTAATATTTGCCATATTTTCCTCCTAAATTTAATTCATTATACTAAATAACAAAGAAATTTGCAAGGATTTCGTATTTTAAGGTCTATTTATGCTTATGCTTATTATAAGGTTTTCTAAAGAGTTGTTGTAATAAAGCTTTAAAATTAAAAGGAAATAAAGGGTATAAATAAGGTCTACCAAAACTTTTTAGGCTTGCTAAATAGATCGTTAGAGCCAAAAGACCAAAAACAAGACCATAAATACCAAAAATAAAAACAACTATAATTAATAATAATTTGGCAATTTTATTTGCTAAACTCAATTCATAACTTGGCGTAATATAAGAACCAATCGCACTAACGGCTCCAAGGAGAACAATTTGTTCTGATAAAATATTCATATTAATAGCCATTTCACCAACAATTACGCCCGCAATTATACCCATCGATGTTGAAAGGGCATTAGGGGTATGAATTGATGCCATTCTAATGAATTCAACTCCTAGTTCCATTAACAAAAGTTGTATAAATATGGCAAAATGATTATTATCTACCTCAAAAAGTTTACCAAAGAAACTAAAATGAAACTTTTCGTACTGTAAAAGCGTAAACCAAATGGGTACAACTAAAAAAGATAAAATAATGCCAATGAAGCGAATAAATCTTAAATATGAACCTGATATTAATGTTTGCCTAAATTCTTCAGCATGTTGCATATGATCAAAAAGGGATATGGGACCAATCATAGCACTTGGCGAGGTATCAACTATGATGCCAAACATCCCTTGATATAGATGTGCCGCAAAAGTATCTGGCCTTTCCGTATATTTTACTAAGGGATATGGAGTATAACTATTATTTATCACTAGTTCTTCAAGTGCTTTATCACTCATGGTTAGTTCATCTACATCAATAGAGGCTAAACTTTTTTTTATTTTTTCCAAATACTTAGGCTTAACATAACCATCAATATAAAGTAAAGCCACATTTGTTTTACTAAGATGACCTATGGTATATTTAATAATTTTTAAATCACCGGTTTTAATTCTTCTTCTAACAAGACCAATATTAGTAGCAATATTTTCGGTAAAGCCATCGCGACTGCCTCTTACTACTTTTTCACTATCAGGTTCTTCGATACCTCTTGTAGGGTAGTTTTTAACCTCACTTATGATTGCTTGCCTCTCATCATCTACAAAAATTGCAAGATTACCATTTAAAATCGCATCATAAATGACATTATAATCTTTTTCAAGCGTTGAACTTTCATTTAAAATAATTTTTGCAAGCGCTCCACTTTGTTCAAAAGAAGCAAATTGATCAAGACTATATATAATATCAATAATGCCATCACTTTTAATTAAAAAGTTAAGGAAAATTACCCAATAATGATGATATGCGGTTTCAACTTCACGAAAAGTAACATCAAAAGATTCTTGATATGATAAATCTTGTTTTAATTTATTAACATATTCATTCATTTTATCCTCTTGGTTTACATACTAACGCAATGATAAAAGAAAAGAAAATAGCTGCCGCAATCCCACTTGAAGTAAGATCAAATAATCCACTGAAAAGACCTAAGTAATCACTTTTAAGAGCTGCATCTACTGCCGCATGCGTAAGTGAATGTCCAAAACTTGCAATGGGTAACAAAGCTCCAGCACCGGCTACGGCTACTAATTTATCATATAAATGAAAAGCCTCCAAAAAAGAACCTAAAACCACAAAGATAACAACGATATGAGCCGGCATTAATTTAAATAAGTCAAGGCATAACTGAGCAATTAAACAAATTAAGCCACCAATTAAAAATGCATATAAAAAAATCATAAACTACTCCTCTCTAAACAAATGGCATGAGCAATAGCGGGGATCGATTCATTTTGGGCAACCATTATCGGATTCATTAAAGCACCCGTTGCCACTAATAAAACTTTTTTATAAATCCCACT
>CANQWZ010000073.1 GCA_947627685.1 uncultured Bacilli bacterium | reverse complement strand
CATATGATAAAGCTATACGCTGATAGGAATCGCTAAGATAGCTAACAATTTCATCATTTTCTTTAATTATTTGTTTATATCTTTCTTTAGAGTTCATTTTTGCCTCCAAGTAACTTTTTTTTATTATATCACATTATTAATCTTTTCGCAAAATAAATGATAGGCCCATCTTAGACCTATCATTATAATCTTTTTTATTTTTGTATTTTTGATGCTACATTTGCAAAATAAAGGAAATCTTCTGCAACTAAGCTCGCACCACCAATTAAGGCTCCATCAATATTAGGCATTTTCATTAATTCTTCAATATTAGAAGTTT
This sequence comes from uncultured Bacilli bacterium, assembly GCA_947627685.1. Lineage (GTDB taxonomy): Bacteria > Bacillota_I > Bacilli_A > ML615J-28 > CAG-313 > CAG-313. The sequence goes on along the minus strand of CANQWZ010000073.1, from coordinate 5,948 downwards.
TAACGCTACCACCATATTGAATACGAATACTATTGGCAACATCACTATCATATAAAGTAGCAATAACTTTTCTAATAAAACCACATGTTTCATCAGCTACTGAAGCGGTTGCTGTTTTACCAGTACCAATGGCCCAAATTGGTTCATAAGCAATAACTAACGCTTTTACATTTTCAGCACTTAAGCCTTTTAAATCTTCAATAAGTTGTTCTTTGATTACGGCTTCGGTTTGACCATTTTCTCTTTGTTCTAGTTTTTCACCAACACATAAAATAGGGGTTAAGCCATGATTAAAAGCAGCATGTAACTTTTTATTAACTGATTCGTCTGTTTCATTAAACATAGCTCTTCTTTCAGAATGGCCGATGATTACATAAGAAACACCAAGTGAAGTTAACATTTGAGGTGCAATTTCACCTGTATAAGCACCTTTTTCTTCATAGTGCATATTTTGAGCCCCAATTCTTAAGTTTTGACCTTGGCGTTTAACAAGGCAACGTAAAACAACAAATGGTGCACAAACTACGGTATCTACTATATCAGAAGAGGGAAGCATCTCGTTTACTGCATATATAAATGATAATGCCTCATCTCTTGTTTTATACATTTTCCAGTTTCCCGCAATTATTGGTTTTCGCATTTTATCACCACAATTACTTATCACTTAAGCAAGTAACACCAGGTAAGGCTTTACCTTCAAGATATTTAAGGCTAGCACCACCACCAGTTGAAATATGGCTAAACTTACTTTCATAACCCATTGAAATAGCTGCTGCTGCTGAATCACCACCACCAATAATAGTAGTTGCACCCTTAAGATGTGCTAAAACTTCACAAATAGCTTTAGTGCCTTTTGCAAATTTTTCAACTTCAAAAACACCAGCAGGACCATTCCATACAACCGTTTTAGCACCTTGTAATTCTTTTTTGAAAAGTTCAATAGTGGCAGGACCACAATCTAGGCCTTGAGCATCTTTATCAATAGCATCTACTGCTACTACTTTAGTGTCTGCTTTAGCAATCGTACCAAAGAAATCATTTGCGCAATCTTCACTAGATACAGTTACACTTACAACATCTACTGGTAAGACAATTTTACCCTTTCCTTTAGCAAGTAATCCTTTAGCATATTCAACGAAATTATCTTCACATTTAGATAAACCAACCTCAAGACCTTGAGCTTTAAAGAAAGTATAAGCCATTGCGCCACAAATTAATACTTTATCAGCTTTATTTAGTAAGTTTTCAATAACTGATATTTTATCACTTACTTTAGCGCCACCTAAAATAGCCACAAATGGTCTTACAGGATTATCAACAGCTCCGCCAATAAATTTGATTTCTTTTTCTAGTAAAAAGCCGGCTGCAGAATCATTTGGAAAATGACTTGCAATTCCTTTATTAGAAGCTGCTGCTCTATGAGCTGTACCAAAAGCATCATTAACGAAAACATCACCAAGACTTGCCCAATAAGCACTAAGTTCTGGATCGCAATTAGATTCTTTTTTGCCATCTAAGTCTTCGTATCTTGTGTTTTCAAACATTAATACTTCGCCTTCTTTTAAAGCTTTAACAGCATCTTCTAATTCTTGGCCACGTGTTGTAGGAACAAATTTAACAGGCATGCCAAGAATTTCGGCTAGTCTTTTCGCAACAGGTGCAAGGCTATTTTTCGCAAGATCATCAACTGTTTTTACTCTGCCAAGATGAGAAAAAACAATAACTTTACCGCCTTCATCAATTGCGTATTTAATCGTAGGAATAGCTTGAACGATTCTATTTTCATCTGTAATAGTTCCATTTTTCATTGGAACATTGAAATCTACTCTAATTAAGACTCTTTTACCTTTTAAGTCTAAATCTTTAATATTTTTCTTTGCCATTTTATTTTCCTCTTTCTATCATGCTTGAATTTTTTTAATTTCTAAGCTTAAATCATAATATTTCTTGAATATTCGATAAGGTTTATTTATCGTTATACTACTACCATCAAGAAATAATATTTTAGTTTTAGTTTCATCCTTTACCATATCAATAATATTATAACTATTGATATATATATTATCAATCTCTTTCTTATTAAAAGCTTGTATTAGAGTAATATTATTTCCTAAATATAATGGAATATGTTTATAGATATGGTATACCTTTGATGTAGCTAATAGACGTCCCTTAAGGGTTGATAAATCTTTAGCAAGATAATCATCTAAAAGGTTTTCTAAAATTTTATCAACAATAATAACATCTTGATTTTTATATTTTATCATTGTTGCACGATTAGCTTTTTTTAGGTATAAAATATCTTGATTTATCACTTTTTAATTAATCTTTCTTAAGTCTATTTTCAGTTTCAGGATCAAAGAAATGACATTTATTCATATTTAGCATTAAAGTAATGTTATCGTTAGTATGAATATCAATACGAGCTGGAACTTTCGCCGTGATTGCTTGGCCTGTTACATCTTTACCTGGAAGTTTAACTCTAATTTGTGATTCAGCACCAAGTAACTCGGAAATATCAACTTTGTATTCAGCTGTCCATTCAGGGTGTTTAGTAAAATCTTCTTCTTGGTCAGAGATATCTTCTGGTCTAATACCCATAATAACATCTTTTTCAAGGAAATTGTTAGCTTTTAAAATTTCCATTTGTTCTTCTGGTACTGGTATTCTTACTACCCCAAAACGATGGCTTCCACATTCAAAAATACCATCTTTACCAACTACACCATTTACAAAGTTCATTGGTGGAGTACCAATAAAGCCACCTACGAAAATATTATTTGGTTTGTCATAAATTTCTTTTGGAGCACCTACTTGTTGAATCCAACCATCTTTCATAACAACAATTCTAGTTGCCATAGTCATAGCTTCAATTTGGTCATGGGTAACATAAATGGTAGTTGTACCTAAACTTTCATGAATTTTAATTAATTCAGAACGCATTTGAACACGAAGTTTAGCATCTAGGTTAGAAAGAGGTTCGTCCATTAAGAAGACTTTCGCATCACGAACGATAGCACGACCAAGCGCAACTCTTTGACGTTGACCACCTGATAAAGCTGCAGGTTTACGATCTAGATAAGGTTTTAAACCTAATTTTTCGGCTACATCTTGTACACGACGATCAATTTCATTACGTGAGAATTTTCTTAATTTTAGACCAAATGCCATATTATCATATACACTAAAGTGTGGATATAGTGCATAAGATTGGAAAACCATGGCAATATTACGATCTCTTGGAGCTACGTCATTCATAACTTCACCATCAATGAATAGTTGACCGCTTGTGATTTCTTCAAGGCCCGCAATCATTCTAAGGGTTGTGGTTTTACCACATCCTGATGGACCAACGAAAACAATAAATTCACGGTCTTTGATTTTTAAGTTAAAATCAAATACTGCTTGTACATTGTTACTATAAATTTTGTTGATGTTCTTTAGTTCAACAGTTGCCATAAAAAATTACCTCCTATTTTTAATATTTTATTGCATACGATAATATTATATCAAAAAAATAACACAATTGCTATAGGCAATGTGTTATTTTATTTTGTTATTTTTTAAACATTTTTATTTCTTTCTTGATAATATTTAGCTTGTTCGTTAAACATTTTTTGATATTTACCATTTGTTATTTTCATAAGATCATCGTGTTTTCCTTCTTCAACAATTCTTTTACCATCAAGCACAACAATTCTGTCCGCAAACTTACAACTTGATAAACGATGGGAAATAAAAATAGCCATCTTTTTACCTATTATCTCATTAAAGCGAGTATATATATCAGCTTCTGCCAAAGGATCAAGAGCCGAGGTTGGTTCATCTAAAATAACGATAGGACCATCTTTATAAATAGCTCTTGCAATAGCTAATTTTTGCATTTCACCACCACTAAAAACAATACCATCTTTACTAAAGTATTTATTAATATAAGTATTTTCTTTTAAAGGCAGTTCTTCAATACGCTCTTTAATACCACTTCTTGTAAAAGCATCATATAATTTATCATGATTATCATCTAAACATTCAATGTTATTTTTAATAGTAAAAGAAATTAATTTAAAATCTTGAAAGATAATGGAAAATAATTTTAGATATTCTTCATAGTCAAATTCTTTGATATCTATGCCATTTAATAGAATCTCTCCCTTATCTACATCATATAAACGACATAGTAATTTCATTAAGGTGCTTTTACCAGCCCCGTTTAAGCCAACAAGGGAAAGTCTTTCGTTTTGCTTGATAGTTAGGTTGAAATCTTCAATAACATAATTATCTGTACGAGGATATTTAAAATATACATGTTTAAATTCAATACTGAATATATCTTTAGGAGGCATTTTAGTGCCTAGTTGCATTTTAGTAGCAAGCTCCATAAAATCAATAAAATAATTTTGATAAGAAGCAATATATTCAAAATCAAATATTTCTCTAAATATACCTGTAAGCGAATGACTAAAAGTAGCATAAGCTGTAACAAGCATTGTTAAGGTAGCAATATCTATTACTTTATTATAGCAACAAATAATCAAATATATATATACTAAAATATTATCAAAGATATTAGTTAAGACAATAGAAATTAAATTAAGAATGCCATCTTTAGTAAAAAGCTTTTTGTATTTTTTTATTGCTATATGCGCATTAGCCTTACTTGAGTCAATTACTAGTGGGCTTGCATCATATAATCTTAAATCTTTAGCAAAATTAAAATCTACCAAATCATAAAAGAAATAGAAAAAATAACGATTTAAACGGGTATTTTCTTTATAAAAATTAAAGTTTAACCGATTTCTTAAAATACAAATAATCGTATTAACAATTGTTGTAATACTAACAAGAATAATTAATAAAGGGGTACTACTAAAAATAACAATTGTAATTACCGATGCTGCAGCAATAATTTTACTAATTAGGCTACTAAGTGTATCAATAGTTACCGAAATACCTTGTGTTTCATAATGCATTCCCGCATTAGCTTTTTCACATAAATCTTTAATAGCGGGATCTTCACAACTAGGATAATCAAGTCGCAAACTTTTAGCATTTAAAAGTTCATCAAAATACTTACTTAGTTTATCATTTATGAGGGCAATTTTTAACTCAAGATATTTTCTTAAAATTGCACCAAGGTTATTAGCTAAAATAACAATCAATATATATATAACAATCATTGTTATATTTTTAGCCCCAACTAACTCACCAATAATTCTAGCTGGAAAATAGATATTAACAATTGGTAATAAACTATCTAAAATAATTTTAAAAAAGTTATAAACAAAATAGATTTTAGAGCGTTTAAAAATAATAGGTAAAAAGTATTTAAGATTTCTTCTAATTGATCTTTGATATTTTTGTTCTTTGGTCATTTTACTCATTGCAAGGATCCTCCTTTTGGTAGTATTTAGCTTGCAAAGAGAAAAGATTAAAGTATTCGCCCTTTTTTTGCATTAACTCATCATGCGTACCTTGTTCGATAATTTTCCCCGCATTTAAAAACAAAATATAATCACAAAAATACGTTGAAGCTAGGCGGTGTGATATATATATTGCCCCAGCATCACCAATGATTTGATTGAAATTAGTATACATTTTGCTTTCCGCAAGAGCATCAAGTGCCGAGGTTGGCTCATCTAAAATAATGACATCACTTTTTTTATATATTGCTCTAGCAAGACCAAGTTTTTGCATTTGCCCACCCGAAAGTTCAATGCCACTTTCTTCTAACTCTTTTAATAAAATAGTCCTTGCTTTATTTGGTAAAACATCTATTTGTTCTTTTAATCCTGCTAAATATAAAGCATCATCAACCATTTCATCGTTAACTTCATCTTGATAACGCATCGCAACATTTTCTCTTATTTCAAAATTAAAGCCATTTATTTCTTGAAATACCGGTGAAAACAACTTGTAATATGACTTACGATCAAGTGTTTCAATATTTT
>CANQWZ010000072.1 GCA_947627685.1 uncultured Bacilli bacterium | reverse complement strand
TGACCCACGTACGATTGAACGTAAGAAATATGGTCTTCGTAAAGCTCGTCGTGCTCCACAATTTTCAAAGCGTTAATCGTATCTTTACTAATACGCTTAGCTTATGTTTATTTAAGACCACAGACTATTTGTGGTCTTATTTTTTCTAAAAATCAAATAGCAAAAATAAAATTAAAACTTTAGAAAGGGATAACTATGATTAAAGATGAAATAAAAATTTACAATTCCTTGACAAATCATCTTGAAGCTTTTAAACCTATCAAAAAAGATGAAGTTTCGATGTATGTATGTGGCCCTACTGTTTACAATCATATTCATATTGGTAATGCTAGACCGGTAATTTTCTTTGATACAGTTAAACGCTTTTTAGAATATGTTGGTTATAAAGTTACGATGGTATCAAATTTTACCGATATTGATGATAAAATCATCAAAAAAGCTCTTGAAGAAAAAACCACTGAAGAACAAATAAGTGAAAAATATATTGAAGCCTTTCTTGATGTTTGTGAAAAAATTGGCTGTCAAGATGATATTATTCATCCTAGAGTTACCCAAAATATTGATGCCATTATTGCTTTTATTGATCGTTTGTTAAAAACATCTCATGCATATCAAAGTGGCGATGATGTTTATTTTGATGTAAGAAGTATCAAAAATTATGGTATTCTAAGTAATCAAAATATTGACAGTTTAGAAAGTGGAGCTAGAATTGAAATTAATAGTCATAAAAAAGATCCCCTTGATTTTACCCTTTGGAAAAAAACTCAAGATGTTGGCAAAAAATGGGATAGTCCTTTTGGAGCAGGTCGCCCAGGATGGCATACAGAATGCGTTGTTATGATTAAAAATATTTTTGGTGGCAAAATAGATATTCATGGTGGTGGTAATGATATTAAATTTCCACATCATGAAAATGAAATTGCCCAATCAATGGCTCTATATAATGATACAATAGCTAATTACTGGATTCATAATGCACGAATTGATTTAAAAGGTGAAAAAATGAGTAAATCTTTGGGTAATGTCATTTGGCTTAAAGATATCATCAATACTTATAAACCACAAGTATATCGTTTTTTTGTTCTTTCAAATCACTATCGTCAAACCATCAATTATAGTGAAGAGTTTATGGAGAAAGCCCAAATTGAATGGGGAAAAATTGTTAAAACTTATTATAGCCTATATCGTCACTTAGAATTAGAAAATAGTTTAAATGGTGGTAGTGTACTTCCGATCATGGATGATTTCTTAAAAGAAATGGCATATGATTTTAATACGGCTAACGCTATTAGTGTTCTTTATAACTTACAAAAAAAGATTAATGTTGACTTAAGAGATAAAAACATTAGTAATTCATCACTCCAAAATGATTTAAAAACTTATCAAGATATGCTATCTATTTTAGGTCTAAAAGTTGCGATAAAGCCCCTTTTACCAAGTGAAATAACGCTTGTTAAAAAATGGCAAGAAGCAAGACAAGCTAAAAATTTTGTTGAAGCTGATCTTTTAAGACAAAAAATAACTGATGCAGGAATTATCTTATAATGAACTATCAATTATTAAATGGTGCTGATCTTGCTTATATTGGGGATGCTTATTATGAGCTTGAAGTAAGAAAACATTTATTAGAACAAAATTTAACTAAACCCAAAGATCTAAGGAAAGCAAGTATTAAATATGTTTCAGCTACAGCTCATAAGTTTATTTTTACTAAAATACAAGATCAACTAACAACTGAGGAAATGAAAATCTTTTTAAAGGGTCGTAATAATGCACCACATTGTTATCGTAAAAATGTTGATAAAACGGCCTACTTAATATCCACAGGGCTTGAAGCAATCATTGGCTATTTATATTTAGCAAGATGCGATGAAAGATTAAAAGAACTAATGGATTTAATATTTAAAATTGTTGAAAGTGGTGAATAGCATGTATATTTATGGCAAAAATCCAGTAATGGAGGCCATCAAGGCTAATAAGCAAATTAAAAAAGTTTTTGTACAAGATAATAGTGAAGTACTTAATAAGATGCAACAATTTTGTTTGAAAAACCATTTAGAACTAACTATTTTGTCATCTAGCAAATTAAAAGAACTTTTTGGTGCTAATCATCAAGGACTTGTTATTGAAGTTAATGATTATCAATATGTGGCACTGGATGATTTATTAAAAACTTTAAAAGCAAAGGATAATGCCACAGTTGCTATTTTAGATGGCTTAGAAGATCCTCATAATTTAGGAGCCATTATGCGAACAGCTGATGCAACAGCGATTGATGGTATTATTATTCCTAAAAATAGAAGCGTTAGCTTGAATGCTACGGTTGCTAAAGTTTCAACGGGTGCTATCGAGTATGTTAAAGTATCAAAAGTAACTAATTTAGTACAAGCCATTAATAAATTGAAAGATGCGGGCTTTTGGATAGTTGGCTTAGACATGGATGGTGCAAGGGATTATAAAGATTACGACTATCTTGGCAAAACAGCAATAGTAATAGGTTCAGAAGGTTTTGGCCTTTCACGTCTTGTTAAGGAAAATTGTGATTTAAAAATAAGTATTCCGATGCTTGGTCATGTGACATCACTTAATGCTTCTGTTAGCGCAAGTATCATTTTTTACGAAATCTTGCGTAAACGCCATCAATAAAAACTATTTTTCATAATTTAAAAGGGGGGGATTTTATGGAAAAAGCTAATGACAACGAATTATTATATTTGATTTTGGAAAATGATGATGATGCTAGAGATTATTTAATGAAAAAATATGAGCCACTTATTCTAGCTAATATAAAAAAATTAGCAATTGGCAAAGATGAAGCCGATGATTTTTTTCAAGAAGGATTAATAGCCTTAAACAAAGCTATTACCACTTATAATAGTAATTATTATCAAAGCTTTAACCGCTATTTTAGCATTATCTTAAAAAGAAGGTTTATTGATTTATTGCGTAAAAAGAAGCATAGTAATAAAATAGCGTATATCAATGATTTAGAAGACTATATTGTTGATACCATTAATTATGACTTACCCAAAACAATCAATGAAGAAGATCTTAAATTATCTTCTTTTGAACAAATTATCTTTACTAAACGTTTTATTGAGCAAGTAAAACCTAAAATGATTGCGACGGAATTAAATTGTAATATTAAGCAAGTTTATGATGCAATTGATAGAATTAGAAAAAAAGCACGCAAAAATAACTTAAATGGTTGACTTATCTTAAAAAATTTAGTATAATTAATTAGTCAAGGTGGTATTATATGAGAGAAAAAGTAATACTCGTTTGCGAAGAATGTTTATCTCGCAATTATATAACAGAAAAAAATAAATTAAATACTACAAATCGTGTAGTAATCAAAAAGTATTGTAAACGTTGCAACAAACACACAATACATAAAGAAACCAAATAGGAGGATTTATAATGGCTGAAAAAGTTAAATCAGAAAAGAAAAATCGCGTAATGGAATATTTAGTTACCGAACATCGTATTGAAAACTATTTATTGTTATTTTTAGGTATCTTTGCGATTGAATTAGGTGTTCTATTATTACAAGGTAAATTATTAACCATTCCTGAAGATGCATGGTTAATTGGTGGTAAAACTAATACCATTGTTTTCTCTTGGATTTTAGTTGCTCTTGGTACCATTTCAATCATTCTTGTGGCTTCAAGTTTCTATCGTCCATCATTTGATGAAATTAAACATATTACGGGTTTAAAATGGAAAGAATTCCTATGGAATGTTGTAAAAGTAGTCGTATTCTCAATTGTGCTTGCATTATTCTTTTTACTTTGTGATTTTGTAATTGAAAAAATTATTCAACTACTCAAGAATCTAATATATTAGGAGTACCCATGTACGAAGAAGAAGAAAACGAAAGAGCTTGGTATATAATACAATCATATGTAGGAATGGAATATGCGGCGAAGCGTAATCTAGAACGTCGTATTGTATCAATGAATATGGAAGATTACATCTTTAATGTTTTAGTACCTGAAGAAGTACACGTTGAAAAAAAAGCTAATGGTGAAACAAAAGAAGTAATTGAAAACCCATATCCTGGCTATATTTTTGTTGATATGATTGTTACGGATGAATCGTGGTTTATTGTAAGAAATACCCCTATGGTAACAGGCTTTTTAGGTTCTAGTGGTGGTAGAGCAAAACCAGTACCAGTTCCTCCTCATGAAATGATACCTATTTTGAAAAAAAATGGTATTACCGTTACTACTGATGTTAAATTTTCAGTAGGGGATAAAGTGAAAGTTATTTCCGAAACTTTTATGGGACAAGAAGCAATTGTTGAAAAAATTGATGTTGAAAATCAAATAGTAACCGTTTTAATTGATTTATTTGGTAGACAAACACCAAATGATTTCCGTTTTGATGAAGTAGAACCAGTTAAATAAAGCTTATATGGTTACATTAGTAAAGGATTTAAACGGCAGTCTTTTTTAAAGACTGCTTTTTTTTTAAAATGAAATATTATTAAAATATAAACATCTTCTAAAAAAATATGATATAATTGAATTGTAATAAATGATAAAAGGAGTAAAAAAATGATTAAATATGAAATGTATCAAGAAAAATATCAAAAAGGAATGTATGATGTTTTTTTAAGTCTTACCGAAGAAGAAACTTTTTTTAAAGCTCTTTCCTTTGATGAATTTAAAAACCATTTATTTGCTAACCCCTATTTTAAAAAAGAAGGAACTTTTGTTGCTATAGAAGGCGAAGAAATAGTTGGTTTTATTAGTGGAAATATACGTGACATTGATCTTGCTAATCCTAATGCTTCAGGTTATATTAATACGATTATTGTCAAAAAGGCCTATCGCAATAAAGGAATTGGTTCAAAACTTTTACAATTAGTAGAAGATTATATTAAAGCACAAGGTAAAACTTCATGCCGTTTTGTTTTTTTAAGTCAAATTAACTGGCCATGGTATATTCCTCATACTAACAAACACGAACATCCTGGTATGCCTGCGGTTAGAATTAATTCAGCCTTTTATTTATTTTTATACCACCATGGTTATTTTGTTAATAGTATTCATGAGGGCTTTCATTTAGGATTAGAAAATTATCAACTACCAGAAAAAGTTGTAACTAAAATGGCTGAAAATGCTAAACTTGGTTTAAATGTTGAAGTATATGATCCTAATAAACATAGTGGTATTGAGGAATTTTGTGAAGCCATTGATAATCCTGGTTTTGCCAATGCCATCAAAAGTAATTTGGCCAAAGATCACCCCTATCCTTTCTTAGTTGCTACAAGAAACAATAAAGTAGTGGGTTGGACAGGCGCTATGTATAAAGAAGCAACAGGTCGTGGCCATTTAGATGGTATATGTGTTGCTCCAAACGAACGTGGTGAAGGTCTTGGTAAAGCTTTATTTTGTTACCTTTGTGACTATTTAAAAAAACATGGTGCTACTTATATGACCTTTTTTACCGGTCTTGACAATAAAGCCCGTTATATTTATATGTTTGCGGGATTCAAAGTTGTACAAAGCTTTGCGGACATGAAAAAGAATTTTTAATTAGCCAATAAAGTATAATTTTTATTTTAATTTTTTGGGCTCACATCATTTACAAATTAACATCAAAAAAAAGAATAAATGATTTGACTTATTGCCTAATTTTGTGTATAATAATATTTGCGTGCAATGACGCTTTATACTATGAATTTTAAAAAGTGTGGGAGAACATCATAGTGTTCATAAACCACATCACGGACAAAATAAGGAGGTGTGTCTCGTGGCAGCTAAGGCTAAACAAGTTAAAAAAGTTGTTAAACTTCAAATTCCTGCAGCTAAAGCAAATCCAGCTCCACCAGTTGGACCAGCCCTAGGTCAAGCAGGCGTTAACATTCAACAATTCTGTAGCCAATTTAATGAAAAGACTGCTAATATGGCAGGTTATGTAATTCCAGTTGAAATCTATGTTTATGAAGATCGTAGTTTCACTTTTATTACAAAAACGCCACCAGCTTCTGATTTATTAAAGAAAGCAGCAGGTATTCAAAAAGGTTCTGCTAATGCAAAAAAGACAAAGGTAGCAACAATTTCTAGAGCTAAACTTTTAGAAATTGCGCAAATGAAAATGCCTGATCTTAACGCATATACGGTCGAAGCAGCAGCTAATATTGTAGAAGGCACTGCTCGAAATATGGGAATCGTTGTCGAAAAATAGGTTTTCTGTATTCTCTAAATTGATTGAAGAAAATTCAATCTTGGTGGGAGGAGATTCCGTTAGACCACATTTAGGAGGTAAAAAAATAAAATGGCAAAAAGAGGTAAAAAATATCAAGAAGCTG
>CANQWZ010000071.1 GCA_947627685.1 uncultured Bacilli bacterium | reverse complement strand
AATATACCGAAGTGTTGATAACTATTTTAAAATGCAAAAAAAAGACTGTTAACATTTTAGTTTGTCAACAGTCTGAATGAACTCACATTTGAGTTCATTTTTTTACTTGTTATTTATAAGATAAATATACGATGTTTTCGATATTTGATGTATAAGCAAACATATCAACGGGCTGGATGGTAATGATTTGATAATTATTTTGTGTTAAATATTTCAAATCTCTTGAAAGCGATGCCACTTCACAAGAAACATAGATGACTTTAGCTATTTTCATCTTAATGATTGTATCAAGTAACGTTTTATCACAGCCTTTACGAGGTGGATCAACGATTATGATATTTGCTAAAATATTTGTTTCATACCATTTAACTATTTGTTCTTCGGCTTTAGCACAAACAAAATGGATGTTATTTATATTATTTATTAAAGCATTTGTTTTAGCATTTAAAATGGCATCTTTTACTATTTCTACTGCGTATACTTCTTTGACATATTTACTTGCTATAAGACCAATTGTTCCAATACCACAATAAGCATCTATTAAGATATCTTCTTTATTCAAAGAGGCAAGTTCAATAACTTTTTGATAAAGCTTTTCAGTTTGGGAATGATTAACTTGATAAAAAGATAGTGCCGATATTCTAAATTTTAAACCAAGTAGAATGTCTTCTATATAATCATCACCATAAATTGTTTGACAATTTTTTCCCAAAATTGTATTGCTATTTTCAGGCTTTACATTAATAATAATGGAACTTATTACAGGATATCTTTTAATTAATTTATTAATGATTTCCTCTTGATATGGTAAGTTATTTTCTTTTAGCACTAAGATAACCATTATCTTCGTTAAGTCATGATTTGTTCTAACTAAAACATGTTTAACTAAGCCCTGATCACTAAATTCATTATAACCTAATATTTTATATTCATTAAGAATGTTTTTTATAAATTTAACAATATCTGTAGAAATTTTAGGTTGAATTAAGCATTCATCTAAAGCTATTACTTGATGAGAATTGCGTGCAAAAAAGCCACAAATAATTTTATTGCTTTCATTTCTAAATGGTACTTGTACCTTGTTGCGATAATAATTTGGATTATCCATTTCGATAGTAGGATTTACAATGACATTATCCAAATTAGCAATTTTTTTTAAGGTTTCTTTAACCATTTGGGTTTTGAAATTAAGGGTTGCTAAATAATTTAAATGCATTAAATTACAACCACCACATTTGCCATAATTTTTACAAGCAGGATTTATGCGATCTTTAGAAATGGTATCGGTAAATATTTTAATGATTTTACCATAACCATAAGTTTTTTTAAGGCTAGTAATTTCTACTTTAGCTTTTTCACCAATTAAAAAGTTTGTCGTAAAGATCGGAAAGTTATTAACCATGATGCCATCTTTTATGCCATCAACTTTACCAATTCCTAATCCTTCATGACTTAATGAAGTACAAGTAATTATGATTTGGGCTTTTTCTTTAATAATGTTAGTATTTATTATTTCCATATTTTTGCCTTAAACTTTTTACTTTTTTTGATGAATAGCAAGGCCACCTGTTGCGGTCTCACGATATTTGGTATGTAAATCATGTCCCGTTTCGTTCATAACTTCAATAACACTATCAAGTGTTACATTATGTTTATTACCAGCTAAAATAGCATAGTCTGAAGCGTTATTAGCTTGCATGGCAGCAATCGCATTACGTTCAATGCAAGGTATTTGTACAAGGCCTTTAACGGGATCACAAGTCATGCCTAAATGATGCTCTAGGGCAATCTCTGCCGCATATTCAATAATTTCATTACTAGCGCCCTTTAAATAACTAATGGCCGCAGCTGACATTGCGCAAGCTACCCCTATTTCACCTTGGCAACCTACTTCAGCACCTGAAATGGAGGCATTAGTTTTCGCTAAATTGCCAATTAATCCTGCCACCTTTAGCGCTTTTATTAGTTTTTCATCACTTACTTCATTCATCTTTTGATAACTTAATATGACCGCGGGAACTACCCCACAAGAGCCACAAGTTGGCGCCGTAACTACTAGATTACCTGAGGCATTTTCTTCACTCATTGCTAAAGCGTATGTATATGTTAATAGTTCAAGCGTAGGATTGCTTAAAAATTTTTGATAAAATAAGGGGGCTTTCCTTTGGACTTGTAAGCCACCCGGTAAGATATCCGAGGCATATAGGCCTTGATTAATCGTTTTTTTAAACTGCTTTAAAATAGCAAGTAAATATTCATCAAGATCTTTTTCATCATATTTTTCTACATATTCATCAAGACCCATTTTTAGATCTTTGGTATATTTTAAAATATCATTCATTAAATGATGAGGGTAAATCGTTGCATCGGTTAGGGTTCTAGGTTCATTAAGTTCTTTTAATGTACCACCACCAACGCTAAAAACTAACCATTCATCAATTTTTTTGTGATCTTGGTAAGCTATAAATTTCATTGCGTTAGGATGATAATTATAGGTTTTATCAAAATCAAAAATTATTTCAATGGGTTTATTGTTAAAAGTTTTTTTGATGATGTAATCAGTTAAATGTCCCTTACCAGTTCTTGCTAGTGAACCATATAAAATACATTTAAAAGTAGTAGCATCTAAATTACGATTTAAAAAGATCTTAGCAGCCCTTGCTGGACCCATTGTATGTGAACTTGATGGTCCATATCCTATTTTAAAAATATCTTTTATTGTTTCCATGATTATGCATCTTTAGCCTTACTTGCTACATCTTCTGACCATATTTGTGCAACCCTAGTTGAGGCAGCGGCAGCGATAGCACCAACGATATCATCTAAAAAAGTATGACAACTTTTTTTACCAGCTTTACCTTCTTCATTGAGTTTTGCGACAATACCTGGTTTATTAACATCAATATCACCAAAATTGGTTTGACCAATAGCACCATATAATCTAGCAATATCAAGCCCAAAAATTTCATCGACGCCAAAAACACCTAAATCATTTTCCATAATTTCTTGAATCGGTCCACGAAAGGCTTTTTCTTCGGTTAGACGATCAATTTCAGCACCTAATTGAACTAAATGGAAAATATCTCTTAAAGATAAGATTTTTTCAACACTCTCTATGCAAGCTTCCATGCTAATGTCTTTATTATAACGATATTGTTGATTATAGGCAATAATGGCAATATCTTCAACTTTAACACCTCGTTCTAATAATTTAGCTATATTTAAACGTTGCATTTCTTCTCTTGAATAATATAGTTTACTCATATTTACTCCTTAAATTAAATATTTTCGTAGTGCTCCGTTAGCAAAATCGCTTGCTTTCATTGCTTTTTTGCTAGAAGGCTGAACTACTAAAAGTTCAAGCGTTGTATGGTTGCCACAAGCAACACAAACGCGCGTTTTATCTTTTAGAAAAATTTGGCCTATTTTCATGTCATGATAAAAATCAATAACTCGTGCTTCATAAACTTTGATTACCTCATCATTTATCGTAAAATAAGCAATAGGTGAAGGATTATATGCTCTAATATGGTTGAAAACCGCTCTTGCTTCTTTAGAAAAATCTAATTTTTCTTCTTCTTTAGTTATATTATAAGCATAACTTACTTTACTTTCATCTTGTTTGATAGGTGTTATTTTACCATCTACTAAGTCATCAATCACTTTTAATAATAAGTCACGGCCTAAATATGATAATTTGCTAAACATACTACCGGCTGTATCATCATCGGTAATTGGTATTTTAGCACTTGCTAAAATATCACCTGCATCCATAGCCTTTTCCATATACATGATTGTTACTCCTGTTTCTAACTCGCCATCTTTAATTGCCTGTTGAATGGGTGCACCACCACGATATTTGGGTAGTAGTGAACCATGAACATTAATAGAGCGATATTTAGGATAGTTTAAAAGTTTCATTCCTACTAGTTGTCCATAGGCAGCTGTAACAATTAAGTCTGGTTCTAAGGCCATAATATCTTGATAATCTTTTCTAATGTTTTCAGGTTGTAATACTAAAATATTATGAGCCATTGCGCAAAGTTTAACCGGTGATGCTTGTAAAACTTTTTTGCGACCTACAATGTGATCAGGTTGGGTAACAACACCAACAACTTGGTATTTCGCAATTAATGCTTCTAGAATTGGCACGCCAAACATCGGTGTGCCCATAAAAACTATTTTTAACATAATTTACTTTTCCTTTATATATATTTGGGATATTTATCAATAATAATCATCATGTTAGTTGATTGATAAGTTTGATAAATTTGTTGATAAAAATGGCTAATATCATTTATTTTATGCTTGATAATTAATTGAACGCCTTGATATTGATAATTATAGGTAGGTCCTAGAATAAAAACCTCTTTACTAAAAGCACTTTGTAAAGCAAGTTTTATGTCATTAGCAACTTTAAAATTTTCTTCATAACTACCCTTAACAATGATTTTATTAACATAGTAAAATGGTTCATTTTTAAGAATCTTACGCATTGTTATTTCATTTTTAAAGAAAGCGTGATAATCACCACTTAAAAAAGTCGTTAAGAAAGGTTCTTGGGGATTATAAGTTTGAATAGCTAGTATACTATTTGATGTTAGTTTGGAACTAGCATGCGTTAACATCGCATAAGCTCTAAAAGAAGCATCATAATCAGCAGCTTTTGCGACACTATCCAAACTAATTATAGCAATTAAACCAATAGATTGACCCATTATACTTCTTGAAAATAAATCAGTAGTAATTAAAATATCAAGGTCTCCATTCTCAAAGGCAGCTTCAAGCTGTGAAAAATGATCAAAATCATTACTTACAAGTGAAGCAATTTGATAATCTTTTAAATTAGAGCGTAAATCTTCTTCAACTTGTTCTATACCAAAGCCACCTAGTTTTAAAGTATCGTTGCCACAAGTAGGACATTTTGATTGGTAACTTGTATGATATGAACAAGCAGGGCACCTTAATTGATCATTCTTTTTGTTATATTGTAAAGTCGTTTCACATCTTGGACATTTAATAATATTACCACATGATCTACATAAAACATATGAACTATAACTTTTATTATTAATGATTAATAAACTTTTTTGTTTTTTTGCTTTAGTTAATTTAATAAGTTGTAATAACTTAGCTGAAATAGTGGAATTATTACCAAGTTGTAATTCTTTTTTTTGATCAATGATTTCAACTTGATAATCTTTTTTGGTATCAAAATTTTCTAGTAAATCTAAATTTCCTTTTAGAGCATGGGTATATTCTAAAATGCTTGGTGAAATAGTACTTCTTATAACTTTTGCACCTTTTAACCTAGCCATATATTCAAATACATTATGTAAATCATATCTTGGGCTTTGATCATTATAATAATTATCACTTTCTGAATCTAGTAAAAGATAACTACCAATATTGACATAAGGTAAAAGGGCACCTTTAGCAGTAGTTACGATGACACGATAGTTATCATTTTTAATTTCATTATAGTAATCTAAAAATTCTCCAGCTGATAGATTGGCATTTATTAAAGCAACACTTAAAGATGTGTGTTTTCTTATTTCATCAGCTATTTGGTAACTTGTTAAAACTTCAGGTTCAAAAATTAAAATATTTTTATTTTGTTTTTGATTGTAATTAATGATTTGTAAAATCATTTCTAACTGTTGTGCTTTATTTTTAGGAATAAAAAGCACGGGCTTTTGATAATTATCTAATTTGGCTAACAAATCAGATACTATCTTATCATCTGTTTGTCTAATTCTTTTATTAATAGGAATATCTCTTACTTTAATACGTGATGCTTTGACTTCAATTTTATCAAGAAAGCCCTTTTTAGTAAGGGTGTCAATCATATATTTGGTAACACCATATTTTTGCATTAATTCTAAACTAGTTTTAGCTACTTCATCTTTTAGATTTCTTAGAAAGGCAACTTGTGATGCCTCATTTAAATCATTTATATGTTTGATGGTATAAGTAGGATTTAATAAATATTTAGTTACTTTTTTGTCATTAACCGTTTGTATAGCATCATATGTTACTATAATGTTACCAGCTTTTACTTCTTTAGCAAAAAAAGGTTCATATTTTTTTAAATCATTAGTGTATTCAATTGTTTTGTTAGTGTTAAATAGTTCTACTAGATTAGCACTAACCGCATCATAACTAACTATTGTTAAATATTTTTTCGTTTTGAGTCTAAGAGCTTCTGGTATCATTAAATTAAGAATTCTAATTAGAGGGCAAATAACATCACTTTTTATGTAGGTAGCAAGTTCTAATTCTTCGGGCGATAGGATTGGTTCATAATCAAGAATTTGAGCAATTTCTTTCAGTTTTCCTTCATGATCAGCATTTTCTTTAATGT
>CANQWZ010000070.1 GCA_947627685.1 uncultured Bacilli bacterium | reverse complement strand
CCAATAAAATTAATAATGCTAAAATTGATAATTAGGTAGTAAAAAAGATTTGTAAAAAAAATAAAAATGTGATAAAATTATTAATAATGGAGCGTTATATGAATGAAATGATTCTAGCTATTATCGAACTTTTGGGTGGCATGGGAGCCTTTCTCATTGGTTTTAAGGTTTTATCGGAAAATATTGAAAAATTAGCCAGTTCAAAGTTTAAAAAAATCTTTAATCGAACTGCTAAAAATCGTTTTATCAGTGTCGGGATTGGTGCTTTAGTGACCGCAATTATTCAAAGTTCTAGTGCGACTACCGTAATGATTGTAGGTTTTGTTAATGCGGGGGTAATGGATTTGTTTCAAGCTACGGCGATGATTATGGGGGCCAATATTGGAACAACTATTACGGCCCAAATTGTAGCTTTAAATAGTTTTAATATTGTTAGTTACATTGCCATTTTAGCTTTTATTGGTATTTTTATCAATATGCTTGCTAAAAAAGATAAAACCAAAACAATAGGTTTAGTGCTTGCGGGGATCGGAATTATTTTTATTTCTTTAAACTTAATGTCTGATTCAATGGCTGTATTTAAAGAATCAGAACAAATAATTGCGGTTTTAAATAATATTAATAACCCCATAATCTTACTTTTACTTGGGGCTTTAATAACGGCACTAGTTCAAAGTTCAGCGGCGGTTACGACCATTTTAATTTCCATGGTTGGTGTTGGCATAAGTATTGGTAATAGTCCTAATGCCATTTTATTCGTGGTGCTTGGTACTAATATTGGTACTTGCGTTACGGCTTTGTTATCATCGGTTGGCGCAGGTGTTAATGCTAGAAGAGCCAGTTTAATACACTTATTATTTAATGTTTTTGGTAGCCTTCTTTTTATGATTATTTTACTCATTTGGCCTACTTTTATGAGTGATGTTTTACAAAGACTCTTTAGTGAAGCATCAACCCAGATTGCGATGTTCCATACTTTATTTAATGTTGTATCAACGCTTTTATTTGTTGGCTTTATTAATGTTTTTGTTAAACTTTCGAAACTACTCATTAAAGACAAAAAAGAACCAACTAAAACAACTTATCTAGATGAAAGACTTTTAAAAAGTCCTAGTATTGCTATTTCCCAAGCTATTAAGGAAACTGTTTTACTTGGTGAAGAGGCTATGCAGACTTTAGATTTAACCATCACTGACTTTATTAATAAAAATTTAAGTAGTGAAGAAAACATCAAAAAAAGACTTAGCGATATAAATACTATTAATGAAGAAATCATTGCTTACTTAGTTAAAGTTTCATCAGGGGAAGTAACCATAAAAGATGAAAAAATTATTTCGGCCCTTCATCATAGTTTAAATGACTTTATCAGAGAAGCTGAAATTGCGGACAACATGCTAAAATATACCAATTTTGTTGTTAATAACACCATCGAATTTTCTTCATCCGTTAATGAATCGATTAAAAGGCTACAAGAGATGCTAAAAAAACAATTTGAAAACATCAAAAAAATTATGTTATATGGTGATTATAATTTAATAAAAGATGTAAAAGAAATAGAAGAGGCAATTGATGAAATGCGTAGCACCCTTATAAGTGATCATATTAAACGTTTAGAAGATGGTTTATGCAAACCCCAAAGTAGTGGTGTTTTCATTAATTTAATTTCCAATTTGGAAAGAGCTGGTGACCATTTAAATTATATTGCGGATACGATGATGAATATTGAAAATAAATAAGGTTTGATTAGTAATTAGTCAAGCCTTTTTTACATAACTTGCATTTTTGTAAAAAAATTGATATAATAATAAAAAAGTAAAACTAATTAGCATTAAAGAAAATATGTGATATAATATAAGTGTAATATGGTGATTTTATGTTAAAAATATATATTAAAGAAATAGATAATAATGCTATTATAGATGAGACTAAAATCCCTGATATTTTAAAAAAACATCTTGCAAAGAAAAAAAGCCCATCTTCATCAATTAATGCTTGGATGCTTCTAGTAGAGGCGTTAAATAAAGAAGGTTATGATTTAAAGACGCTAGATTTAACCTTTAGTAAAAATGGGAAGCCTCTTACTAAAGAAATTTGTTTTAGCATAAGTCATAGTGGTTCTTTTTGTGCTGTTTTGTTAAGTGAAGATAATGTTGGCTTAGATATTGAAGAGTTAAAGGATCTTTCTAATTTAGATTTACTAATTGATAAACTATTTTGCACTAAATTAAATGAAAACATATCTAAACTAGATGCCTTTTACCAAGCTTTTTGTAGCTTTGAAGCTAAATTAAAGCACGATGATCAACTATTAGGATACCCTAAAAAAAGGTTAAGATTAGATAATGGTGCTAAAAGTCTTAAATTAAAGCTTGGCAAAAAAGAACTTTGGCTCTCATACTATACCTTTAACAAAGAAGATGTTGAAATTATTAATTTAACTAGTAAATAACAAAGGAGGATAACATGAAATTTATTAAAAGAATATGTTTAGTAATAGCTATTATAGCAGTAACACTTTTAGGAAGTAGTTGTACATCATGTGAAGGTGAATTAGATCCTAGCACTTTTGATGATTTTACCCAAAACATTTTCGAACTTTTAGTAGGTTCTGATGAATTAACTTCTAATTTTTTATTTGAACATCCCGAAAATTTTGGTTTAGAACACTATGAACCATCCCTACCTACCCCTGGTGTTACTACCGAAATGCAAAAAGCAATGATTAATTTAACTATTGGTCAAGTAAAAAGATATGATTATGAAAAATTAAATGATGATCAAAAAATGACTTATAATATAATTGTTGATTTACTTGATAATATTAATGCTAAAACCTCAGAAATGAGTTATTTGAGTAATAATTATTTAGGTTCATATTTAGGTTATCAAGCTCAACTACCACTACTACTTGTTGAGTATAAATTTAGGACGAAACTTGATATTGAAAACTATCTTAAATTTCTTGATTTAATACCTGATACTTTTAAAACATATGTTGATTTTGAAATTACCAAAGCTGATAAAGGTTATGGTATGCCTGATTTTGTTATCGATAAAGTTGTTGGTCAGTGCCAAAATTTCATTTCCAAAGTTGACGCAAGCGAACATTTTATGATAACTTCGGTTAACAAAAAAATTGATGAATGTACTTTTTTAGATGAAGCCGAAAAAGAAACTTATAAAAATGCGAATATTGCTAAAGTAAATGGTCCTTTAATTGAAGGATACCGCTATGTTTTAGAAGAACTACCTAAACTAAAGGGGCGTGCTACTAATAATATGGGTCTTGCCCATTATTATGATCAAAAGGGTAATGCCATTGGCAAACAATATTATGAAATTGATTTTCAAGATACAGTTGGTTATAAAATATCTGTTGATGATGCGATTAAATATATTGATGGTAAAATTGCCATTTATGAAAAGCAATTAGAATATTTTCAAAATCTTGCAAGGTATGATGATAATTTTAGAAATGAAGTTATGGATTATCAAATAATGAATACTACCCCTGAAGCGCAACTTGCTTATTATCAAACAGCTTTTGATGAATATTTTCCACCGCTTACGACTAAACCTAAAATTACGGTAAAGTATATTGATAAAGCTATGGAAGATAATTTTAGTCCTGCTGCTTATATGACAAGTGCGATTGACAATCTCAGTGAAGAATTTATTTATTTAAATAATGCGGATATCACAGATGATACTGGCAAGCTTGATTATAACTATTTATATTCAACCCTTGCGCATGAAGGCTATCCTGGTCACTTATATCAAAATGTTTATTTTAAAAATCAAGATGTTAATATTATTAGAAAAGTCTTAAGATCTTCAGGCTATAGTGAGGGCTGGGCAACTTATACCGAAATTTTTAGTTTTGAACTTTTAAGAGGAAAGTATTCGGATAATTTTGTGGATTATTTAATTTTCCAAGAAGAATATAATGGTGCCTTATATTCAAGAATGGATATGGGTATTCATTATGATGGCTGGGATCTTAGTCAATTTGCTAGTTTTATTCGTCAATACTTAAATGAAAATGCTAGTGATGCAACAATTAAAGCCGCATATGAACAATTAATCGAAATACCTAATAACTATCAAACCTACTTTTTCACTTACTTTAAAATTAAAGATATGCAACTTAAAGCAAGGGAATTAGCAGGTAGCGCGTTTGACTATCAAACTTTCCACCAATACATTCTCGATTGTGGACCTGCACCTTTACGCTTTGTGGAAGAATATGTTTTATCAAAATACGAATAAAGCCTATAACTTGCTAAAAAAGACAAAATTTAGTATAATTATCTAGCATGAAATATTAAAAAATGATTGAAGGAGATTAAAAATATGAGTGAAAATGTAGAACACTTAAGCGAAAATAGTGTTAAGTTAATAATCGAAGTAACAGCTAGTCAATTTGATGATGCGCTTGATAAGGCTTTTGAAAAAGTTGTAAAAACCATTAAAGCTGATGGTTTTAGACCTGGCAAAATGCCAAAAGCCATCTTTTTACAACGATATGGTATTGAAAGTTTATATCAAGAAGCTTTAGATATCGTTTTTAATGACACTTATCCTAAAGCCGTAATGGAAGCCAAAGTTATTCCTACTGATGAACCTAAAATTGATTTAGATTATAGTATGCTAAAAAAAGGTTCCGGTTTTACTTACACAGCTACAGTTGATGTTTGGCCTGAAGTTCAATTAGGCACATATAAAGGCCTTGAAGTAAAGCCTCTTTCAACTAAAGTTACTAAAAAAGATGTTGATGAAGAAGTTAAAAAGGTTTTAAGTAATAAAGCCGAAAATGTCATAAAAGATTCTCCTGCTCAAGTTGGTGATACAGTTGTTATTGATTTTGAAGGTTTTGTGGATGATGTTGCTTTCGAGGGTGGTAAGGCTGAAAATTATCCGCTTGAACTTGGTTCAAAAGCTTTTATTCCTGGTTTTGAAGATCAACTTATCGGTACTAAATCAAACGATGAAGTAGAAGTAAAAGTAACCTTCCCTAAAGATTATCAAAAAGATTTAGCAGGTAAAGATGCTACTTTCAAAGTCAAAGTACATGAAGTAAAAGAAAAAGTTATTCCTGAACTTACCGATGAATTAGTAGAAGAACTTGAAATTGAAAATGTTAAAACTAAAGATGAATACCTTGAACATGTTAAGGCCGAACTTAAAGATCGTAAAGCCAAAGAAGCTGAAAATCATTTAGTTAACACTTTAGTTAATATGGTTTGTGAAGGATCAAAGGCTGAATTTCCTGAATCATTAATTAGACATGGTGTGGAAAATGAAGTAAAACGTCTTGAAATGCAAGCTAAAGAATATTATAAAATACCAGTTGAAGTATTATTACAATATAGTGGTATTCCTTCAATGGATGCTTTTAAAAAAGACGCTGAAGCATACCTTCGCAAAACTTATTTACAAGAATTGGTATTTGAAAAAATTATTGAGCTTGAAAATATTGAGGCAAGTGAAGAAGAAATTGCAAACGAATATCTTGAACTTGCGAAAGCCCAATCAGGCGATGATCTTGATAAAAAATTAGCAGACGTTAAAAAACAATATAAAGCTACTGATGTAGCATATCAAGTTAGAGCGAAAAAAGTAGTTGCGTTATTAAAAGAGACGGCTATTACTAAAACAACAAAAAATTAAATCATAAAAAAGATAATTCGCTCCATAATAATTATGGAGCGTGATTATTATATGGCCAAAGTAAAATATTGTTCGTTTTGTAATAATGAAATTAATATTGATAATTTAGGAATCGAGGGCTTAAATGCTTGCATTTGTTTTGATTGCCTTGATTTATATCATAAATTAATTGCCAAAACAAAAGTTAGCCTCGCAAATGAAAAAATAAAAAAACAAATTAGCATAGAAGACATATCACCTAAAATGATTTATAATTTACTAAATAAAGAAGTAATAGGGCAAAAAGAAGCTAAGAAGATTTTATCAGTGGCCTTATATTTACATTATTTACGAATTAATAATCCTAAACTTAATCTTGAAAAATCTAATATTTTAATGATAGGACCAACTGGCACTGGCAAAACGCATTTAGCCAAAACAATGGCTAAAATTTTAAAAGTACCACTTGCTATTTGTGATGCAACGGTATATACCCAGGCAGGTTATGTAGGTGAAGATGTTGAAAATATTTTATTAAGGTTGATTCAAAACGCTGATTACGATATAGAACTAGCCGAAAGGGGCATTGTTTTTATCGATGAATTTGATAAACTTGCTCGTAAAAGTGAAAATCCTTCCATTACAAGAGATGTTTCAGGGGAAGGAGTACAAAATGCCCTTTTAAAAATCATCGAAGGAAGCACGGTAAATGTACCTCCGCAAGGTGGTAGAAAACATCCTTATCAAGAATGTTTAAAAATTGATACCACTAACATCTTGTTTAT
>CANQWZ010000069.1 GCA_947627685.1 uncultured Bacilli bacterium | reverse complement strand
AATTAGCAATTACCTTACCAAAAGTAATTTTATCATCATCATGATAAGGCATGCCTTTTTCAATATCAAAAGGACCAACGCCATGCCAAATACCTAAATCATCATTTTCAGCTGGTAAATAACCTTTACCCTTTTTAGTTACCACATGTAAGACAATCGATGATGAAGCATTTTTAGCATGTTCTAAATATTTTAATAATTGTTTAAAATTATGACCATCAATTTTTTCAAAATATTGAAAACCAAGGGCATTAAACAAACCAATTTCATACACACCTGATTCTAAAGCCCTTTTAAAACGTAAAGGCATTAGTTTGCGTAAAAACTTTATTTTATTTTTAGCTCTAATGTTATTATAGCTTTTCGCAAGTGAGTTAACGGTTTTGGAAATACTCATGCCATTATCATTTAAAATAATGATCATCTTTTGATCTTTATGATTACTTAAATAAGTTAAAGCTTCAAATGATAAACCATTAACAATTGACGCATCACCTACAATCGCAATAACATTGCCAATTTCATCAGGAAATTCTTTCTTAGCCTCTAAATAACCAAGACCAGCCGAAATAGCAGTTGAACTATGTCCGGCCTCAAATGCATCATGAACACTTTCACTATATTTGGTAAAACCACTAATCCCTTTAAACTGTCTTAAGGTATTAAATGCTTGATATCGACCAGTTAAGATTTTGTGTGCATAAGCTTGATGGGAAACATCAAAAATGATTTTATCTTTGGGGCTATCAAATACTTTATGGATGGCAATAGTGAGTTCCACAATACCAAGGTTAGAAGCCAAATGACCGCCATTTGTACTAACAGTTTGAATAATTACTTGACGAATTTCGGAAGCTAGAGTTTCTAATTGTTTGATGTCATAGTTTTTTAAATCATTTAATTGAAAATCTTCTAGCATATTATTAAATTAACCCCTACTTTTTTAGTTAAAATTTTCTTCACCACTATCAGTTACTTTTTTGACTACTACTTCTTTGGCTTCATCTAAACGTTTTTTACATTCTAAACTAATAGCCATACCTTCTTGATATTTAGTAACTGATTCCTCAAGTGATAAATTACCACTTTCAAGACTAGAAACAATTGCTTCTAATTCCTTTAATAATTGTTCAAAGGTTTTATTTTCCATTTTTTCCTCCTATTTAATCACAGCATCGATGCTACCATCAGCCATTTTAATCGTAATGGTATCATTTTTAGCTAATTTCTTAACTGATGTAATAATAGTATCACTTTTATAGACAATACTATAACCTTTTTTCATTAAATTAAAGGGGTTAAGTATAATCATTTTATCTTGATAACTTTGTAAGAGATTATCAAGGTTATTAGTTATTATTTTATAATTGGTTAATAAATTTTGATTATATTTATCAACATCTTTATTTAAATGATTGATTTTATCAATAATCAATTCACTTCTAAGACGCTTATGGTAGTTTTGATAAGTATAACTTAAGTTATTATATCCTTTTTCCATAGCGTTTACCATTCTTAACTGCAATTCATTTAGTGACTTACCAATATTTTCAGCCATTACTTTAGGATTTAAACTTTTTAATTTTTCATCTAATCGATGATAATTATTCTCTTTTAGGGTAATGATTTGTAAAAAATTAGCAAGGCCATATGATTTATTTAATTTTTGTAAATTATTAAAATTATTAGTTAAGCAAGTTTTAATGCCATTTTTGAGACGCTTTGAGGAACTGATTAAAGCATTAATAATATCGTGCTTGTCTTTACTAAGTAACATTGCGGCACCGGTTGGCGTTGGTGCACGGTGCGAAGCAACAAAGTCACAAATGGTATAATCACCCTCATGACCAACTGCACTGACAGTTGGAATTTTCGAAGCAAATAAAGTTCTAGCTAACGTTTCATCGTTGAAACAAGCTAAATCCTCAAAACTTCCACCACCTCTACCAATAATGATGACATCACTATCGTTATCGGCATAAACTTTTTTAAGGGCTCTAATTAAGTCTTTAGGGGCATCTACACCTTGAACAAGCGCCGGATAAAGCTTAATTTTAGCCAGTGGAAAACGTCTATTAAAGGTTGAAATAATATCCCTAATCGCCTCACCCGTTGATGCGGTTATTACCGCAATCCTTTCAGGATATTCGGGAAGTACTAATTTCTTATTTTCATCAAATAAACCTTCTTTTTCCAATTTATCTTTTAATTCAAGATATTGCTGATACAAAAGACCAATACCTGCTTCTACCATTTTTTTGACAATAATAGCATAGGTACCTTTTTTTTGATAAACTTGAATTTTACCAACAACTTGTACTTTCATACCATCAAGAGGTTTAAAATTTAAATCTAAGTTATTAGGATAAAAATACATAGCTGATATTTCTGAAAAAGGATCTTTTAATGAGAAATAACAATGCTTACCTGAATACTTAAAGTTTGATATTTCCCCTTGTAAATATACAACTTGTAAATTAATATCTTCTTCAAACTTAAAATTAATATATCGATTTATATCACTAACTGATAAATATTGTTCACTATTCATAAATGGTCTTCGCAACATTATCAAGTAAACGATTATTAAACTTTACTTGAGCATCATTTTCTAAATTACTATATTCTCTACTAATAAGTAAAGCTTCATTAATTACGACTTGTTTTGGTAATTTTTCATATTTCATTTCATATATAGCAAGTCTTATAATGGCACGGTCAACATAAGATAACCGGTCAATAGTATAATTAATAAGCGAGGAAATGATGATTTGGTCAATTTCTAGTAGTTTTTCTAAAACTCCTAAAAACAGTTTTTGACCATAAGTATAATCAATTTCTACTTGAGATTCATACTCCGTTTCCAAATTTTTAATATCTTCAAAAACTAATAAGGCGTTTTCATGATTACTAATATCAACACTATTTACATCAACATTATATAAAGATAAAACCGCCATAATTCTTCCATTATGTCTTTTCATACTGCTACCTGCTTTTTCTACATTAAATAAATAAAAGGAATGGCAACAATATTATTTGCTGACAAATTATTATCATAAATAAAACTATCATACCCATAACTAATTTTTGATAATTTAAAATATGATTTATTTGGCATGCTATCAATAGATGAAGCCTCTATCATATCATCAGTTTTAACTTCTAAATTAATAATTATTTCATTATTAACAATCGTATAATCCAAATCAAGTAAATTGCCATCTTCATCATAAAATTTAAGGCCATTAATTTTTTCAATCTTGTCAAATTTATTAATATTGCTAAAAATTAACTTAACCATTATTACTTGATCACTAGTAGAATCATATTCTTTTACCACACTACTTAAAGTTGGCGCTTCATAATTTTCTTCAATCATCAATAACAACTTTTGGGCTAATTTTTCATAGTCAAGACCAATAATCGTTAAATCATCAAAATTATCAAGACTAGCAAGGTCATCTTTGGATACTATTTTCATTTGATTATCCCCAACAATATTAATATCATAAGTAGGAACGATAACAAAGTGATTGAAATAATTACAAATTCTTGCTTGTACTTCTCTTAAAACATGACTATTACTAGTAAAATCAGAACTTTCTTGTAATACCAATACTTTTTCTTTAATGGTAAATTCATTTTCTAATAAATCAAAGAAATTATAGAGCATCTGTGAATAAATATAGCTAAATGGCTTATCAACATACAAAGACTCATCATTACTAGCTTCTAAATCCCATTGTCCTTGATTGATTATTACATTAGTATATGTCATACCACTTAAAGTTAATAAATATTTTTCATATAAATATGCCATATCATTAGTTGATAATACTTCATCAGTTTCTTTATATAAATCGTTTGCGATTAAAAAATCTTTAATAACTTTACGTGAACTAATCAAATCACGACTAAGCCAGTTATAAATATTCGTTTGTTCTTCACTTGCAAAAACGATGGCTAAAGGTTTCTTATTATGGCTTGATAAATTTTTATCAATGTTATCTAATAAGGTATAACCCATATTAGATTTGTTACGACTGGCAAAAGCCCATTTATTATTATAATAAAACATTTTATTATAGTCGATGACATCATCTTCATGCGTTGCAAAACTTGTATCACTGGTGTAATCATCAAGGGAAAAATTATTAAGATTGTCACCAAGATAAAGCCAAACTTCACCAAATCTAATATTGACAAACACTTCATGAAAGATTTCCGCCGCGTCAGCAATCTTCAAAGTATAAACTTTCATACTGGCATCAGGAGCTTTAAGTGATAATTGCCACTCGTTATTATCACTAGTATAAGCATAATTTTGATCAATAACATTACCTTTACTATCATAAAGGGTTGCCACAATTACTACGCCAAACTCTGAATTACCATAAAGTTTTAATTCACTTTTAGCCTCAAAAATAGCATCATCTTGTAAATAATCAACAACCGTAAATTTTTTAGTAGGTCTATTACCTACCGGAATTATTTGGGGCCTAACACATGAACTTAAAAAAAAGATTAAGGCTAGTGAAAAAATACTTAATAACAAACGCAATTTTTTCATCTTCTATCACTCCTTTGGAAAGATTATAACATATTTTTTAAAAAAAGGCAATTAAATGTTATCTTCTTTTATAAAACAAAAAATCTATATCATAAATAAATACTAATTTAAGATATAGATTTAACCTTTTAGTTATGCTTTTTTTGATTAAGGTTTTGATTAGAATTAGGTTCTAATAATAAATCAGGTTCCAAGGTGGCTCTATACATTTCTTGATCCCGATAAAAATATTCATCGTTTTCGGTTACAGCATGTTTAGGTTTATTAATCTTTGGTTTCATGAATTCACTTCCTCAGTTATATGATGAGCAAATTTAGGGATTATATGATTTACTTTAACAACCAATCTTTTCCTTTTAAAGTTTCGGGTTCATAACGTGATAAGTCATTATAATCTTGTTGTCTTAAAGCCTCAAATATAACTATTGCTGCAACATTACTAATATTGAGTGATCTTATTTTATCATTAATTGGTAATCTTATACAATCATCAAGATGCTCTCTTAAAATTTTTTTAGGAATACCCGTTGATTCTTTACCGATAATAAAATAATAAGTTTCATTTTGATCATCTAATTTTAATTCATGTGGAGTGTGCATGCCATATCTTGTTAGAAAATACATCTTACCATGATTTTGGCTAAGAAAATCTTCCCAATTTTCATAAACCTTAAAATGAACATTAGGTAAATAATTGACAGCAGCTCTTTTAAGGCTTGCATCATCAACCTTAAAACCTAGAGGTTTTATTAAATGTAAAAAAGTATCTGTTCCGGCGCATGTACGCATAATATTGCCCGTATTTTGTGGTATTTCTGGTTCATATAAAACGATATTATTTTTTGACATCTTATTCTCCTTTTATGTTGTTAATTTGGGTTTAAATTTAGTAATATGTGGTTTAAAATCAATAAAACGATATAAAAAAGTTCCTAAAATAACTACACCAACATTGCTAATTATCATGCTATACCATATGCTTGCTACCCCTAAATTAATGACTTTCATTAAAAACCAAATTAGCGGTAATCGTAATATCCAAAGTCTAGTTGTAGCAAGGTAAAAGCTTAAATCCGTTCTACCACAGCCTTCAAAACAACAAAGCCAAATTTGATAAACGCCCATGAGTGGTAAAACAATTATTAAAAAAGTTAAGTAATATACACACATTTCAAAGGCTTTTTCAAACAGGTTCTTTTTTATAAAAAGATTGACAAGGGGCTTTCTAATTAATAATAAAGTTAAACTTGCAACTAAACTAATAGCAATCGTTATAAACATGGCAATCCATAGGCTTTTTTTAGCTCTAGCAATTTGCCCGGCACCGATATTTTGACCTATGAAAGTCGTAAGAGCACTTCCGATTGCGGCAACGGGAAAAAGTAGTAAAGCATTAATACGATTACCAACACCTATTGCTCTAATAATATAGTTATCAAAATTTAATACCAAACTATTAATAAATAAAAAACCTAAAGATGTAAAAACTTGTGATAAGGCAGCTGGCAAACCAATTAAGAATAGTTTCTTAATATAAAGTTTGTCCGGTTTTAAAGCTTGATATTGTAATCTCAAAATGTTAGTTGGTTTATTTTTTCTAATAATTATAAAGCAAATGGGTAGGATAATCACATTAGCAATGATAGTCGCTAGAACGGCTCCTTTTAAATCCATCTTTAATAAATTAATAAATATATAAGTTAAAATAATATTAATAATAATACTACAAGCACTTAAGATAACCGGTGTAATGCTATCACCTGTTGCAAGGCGTGTTGCTTGAAAGGCATAAAAAATAAATAAAGCTACTAACTCAAAAGAGCGATATCGAACATAATAATTAGCATAATAAAATAAATCAGTATCAGGTTTAGTACCCATTAACTTTAAAATATAAGGTGTTAAAAAATATAATAGAGCATTAAAAATAAAACCAACAATAGTACTAACTA
>CANQWZ010000068.1 GCA_947627685.1 uncultured Bacilli bacterium | reverse complement strand
ATAGGGGTAAAATTAACACCTTTCATATCAATATCATTTGTTAAAGCAAAATTGGCTTGATAATAATCAAGATCTTCAGTTTCTTCATCAATATGATTGATTCTATCAGCGAAGTTAATTAAATCAGAAGCACTTGCAATCAAATAAGGATATGCTTTACTACCATCTTGTTTAACCGGGGTTTGTTTTTCGGCAAACTTTGCTACAACAGTTGTATTAGCATTGATAACAAAACCAGCACTAATCTTAAGACTATCAACATACCAACCTACAAAATCATAGTTATCTTTAGTTGGATTTTGAGGAAAGTCTTCATCAACTAAGGTATAGCCTTGGGCAACTTCTTTTTCTAAAACAACACTTTCTTCAACGATAAACTTAACACTGAAGTTTTCTTCTTTTTTACATTTTTTGCAACCAAAAGTAAAAATACAGCCTAGTATTATTAATATGGTTGCCAAAAAGGTTATTTTATTTTTTTTCATTAATTTTTGCTTCCTCCTAATCTTTAATAGCTACTACATAAATCGTTTTATCACCAAGGTGATATGCGATAGCATCATCATGATAAGTTGTATAGACATAATATTTCTCAATTTCAACATTATTAACTAAATCATATATTACAAAATAATCATTTTGAGCTTCATAATAATATACAGCCACATAACTTTCAACTTCATCAGTTTGACTCATATCACAACTTGCACGTCCATAAGCACTAGCCTTTGAGATACCTGAAAATACTATCATATTACCATCATCTGCTAACCATTTACCTCTTAATTCATCACTTATCGCAATAACACTAAGGGGATTAAGGTTATAATCGCAAATCGTAGCACATGATTCATCTAAGTAATAAACATAGTATAAGAAAGTACCATTATAATATAAAGCAACATAATTTTCATCAATGTATCTTACATCTACTAATTCAGATCCACTTTCGGTCATTAAAGTAGCCGTAGTAACACCTGTAATATCAAAATAGTGATCAAAAATTAATTCTGACTGACTTGATAAAACATAATGATAATTAATTAAAACATGATATAAACCTAAATCATGGGTTTTAGATGTAGCAACTTCTAATAGTTCATATTTATTAGGACTAATAGTCAAGACATAAACAAGAGTAGTATCACTATAAATATTTACCTTATTATCATTAATTTCATAACGATATTCTATTGTTTTTAAACGATCCTTAAAACTTACTTTACCTAAACCAACTTTTGATTTACCATTGAAACTAATAATCACATCATCAAATTGGTATTGATATTGACTAAGTTCATCAGGGGCTTTAAAACTTTTATTATTGATAATTAAACCATCGGTTGTTTTAGTAACTTGATATGTTACATCTTTATATTCAAAACGGCCAGTGCCACTTTGACGATCAAAACTATATCTAGATCTTACCGTATTACCAGCTTCTTCAATAGTTACAAAACCTTGTGCTTCCCACATACTTTGATATTCAGTAAGCATTTTAGATATATCATAAGCACCAAGACCATTAAAAGTAACGGTCATTCCATCTTCGCCATGCCATGTACCATATAAGGAATCGATATAACAAGCACTATAGTCATCAACAATCATACCTCTTGATGGCGTATAAATGGCAAGTTCAAATATTTCCATTTCAATATCATCAATATTACCTATTACAAAGAAGCCATAACCATATAGACTATTACGATAATATAAATTAATATTATCATTACCAACAAGACTATATGTTAAATCAAAACCATTGGAATCATAACCATAGCCATAACCGTATTTGTTAATACCTTCAAGCACAAGCCAGTAGTTTAAAAAAGTATCCATCCAAGTACCAATAAAACTACCTTTTTGACCGAATATTTTTTCATTTTCATTATTTCTTAATACTAATAAATCATTTTCATTAAAATAAGCAGTATATTCATCAAAAGTTAAAGTGTTATCATCATTTAGGGTATATTGATAAGTTTTATTTTGATAAACAACCTTACCTTTATCATCAAATTCAATCGTATCAGGGTTGCTAAATTCACTTTCCCAAACACCACGATAATCATCAAATTTAGTAATTGAAAGGATAAAACCATCAGTTGCTTCCATTATACTACCATTAATAGTAGCTACAATAACCTCATTACCAATTGATAATTTCACTTCATTACCACTACATTCATAACTAAAGGTCGATACGCCATCAATATTACCTGTACCATCGCTTAAGAAAGTATAAATTCTATCATCAGGATCATACCAAATACCCATCGCTAAATTATATTTATTAGCAATTATTTCATATTCATTTACAGGGAAAAATTCATTATTATAAATTATTAAATTATTATTTTTAACTGTTGCGTAATAATCAACATATAAATCATTGTTTTCAGCAAGTTCAGGGTATTCAATAAACGCAAAATAGCCATCTTTAATTAATACTTTACTACCATCATAAACGTACATATAGTTGGAAACTTTACCATCATAAAGCATTACCATTCTACCATTTGCTTCAAAAGTTAACTTAATTTGTTGATCTTTTAATAAAACATAATATTCACCAACAACTTCACTGTAGTCAGCAAACCCAACATAAATAGTTGTATTTTGACATAATAAGAATGATGAAGGCACTCTAATTGTTCTTGCTTCATCTAAGAAAAAACCATAAGAAATACTACCATCATCAGCCACGAAAGTATTCATACCCGAGCCATTATATACCCAGTAAAGTGGTAAATATAAATCATTTATGGTTACTTGATCAATTGATTGTGTAAGTAAAGAGCCATCAAGAGCCTCATTAGTAACATTTTTACCAAAGGAAAAATTAACCACAAATGATGCCTTTTCCCCTTCTTCAAAATTAGGGGTTAAGTCGTTATGCCAATCATTTGGTTGCCATTTTAATA
The DNA here is from genome assembly GCA_947627685.1 of uncultured Bacilli bacterium. GTDB lineage: Bacteria > Bacillota_I > Bacilli_A > ML615J-28 > CAG-313 > CAG-313. The sequence continues at coordinate 3,857 of CANQWZ010000068.1, read as the reverse complement.
AAGCCATGATATCTTGATAATTTTCTAAATTATATTGCTGATTATTTTCCTCAACAAGGCTATTTTGACTATAGTAACTATTAAGGATTAAAACTTTTTGCGTATCAATATCATTGTTACCTAAATCATAACTTGCACCAACTAGTGTTCCAATAATATAGGCTTGATTATTAGGATTACTTGAGGCAAGTGTTGCATTTGAAAAAGAATAAGCAACGGCCGTTTCGTTTTCAGCGATACCACAAAGAGCTCCAGCTGCCGTGTTACGTGCTACACTACTTGCACTTATGGTGCCTTTAGTATAACAATTTGCTATCGATGAATACATTCTAAGTGTACCTACGATACCACCACTAGCAAGAACTTTTCCGCTAATACTACCTTCAAAGACACTATTATAAATAAAAGCAGGATATGCTTCTTCGGCTCCATAAATTACTCCTACAAGACCACCACAACTATTTGTTTCCATATCACCAGCTAAGTTAATTTCCCCAGAACAACTTCCATAACTTAAGGTAGCAAGGCCCGTATCACTATAACTTTGCATGTAACCAACAAGACCACCAACATAAACTTGCGCCGACATTGCCAAATTATTATTAACAGTAATTGAACCATTGAACTTACAATTAACAATATCGGAAGCAATATTATAGGCAACAAGACCACCAATAATGTTATAACTATCGTTGTTAGGATCAATCACTAAATCATTTTCAATCACTAAATTACTAATTTCACCTGTAACTACATAACCAAAAAGGCCATACATCCCCACATTAGATTCAATCACAAAATTACTTATTTTATGATTCTGACCATCAAAAGAGCCACTAAAGTGATTATAATTTAATTCTGTACCAATAACATCAAGTGTAAAGTTATTAAAATCAAGATCATTTTCAAGAACAAAATAACTACTATTATATTTAGTATCATTTAAAGAATTTACTCTATCGGCAAAAACTTTAAATTGACTTTCATTATAAATTTGATAAGGACTATCTATAGTACCTAAACCTTTAATTTTCTCATCTTGTTTAGTTAAACCATCAATATCAACACTAGTAGAAACTAGATCTTCAGCGATAAATGAATAATATTCATTACTATCTTTATTGATTACTTTTTCGTTTACTAAAACCTTTACCTCACCTTCATAATAAGGTGATACTTTTAATTTAAATTTAACTACACTTCCTACTTCAACAACTCTAGGAATGCTACCATCAAAAAGATATTCAACAGCTTCATCTTCATTCCAAACAATTCTTGTTGTTTTTTTTGCTGCTTCTTCTTCGTATTTAGCAACTAAAGTAATATTATTTTCAATAGGGGTTGAAAAATTAAATTCTTGATCATTATAGGACCAATATAAGAAATCATATCCTTCTTTGATGGGATCACTTGGTTTTGCTACCGTTTTACCTTCTTCAACTCTTACCATGGAAGTTTTGCCATTATTTTCATCAAAGGTTACATAATAATAGGTGGGTTCTTTAACAGGTTGATCGGGTTTACAACTTTTACAACCTGAAAGAAATAGGCCACTAAAAATCATTACAATAACGGATATTATTAAGATGTATTTTTTCTTCAATTTACTACTCCTTCTTTTCTAGACAATAAAATAAAGGGAACAAATGTTCCCCTTATTGCTTTAACTTATAAGAGGTAAACTCATAAGCTTTGCTTATATAAACTAATTAAATTACTTTAAAGACATTACCTATTATAACTTATGCGGCTTTTGTTACATCAAATGTAGGGCCATCCATACCATCAACTGTGTAACTAGCACTAAGTTTGCCAGTTGTAGGATCACCTGTTAATGTGTAAGTTTCATATGCAAGTTCAAATTCTACTGTATCACCTTTTACTTCATAAGTAATTGGAATATTATTATATGTACCAGTACCATCACCATTTAAAACAAATACTTGTTCACCATTTAAAGCATTACCTTTCCAAGTACCTTGATAACCATCACCTGTTGCAAGTTCTGCTTCTTTAGTAATTGTAAAGTCATCTTTATCTTCATAATCATAAGACCATGCAACACTTAAGTTACCAGATTTAGGATCACCTTTGATATTAAATTTATATCCACCACACTCAAAACTTAATACACCACTTTTAACTGTATATGTAGTAGCTTCATTATCATTCCAAGTTACTTTACCATTGCCATCAAAAACAAATACTTGTTCACCTGATAATTGCTTAGTAGTACCTTTCCAAGTACCTTGATAACCATCTAATACTGTTTCATGTGGTGCATATTCTACTGATTTTGTTTCAGTTACTATAACTCCACCATCTTCATCAAAATCGGTATAATCGGTTTTAACTAAAAGTTTACCTTCTGCTGTCTTAGAAATAGTAACAACATTTTTTAAAAGTTCATTATTAGTATTTGGTGCTTCATAAGTTGCTACAGTGCCATTATAATTATAAGTTAATTTATAAGTTTCACCACTAACGGTAATTTGACCAGTTATAACAACAATTTCACCATTATCACCATATGTACCATTTAATTCTTCACGATGATCTACTAATTGTGCACCTTCAACTACATATACGTATGTACCTTTTACTAATACTTTAGTTTCGTCTTCAAATGTCCATTCACCATCAAATACGCTTGTAGTATTACTAATAGTAACTTTACCTGTTGATAAAGTGTATTTACCTAAATAAACATACGAAGAATTATGAACAGTAACACCACCAAAACCATCAAATTCGATTGTTTGGTATGAAGAATTAATATTTACATATTTACCAGTATTAACATTATCTTTAGTTACTTCTTCAAAACTCATAGCATCTTTATCTAGCTTATAAGCTTTACCATCAACGATAACAACACCGGCACCATTTACTGTGTACGTAATTTCTTTGCCATCAAGAGTACCACTGCCAAAGCCATCAAGTACTAATTTTTTACTTTCAAATGTATATGAGCCTTTTTCTGCTCCTGCGAAAACGTAAGAATATTCCCAACCATTTGAACTATGTGCAACGATTTTAACTTCTATTTCTTTATCATTATAACTAAAAGTCATAATTGTATCTACTTCAATTTCACCTTCAAATGAAGCATAATATACTTTGTCATCATCATAAACAACTGTAACTACTTCATCTGCAACGTTATAAATATAAATGCTTGGATTATTTGATGAATCTTCTGCTTCATGTAAATGAACGGGTTCTTCTGCATTTTTTAAGTAAACTTTTCCATTAGCAAGTAAGTTGCCTTTTTCATCAAAAGCGATATCTACTTCAACACTAGAGTAATTAGTACTATATACCATTTTAAGTGCTTCACCTTCGGCTTTAATAATACCATATTTAGTTAATGAAGTACCATAACCTACAACTACACCACCTTGAATAACTACAATCATGCTATTTTTATCATAAAGATATGTGCCTTCGTAACCAGTATCTTTTCTTTGACTTGCAACAATTGAATCATCTATGAAATCTTCTTCCATGTCATCCCAATAGTGATGAACAAAAACGATACTATCTTCACTAAATTCAAAATGGTAAGTTTCAACTGAGGTTACATTATATGATAATTTTCCAGTTGTGCTATCAAAACTAAAAGCAAATTCATTATCTTGGCCCATACCAACAGAAATTTGGCCTGTGATTACAGTACCATCTTCGATAATGAACCAATCACCACGATCTGAAGACCAAGTGCCATTAAAGCTTGCTTCGGTAATATATTTAGGTGTAAATGCCATATCCGATTTTACTTCCATACCTTCTTTGGCTACTACATCTTCACAAACCCACCCTGCGAAATATGCATCATCTTTAGAAGGAGCTTTTAT
>CANQWZ010000067.1 GCA_947627685.1 uncultured Bacilli bacterium | reverse complement strand
AAAACCTATAAAAATTGGGTTTTGACCCCCAACTAATTTATAGGTATATCTCGACCCCCAACAAGTTTATATAACCACTTTTTGTATTGCTACATCTTGATATGCAACATTTTGTAGTATACACACATTTAAATAAATAGGTATGTTTATAATGCATATAATTAAAACTGCTAGAAGAAAATATTAAAAATTTTCTAATAAGGAGTTATCTTGAATGAAAAAGGTATTTGTAGTGGCAGTGGTGTGTTGTTTTATGTGCCTTTGTGTTTCTTGCCAAAATAATAAAGTCAAATTTAATGCTTTTGAAGAAAAATCATATTTACTAGGTTTAGAAAATGAAATAAAAAATGAAATACGATTCGAAGGCGGCGAGTTAAAAATATATAAAAATTATCGTGAGATGATTAGTGATTTTGATAACAAGAAAATTGTTATTACCAATGACACTTTTTTCGAAAAATATGATGATGATTTCTTTAACAATAAATCTTTAGTATTGCTTTATGTTGTTGATCCTTATTCAGGTATTAAATATACTTTCAAGTCAATTAATATTACTGATAATGAATTAGTGTTAAATATTAAAACTAGTCAAAAAGGTGAACATTTATATGCTTTAACACCAAGATTATTTATTATTGAAATTGATCAAAAAAATATAAAAGCATTTGATAAATTAAAATGTAAATTCAATGAAAAAAAGTAAGAAGTTTTAATTATATTTTTTGCAAGTTTGTGATATTTAAATAACCTAAGAAGAAGTGTAGTCTAGCGTTTTTTTTCATTTTTAATGTCATAGAAAAAAGTTATACCTAAAAGAGGTCGCATCATTAGATGCGGCCTCTTTTTTACAAAATGGTTTTTTTCGTATTAATGGTTTATAAATAAAGTTAGTTAACTATTTAACATATTTTAACATTTTGTATAAATGATTAAATTAATGTTTTTAAAAATTCTTTGGTTTTGCTTTTCTTCTTCTGGAAGATGTGGATCAACTTCATTTATCCAATCAGAAAAATATTGAATAGCATTGTATGATTGCTTTGTTAGATGTTCAATGGTTGTACATAAAATGATAGTATCGGGATGATATTCTCTTGCAAGCGGAACAGAAAATTTGGCATTCTCATAGGTAGATTTTGATTGATCTTCAAGGATAATTTTTTCACTTGGGATGCCATGACGTATTAGATATTCAGCCATTTTGCTAGCCTCACTGATACCGGCCTTTTGATTAGCAATACCACCACTGACAATAATTTTTTCGGGGTGATACATTTGATCAATTTCTAAAGTCATATCTAATCTTTTTTTTAATGTAGGTGCTATTTCACCATTATCAGTTAAACGATAACCTAAAATAATTGCTATTTTCATATTAAAAACCTCCCTTTTTTTATTATAATAACATATTTTTTTATATTTGTCATGCTTTTATATTATTTTGTAAAACTTTTTTATTGACAAAAATTCTATTTAGAATTATAATTAAAATACGAAATTGAATTTTTGGAGGTTTTATGGATGAAAGAAACTTTTTTTATGAATTAGGTAAATTAATATATCAAATAGATGGAATATATGATAGTTATAGTCATAATTTTAAGATTAGTTCACCTAATTTATTATGGATATTATATGCCTTAAATGATGGAAAAGAACATAGTCAAAGACAAATATGTGAAGATTGGGCCATACCAAGAAGTACTGCTAATACGATAATTAAAGATTTACAGACTAATGGCTACTTATTATTACATCAAATAAAGGGTAAGCGTAGAGAATTAAATATTGTGTTAACCAGTATGGGAAAAGAATATGCGGATGAATTGTTAAAAGACTTATATAATAAGGAAAAAGAAGTATATCAAACGATTAAAGAACCCGTTTTAACAATTAAGCGGCTTCAAGAATTAGTTAAGATGATGCAAATCATTGCTAAAAAAAATAAATAATAGGAGGATAAAAAATGAAAAAAATTACACAAGACGCAGGTAGAAAACAATTAGGCGATTTCGCAGCTGATTTTGCACATTTCAATGACGATGTATTATTTGGTGAGGCATGGAATAATCAAGATATTGATTTAAAAACTAGATGTCTTATTACGGTTGTTGCCCTTATGTCATCTGGTATAACTGATAGTTCGTTAATTTATCACCTTGAGAATGCTAAAAATAATGGTGTTACACAAAAAGAAATGGCAGCTATTATTACGCATTGTGCTTTTTATGTTGGTTGGCCAAAAGCATGGGCGGTTTTTCGTTTAGCAAAAGATGTATATAATGAAAAAATAGTTGAAAAAATACTATTATGTTTCCGATTGGTGAAAAAAATGAAGCTTTTAAAAAGTATTTTATTGGTCAAAGTTACCTTGCACCTTTATCTAAGGAGCAAGTTGGTATTTTTAATGTGACTTTTGAGCCTAAATGCCGAAATAATTGGCACATTCATCATGCTAAAGAAGGTGGTGGACAAATTCTTATTTGTGTAGGTGGTAAAGGATATTATCAAGAAGAAGGTAAAGATGTTATCACAATGTTGCCTGGTGATGTTATTAATATACCAGCAGGCGTTAAACATTGGCATGGTGCCGCACATGATAGTTGGTTTTCACATCTTGCTATTGAAGTTCCCGGTAAGGATAACTCTAACGAATGGTTAGAGGCGGTAACTGATGAGGAATATAATAAAATAAAATAATATTAGGTTTATAAAATATGAAGGCAAAAAATTTAATCTTAATAGCTATAATGTTAATTTTACTTTTTGGTTGTACAAATACTAATAATCAAGATTATCAAAAGCCAAGTGATAATGTTGAAAGCAAAATTATGGTTGTTTATTTTAGTTGTACAAATACGACGACCCTAATTGCGCAAAAAATTGCCAATTATTTACATTGTAAAAAAGAAGAAATTGTACCATTAACCCCATATAGTAGTGATGATCTTAATTATAATAAGGCCTCATCTAGAACTAATATGGAAAGTAATGATGCTACTTCAAGGCCCGAAATTAAAAAGGCTATAAATTTAGAAAATGTTAATACTATTTTTTTAGGATATCCAATTTGGTATGGTAAGCTACCTAAAATTATTTATACCTTTTTAGAAACATATAAATGGGATAGTTGTACGATAATTCCTTTTTGTACATCCGGCAGTAGCGGTATTTCAACTAGTGTTAGTGAAATTAGACATTTAGTGCCTAACGCAAGCGTCCTAGATGGTCAAAGATTTGCTAGTAATGCAAGTGATCAAGATATAAAAAAATTTGTAGATGGTTTAAAATTAGCATAAAGGAAGGGATAAAATGGATTTTGAAGAAGTAATTAGAAAAAGATATTCGGTAAGAAAATTTAAAGAACAAGCTGTAAATCAGGCCTTAATTACTAAGATTTTAGAAGCAGGTAATTTTGCACCAACAGCTAAAAATAATCAACCCCAAAAAATTTATGTCGTAAATTCACAAGAAGGATTAGCAAAAATCGATAAAGCTACGCCATGTAGATATCATGCGCCTGTTTGTTTGGTCATCGCAAGCAATAAAAATATAGCTTGGTCAAAAGATCATTATTCTACTTTTGAAATGGATGCTTGCATTGTTGCTACACACATGATGTTAGAGGCAACAAATCTTGGCGTTGATAATATTTGGATTGAAATGTTTGATAAAAAGATATTAAAACAAGAATTAAATATTCCTGAAGAAGTTGAACCAGTTTGTTTAATTTTACTAGGTTATAAAGAAGATGATTATCAACCATCTCCAATGCATTATAAAAGAAAAGATTTAAAGGAAATCGTAACATATAGGTAAAAAAATGAGTATAATTGTTAATATTTATTATACAGGTGAAAATGATAATGCTAAAAAATTTGTTGAAGAAATGATAACAAATAAAATTGTCGAACAAATTAGAAATGAAGAAGGTAATGAAGGATATCAATATTTCTTACCCGTTGATGATGATCAAACTATTTTATTAATAGATAAATGGACTGATCAAGAAGCCTTAGATAGGCATCATAAATCGGATATGATGAAAGAAATTGCCATATTAAGAAAGAAATATCATCTTAGTATGAAAGTAGAAAAATTTACTGATGTAAAAACTAAAAAGTAAGATTTTTAATAATCTTGCTTTTTTATATTGGTTGAAAGATATAAAAAAATATGCTATAATCTTGTCAAAAGGAAGTGAAATAATGGATACATTATACAATTTTACTAAAGCTTTTTTTGAAATTAGTAAAACAGGTGATAACCCTTTAGATAGTGATCTTTTTTGTTTAGAAAAGGCTCTAAAACAGTTTTTAGAAACCGGTAGCAAAGAAGATGCTTTTACGGTATATTTTTGTTATGGCGAAATTTTTAAATTATTTGGAAATGGTTACGAAAATATCAAAAATATTTTAGAAATGCTTTCTGATCATGAATACCATTCAGGTGAACTTCTTTCTAAACATCGCGATCACTATTCACATTCTGTATATGTTTTTGCTATAGGTCTTGCTATTTTCGCAAATGATGAGGGTTTTAAAGAACAATTTTTAACTTTTTATAAATTGAGTGATGATAATACATCTAGTTACTTATTCTTAAAACTTTGGGGAATGACTTCTTTATTTCACGATGTTGGTTATCCTTTTCAGCTTGCTTATGAACAAATTAAAAACTATGTTGAAGATGTTTTTGGCAAAGATGATAAAGATAATCTTCGTAATCCTTTTGTATCATTTGGTAATTTTTTAAATTTTATAAGTATAAATGAAGATGCTAAAGCTAAAATTATCTTTGCCTTTCCTGAGATTGATAAAGTTGAGACTTATAATGATTTATTAGCATATGGATTAAAAATAAACGAAGGATATGATGCTAATGAAGTTAGTAAAAAACTTTTAGAAAGGGTTTTAAATCAACCTAGTTTTTTGGATCATGGTTATTTTAGTGCAATTATTTTAGCTAAACAGTTATTTAATTATGATCATTTTGTCATTGATAAATATAGTCTTGATGTTTTGACAGCTATTTTATTACACAATAATTTTAATAAATATGATGCTCCAAACCATCATCCACTTAGTCTAAATGAACATCCTCTTGCTTATTTATTGATTATATGTGATGAATTACAATGTTGGGATCGCCTTGCATATGGTAAAATTAGTAAACAAGATCCTCTTGCTTGGAATATAATGTTAGATATTAAACGTGATTATCTTATGGTTGATTATATTTTTGATTCTTATGTTGTAAGAACAACCCAAAATGATGAAATTTTTGAGAATAAAAACTATGTAGCTTTTAAAAACCAAACCTTTTTGGAAAAAATTTTTGGTTCTATTAAAGTAAGAGGTAGTAAGTATGTAGAAGATGCAACCTTATATAATTTACAAGAACCAGATAAAAATAAAAAAATCAAAATTTATGAAGGATATGTTGTAAGTCCTCTTACTATAAAAATAAAGACCCATGAACAGACTAAATGTCGTAGGACTAATCTTTATGCATCAGATGATAGTTTTGTTAGCTTGTATGATTTAGCTAAAGCCATTCATGCAAGTTATACTGAGCACTGTCAAAATCTAAATGAACAAGCACTTAATGAAGATTTTGCTAGTTTACCTTTAGAATTTAAAATTTCTAACATTGAGCAAGCTAAATCATATGCTAAAAAATTAGAACTGATTAATTGCTTTTATAGTCAAAAAGAATTAGATTATCCTCAAGTTAATGATTTTAACCATATGGAAGATAGTGAATATGTTGATAATATTGGCTTTTTAGCTAGAGAAGAACATGTAAGATGGGTAAAAGAAAAATTGGCAATGGGATGGAGTTATGGAACAGATTATCAAAGTATCGAAGAGCGAAATCAAAAAAAGATTCATAAGTCGATAGTGCCATATGAATTATTACCCGCAAAAGAACGCTCTAAAGATGAAAGCATAATAAAGAATATGCCTTTGATCTTAAAAAATTTTGATAGCAATATTAAAATATACAATTATCGTCTTGGACGCAAGCCAACTTTAGAGATTGCGGGCGTGGGACATCGCTTTATCAAAGATGACAAAGAAAAATTAAAAAATAAAGTTAAAGCCATATTACAATTATATACTAAAAAATATAATGTTGTTGTCCGTACTTGTTTTGCTTATGGTGCCGATCAATTAATTGCAGAATGTGCTATTGAACTAGGTTTACCACTTAAAGCTAATTTACCAATGCCATTTGAGGATTTTATTAATGATGTAAGAAAAGATGTTGAAAGCAAAGGCTTAGTTTTTAGTAGTCAAGATGAATTAAAAATGCGTCATTTATTAGCTCAAACTGTTGTATGTAGAATTATTGAAGATCCTGAAAATATCTATGCATGCGCAAGTGAATATATTATTAGAAAGTGTCAAGTTTTAATTGCTTTATGGGATGGTGTAAAATTACCATTTGTAGATGAAAATAATAACCACGTCAATTTAGGTGGCACTTACCACTGTATTACTATGGCCAAAAAGGCCAATAAAGACGTTAAAATCGTGGAATGTTATCGTTGATAAAATTAATTTAAAAAGGTATGGTGTATTAAATGATATTAAAAGTAGCAATGTTACAAATTCTACCTACAAATAGTTTAGAAGAAAACTTAAAAAAAGGTATTGCTTATGTGAAAAAAGCTAAAGAGGCAGGTTGTGATATTGTAGTATTTCCGGAAATGTGGAGTAATGGCTATGTTTTAGATAAAAGTTATGATGAACTAATGGCTGTAGCTCAAAAAATAGATGATCCCTTTGTTGATACTTTTAGACTTTTAGCAAAAAAGATGCAAATTGCTATTTTAATAACCTTCTTAGAAAATCATAATCATAAATTGCGTAATAGTTGTTGCTTGTTTGATTATCGTGGCAATAAAAAAATGGTATATGCAAAAGTTCATACTTGTTGCTTTGGATTAGAAAGAATCTTAGAAGCAGGTGAGGATTTCTATGTTTGTGAACTAGATACGCCTCATGGTAAAATAAATGTTGGTAGTATGATTTGTTATGATCGCGAATTTCCGGAAAGTGCGCGAATCTTAATGCTAAAAGGGGCGGAATTAATTCTTGTAC
>CANQWZ010000066.1 GCA_947627685.1 uncultured Bacilli bacterium | reverse complement strand
AATGTTTTAATTTTAGGTACCGGCGGCACTTCTAAAACAGCTTGTTATGTAATTAAAGAGATGGGTTGTCAAAATTATCATTTTGTCTCCATTAATCATGAAAGTTATGCTATTAGTTATGAAGAAGCTAAAAAGCTTAAAGATACTACAGTCATTATTAATACGACCCCTTGTGGAATGTATCCTAATATTGATGATTTAATCCTAGATATTAGTGTTTTTCCTAATCTTTTAGGGGTAATTGATGTTATTTATAATCCGCTTAGAACCACTTTATTACAAAAAGCTAAAGCTTTAGGCAAGGTTTATGAAAGTGGCTTATACATGCTAGTTGCGCAAGCCTTTTATGCTTGTGAAATGTTTTTGGAAAAAAAGTTAGATTCTAGTATGATTGATAAAATTTATCGTGACCTTGTTTTTGAAAAAGAAAATATCGTCTTAATTGGTATGCCATCAAGTGGTAAAACGACTATTGGCTTAAGGGTTGCTAAAATGCTTAATAAAGATTTTATTGATACGGATGAAGAAATCAAAAAAATGATCAAGATTAGTATTAGTGATTATTTTGCAAGTTATGGTGAGAGTGCTTTTAGGGCTTTGGAAGAAGAAGTCATAAAAAAAGTATCATTATTAAATAATACTGTTATTGCAACTGGTGGTGGGGCTGTTTTACGGGAAGTTAATATTGAAAGACTTAAGAAAAATGGTAAAGTAGTTTTTTTAGATCGTCCTTTAGACTTATTAGAGCCTACTTCTGATAGACCACTAAGTTCTGATATGACAAGTCTTAAAAAGCGTTATGATGAAAGATATCCTAAGTATTTAAAGGCATCTGATCTTATTGTTAGTAACAATTGTAGTATTGATGAAGTTGCATCAGTGATTGCAAGGGAAGTGAAAAAATGAAAATTTTAGTTATAAATGGCGCTAATTTAAATTTTTTAGGCATTAGAGAACCCGAAATATATGGTAATAAGACCTATCATGATTTATGTGATATGATTAATGAGTATGCTAAAGAATTAGATGTTGATATCAATATTTTACAATCCAATCATGAAGGGGCTTTGGTTGATGCCATTCAACAAGCCTACTTTGATGGTGTAGATGGTATCATTATTAATGCGGGGGCCTTTACACACACAAGTGTTGCCATTTTAGATGCATTAAAGGCCGTAAAAATTAAATGTGTTGAAGTTCATATATCAAATATTAATATGCGTGATGAATTCCGTAAGTTTAGTTATATAAGTTTAGTGGCCGATAAAGTAATTATGGGTAAAGGCTTTGATGGCTATCTTGATGCTATTGATTATCTTGTTAAAGGAGATCATTAATGCGTTTAACAATCTTTCCATCCCATGCTAGAGGCAAAGTTTTAGCACCATCATCTAAAAGTTATGCCCACCGCTTTTTAATTGCGGCAGCCCTTGCTAGTGGTAAGTCTTGTATAACTAATATATCATTAAGTGATGATGTTTTAGCAACGCTTGAGGCCTTAAAGGTTATTGGTGCAAGTTATCTTATTGATGATAATTTAGTTATTATTAATGGTATAAATAAGCATATAGTTAGTGAAGAGGCAGTATTTCATATCAAAGAAAGTGGTAGTACTTTACGCTTTATGATTCCTATTGCTTTAATGTTAGCTAAAAAATGCCGTTTTATCTGTAGCCCTACTTTAATTAAAAGGGGTATAGAAGTATATGAAGATCTTTTTAAGTTACAAGGTATTAAATATCAAATTACTGATGATACTATAAGTATCGAAGGTGCGCTTAGAGCGGGTGAATTTAAGGTAAAGGGCAATATTAGTAGTCAGTTTATCACAGGGCTCCTTTTTAGCCTACCTTTGCAAGATGAAGATAGCATAATTGAAATTATCGAGCCGGTTGAAAGCCTTGATTACATTAAAATGACCATTGATGTTTTAAAACAATTTGGGATTGAAATTACGTTTAAGAATAATTTTCTTTACATCAAAGGTCATCAATCATATAAGGCATTAAATAAGGCGGTAGTAGAGGCTGATTATTCAAATGCGGCTTTCTTGGATGCTTTTAATTATTTAGATGGTAATGTTAAAATTACGAATTTAAATCCTAGTAGTATTCAAGGTGATAAAGTTTATCAAAGTTATTTTAAAATGTTAGATGAAGAAAATGCCACTATTAATATTAGTAACGCCGTAGACTTAGGACCTATTTTAATGGCTATGGCAGCCCTTAAAAAGGGTGCTACCATAAAAGGTACAGCAAGGCTTAAAATTAAAGAAAGTAGCCGCGCTGATGCTATGAAAATAGAACTTGCGAAGCTTGGTGCTGATATTTTAGTTTTAGATGATATGGTTGTTGTTAAAAAAGTTCCTTTACATAAGCCTACTATGATAATTGATAGCCATAATGATCACCGGATTGTAATGGCTATGAGTGTGGTTTTAAGCATTTATGGTGGAACTATTGATAATTATGAATGTGTAAATAAAAGTTTTCCAACCTTTTTTGAGATTCTTGAAAAATTGGGTATTGAGGTAAAATATGATACTTACAAAAGATAAAAAAATACTAATTGTTGGTCTTGGTCTAATTGGTGGATCATACGCTGAAGGATTAACATCCCATGGTTTTTGGGTTGAGGCCATAACTAAAGAAGATACATCAATTGCTTATGCCTTAAATAAGGGTATTATTAAGGGTGGCAAAACGATGGTTTCTAAAGATTATTTAGACCAGTTTGATATTATCGTGTTTGCTTTATACCCCCATATTTTTAAAACATGGATTAAAGATTATGGATCTTTAATCAAAAAAGGTACCTTAATTACGGATGTAACTGGTGTTAAGGGTAGCATTGTTTATGATATTCAAAACATGGTAAAGAGGTATATGGGGTTGAAAATAGTAGTAAAGAACTTTTTAAGGGTGCTAATTTTATCATTACACCAACTGCTAAAAATACCGAAGATGCCATTTCTATAGTTAAGGATATAGCAAAGATATTAGGATTTAAGAATATTGCTATTTTAAGTCCTGAAAAGCATGATGAAATGATTGGTTTTTTGTCACAACTTACCCACTGTATCGCAGTAGCGTTAATGACATGTAAAGATTCTACACATTTGGTTGAATATACCGGTGATTCATTTCGCGATTTGACGCGTATTGCTAAAATCAATGAAGAGATGTGGACGGAACTCTTTTTGTTAAATAAAGAAGAACTCTTAAAACAAATGGATTTATTTTTAGAACAATTTATACTTCTTAAAAAGGCTATTGCAACTGATGATCAAAAAACAATGCAAGAAATGATGCGCCTTTCAACCATTAGAAGAGGATATTTCGATAAATAGGAGATGAAAAGTTATGAATATGGATTTTAAGCGTAAGCTACCCATACCAGCCGATATAAAAAAAATGTATCCCATAAATGAAGATGGCATTAAAGCTAAAGAAGCTAATGATGTAATGATTAAAGATATTATTACGGGTCATAGTGATAAGTTACTGCTTGTTATTGGGCCATGTTCGGCTGATCGTGAAGATGCGGTTATTGATTATATAGCAAGACTTCGCAGCATTCAAGATGAGGTAAAAGATAAGATTGTTATTGTGCCAAGAATTTATACCAATAAACCAAGAACAACGGGTAGTGGATATAAAGGAATGTTACATCAACCTAATCCCCATCAAAGTCCTGATATGTTAAAGGGCTTAATTGCCATTAGAAAACTACATATGCGCGCTATTAATGAAACGGGTTTTTCATGTGCTGATGAAATGTTATATCCTGAAAATCATCGCTATTTATCTGATTTACTTTCATATGTAGCAGTTGGCGCAAGGTCAGTTGAAAATCAACAGCATCGCCTTACCGCAAGCGGTCTTGATATTCCTGTTGGTATGAAAAATCCTACTAGTGGTGATTTATCGGTAATGATGAATGCGATTAAGGCTGCGCAAAGTAACCATACCTTTATTTATCGCGGTTGGGAAGTTGAAAGTAAAGGTAATAGTTTAGCACATGCTATTTTAAGAGGCTATGTTAACCGTCATGGTGAGTCTAGTCCTAATTACCACTATGAAGATTTAATTATATTATGCGAAAAGTATGCAAATAGTAATTTATTAAATCCTGCGGTAATTGTTGATACTAATCACTCAAATTCAGGGAAAAAATATTTAGAGCAAATTCGTATTGCTAAAGAGGTTTTACATAGTACTAGACATAGTAGTGATGTTTACAAACTTGTCAAGGGTTTAATGATTGAATCATATATTGAAGATGGTTGTCAAGGTGTCGATGATGGTATTTATGGTAAATCAATTACTGATCCATGTCTAGGGTTTGAAAAAACAAAACAATTAATATATGAAATAGCTGAACTTAGAAAATAATTAAACTTTTGTCACTTTTAATAGGTCTTTGTCATATAATGGACTGAGGTGAAAGTGATGAATTTAAATAAAATTATGAATTTTATTGCTGAAAACGATATTCAGCCCGATGCAGTTTTTGCGCTTGTTGAAAAGGTACGCTATATGGATTTAAATGATGAAGCAAGTATTAGACAAGTTATTAAAGAAGTATCGTCTTTAGCAGGGAAACATTTGGATAAAGCAGAGGAGAATAAATTAGTACGAGATATTTTAGCTAATGGTATTAACGAAAATATCTTTGATACAATCAAATAACGTTATAAAGAAAAGAGGTAATTTAAGTATGAGTGTAAAACACGCGGAAGTTTTTGGAATTGATGAGGCAAAAGCCAAAGCCATTTTGGAAGTTGCTCTATCTACTGGTGGGGATTTTGCTGAAGTTTACATGGAAAATGAAACTTCGGAAAGTTTTTCAATGCGTTCTGGTAAACTTGCAACTACCAATGTTGGTAAAGTACAAGGTGCGGCTATTAGAATCATCAAAGATGATACGGAAGTTAATTGTTCAACGACCCATTCTACCTTTGATGACTTAATGGATGCTGCTAAACGTTTAGCAAGTAGTTTTGAAGGCTCTAAGCATGTAGAAGTTTTGCCATTTGTTGAAAAAGAGGTAGAGTTAGTCGTTAATCCTAAAAAAATAAGAGGTAAAGATATTAGTGAGGAACTTAAATTAATGACTGATACCAGTAATGCTGCAATGTCTTATAGTAAGGAAGTTATTCAAGTAATAACTAATCTTGCCAAAAAAGAACAAAATATTTTTGTTTTTGCAAGTGATTCAACCTGGCAAACCGATCATCGTTGCAACACCCGTTTAATGTGTCAAGTTGTCGCAAGTGATGGTAAAGATATGCAACCTGCCGTTGATTCTTTTGGTCGCAATCAAGGTATGGAAATGTTTGAAGGCTTTGATGCTAATGCTTTTGGCACTGAAATTGCCAAAAATGCCGTTTTAATGCTTCATGCTGAACCAATGGTTGGCGGACAAATGCCAGTTGTTATTCATAATGGTTTTGGTGGTGTTATTTTACATGAAGCATGTGTTCATGGACTTGAAGCAACATCAGTTGCTAAAGGCATGTCGGTTTTTTGTGGCAAACTTGGTACTAAAGTTGCTAGTGACATAGTTAACGCGGTTGATGATGGTACGAACCTTAATGCTTGGGGTTCAATTAATGTTGATGATGAGGGAACCCCATCACAATGTAATGTATTAATTGAAAATGGTATTTTGAAGTCTTATTTAGTTGATAAGAAGAATGCTAAAAAAATGAATCATCCAATCACAGGTTCATCAAGAAGAGAATCATATAAATATCAAACTACCTCAAGAATGACTAATACTTATTTCTTAAATGGTAAATCTACGTTTGATGAAATTATCAAAAACACCAAAAAAGGTTTATTTGCGAAAAAAATGGGTGGTGGATCAGTAAATCCTGCAACAGGTGAATTTAACTTTGGGGTTGATGTTGCCTACTTAATTGAGGATGGTAAAATTACTAAACCCGTAAAAGGGGCTACTTTAGTAGGTTCAGGTAAAGATGTTTTATTACGAATTGATATGATTGCGGACAACCTTGCTTGTGGATATGGCATGTGTGGTTCCGCAAGTGGTTCGATTCCTACCATCGTAGGACAACCAACGATAAGAGTGTCAAGTATGACCGTAGGTGGAAGAGGAGGTAATCTATAATGACATACAAACAAATTATTGATATGGGTCTAAAACTAGGCCTTGAAGCCGTTGAAATTTACGCAAGCACCTCAGAAAGTAATGTTCTTAAACTTGATGAAGGAAAACTAGAATCATTTAATGAACAAAAGTTATTTGGGGTATCGATTAGAGGCCTTTATAATGGTAAAATGGGTTATGTATATACAGAAACACTTGAAGATGATGAAGTTACCAAAATCTTACATCAATTAGTCGAAAATGTTAAAGCTTTAGATGATACCGAAGAAGAATTTATGTTTGCAGGGGGTGCTAAATATGAAAAAGTACCTGATTTAGAATCCGATTTTCATGAACATAGTACAGCTGAAAAAATAGCTTTACTAAAAGAACTTGAAAAAGATACTAAAGCGGTTAGTGAAAAAATTGTTAAAGTAGGTTATTGTCAGTATGCGGAAACGGCAAAACAAATTACCCTTATGAATTCACTTGGTCTTGATTTAAAACGCTCATTTGCTTATACTACCACTTTTGTAGGGGCACTAGCTTCTGAAAATGATCAAACAGTTGTAGGTATTGCGGGTGATATTAATCCTAAATTTAACGAAATAGAAAAAGCCCGCATCGTTGATGAGGCAACAACGGGTGCTCTAAGCCAGCTTGGCGCATCAAATGTAGCAAGTGGCACTTATCAAGTTGTACTAAAGCGTGATGTTGCTACTGAATTACTTGGCGCTTTTGCTAGTGTATTTTCAGGTGAGGCGGCCCTTCGTAAAATGACTATTTTAGCTGGTAAAGAAGGCGAAAAAATTTTTGGTGAAAATATTACCATTTTAGATGATCCTTTTTACCAAGATGCTTTAGTAAAATCAGCTTTTGATGATGAAGGTGTACCTTGCACATGCAAGGCCGTTGTTGAAAATGGTGTTTTTAAAGGCCTTCTTCATAATTTAAAAACGGCCCATTTCTTTAATACTAAATCAACCGGTAATGGTTTTAAAACTTCTTTAGCAGGCAG
>CANQWZ010000065.1 GCA_947627685.1 uncultured Bacilli bacterium | reverse complement strand
TTTTTATCGTTCTAAACAACAAAATAATTATGCTTATAATTATAAATAATTTTGTAAAAATGCAAAGATATTGACAGAAAACTAGCATCTTTTAAAATAGCTTTCTGATTATTGTATAATACATTCTCAAATAGTTATCCTTCTATTGCTACAGATTTCAAACATAAAAAAATGAACCCTCCTTGTTAAACTTTTTGTCTAACATTTTAGGTTCACTTCAATTAAAAATAATCATTATATTTAGATTTTTTAATATTACCTTCATATATATAACGTCTATCCAAAATATCTATAGCACTTTTATAATTATTAATATCTGCTAAAGGTAAATTACTAAATTCTTTGCATTGATAATATCTTTCCAACATTGAAAATAATACATATCCACAATTTGCCTCAGTAACAATGCATTCCCCTGGTTTTAATGTTACAAGAGAACTTTTGGTTATTACTGGAATGGTTTCCATTTCAAAACTATTCGTATTATCACCAAACCCCTTTAAAACCGAAAATGGTGATATTCTAGTATAAGAACCACATTCTTTAGAAAACTCGGAAATAGTATTTGGATTATTTGATCCTAAAAATATATGAATGTTTAAATTATCCTTTATGATTTCCGCAATTTGTGCCCCATATATGGCATTAAGTTGAGCATATGATTGTAAAATTAATATGAAAAAGATGTTCCTACCGGCCGAAATAGATATACTATTTTCAAACGATGGAAACGATGGAAAATTTCCAAATTCTTCTAGAAGAAAATATATTGGTATTTTTCTTTTTCCATTTGGCTGTTTATTAGCATGATTTATTAAATATATATATATTTCTTGAATTAACAAACTTATTATTTGATAATGTAACGTAATTTCATCACGATAAATAATGTATAATGCAACTGGTTTATCTTCAGTTAAAACACTAAAATCAAATGTATTACAATTTGTAATATATTTTACTGTAGTTTCTCTAAATACAGATAGAGCAGCTTCTAAACAACTTTTCACACACTGAAAAGTTGTTTTAACATCTATTGGCATTGTTGCGATAAATAGTTGTTTTGCTAAAGATTCGTTAGAACGTTCCAAAAAATATCCACTATCTGGAAGTCTAGAATCGACTGCAAAAACTTTCATAAGTGAATTAATTGTTGAAAAAGAATATGTTTCTTCCGTAATAAGTTTTGAAACTACAGGACACTTAGTTTCAGGCATACTATCTTCTAGTCCTGCTAACAAAAAACTTTTTAAAAGTGACCTTGCTGCTTGTTCCCAATATGGATCTTTTTGATTTTTAATAGGAATTGTAATTTCGGTAATTTTATCAATTTCATTCAAAGTTTCACCTAAAGCAATATTTTTATGCTTTTCTATTTCAGATGCAACATTTGCATAACTATTGTAAATCTTATTTTTATATTTATATAATACTTTAGCATCCTCTTTGATTTCTTTGATTTCATCAACTTTATGAATAGATTTATATAATTTATAAATTTTAGTTAGGGGATTCCAACCCTCAGAATGATTATAATCTCTAAAATTAAAAACTAAAATACGATAACCTTCATTTTCTAAAACTTTAGATGTATTTCTATATAATTCACCTTTAGGATCTGATATTATCATTGATTTTTTGGTTGCCATCTTTGCATTTGAATAAATAATGGGAATTGCCCCTGACGTAGTTTTACCAGATCCTGTACTAGCAATTATTAATGCATGATTATCCTTTTCAGAATATATTTGTAACAATCTTCCTGTTTCATCATGATAATTACATTTTAACACACCGAGATTTTTTTGACATTTATCTAACTCATCATAATAAACACTATTAGGCATTTTTTTACCTACTTGTTTATAATTATACAATTTAACGGATTCATATCTACTAATTAAATTATCAATCATGATTGCACCTCAAAGCCATAGATATTTTTTTTATTTGTTTTTTTATCATAATCTTTGATGCTATCATTTGATATACAAAGTTTAGTGTCATAATTATTGAAAACAATATCATCCAAAATTTCATCTATTTCATCTAAACTATAATTTTTTATTAACTTAGTAAGTATTTCATCTGATATTTCACAATTCTTTATCTTATAATTTTTGCATTTATATTCTAAATTTTTTAAAATAAAGCTTTGTTTTTCATTAAATGTTAAATCGTTTATATAAATTAAATCACAATCTTGTTGTAAATTTTTATAATTTTTATAATCACATAAACATATTGGCAATATAGCGGATAAGTCTAAATATATACTTGGATGATTTATATTAAATTTAGCTCTTTGAGAACTATTTAAAAAGATTTTTACTGAATTTAAAATCTTATTATTTATATCATTTGTAAAATTTAAAAAATATAAATTAAAAGAACTATCATCACAATTTTTTATAAAAACATTATTAACATTATCTTCTAGAAACTTTTCATTTAAACTATTAACTTCAAAATGAATAATATTTGCTTCTGTAATTATTTCAGTAATAATTCTTTCATAATAATTTAAAATGGCATGATCCTTTGAAACTATACAAATGGGACGATACTTATAATTTTTTCTTAATTCTATTTTTTTTAATTTACTTATGACCTTATTAAGAGTACTAAAATCAGTATCATAAAAATCATTTTTTAAATTATCAAAATTGCATTTAATATTATTATAAGTTAATCTTAGTGGTAATAAATTAATTTCACTAGGAAGTTCAGAATTCTTAGTAATAATTCTTTTTTTATCTTTTATATTGATAACTTTACTACATATTAAATCATCAATGATAGCAGAATAAAAGTTCCTTTTAGCAATTCCACGATTAAAAGCATCTTCTAAAATATTATCTTCTTCTTTGTTGGAATTGGCAATCTTAACTTTACCATATTTATTTTCTAAGGTAATTAAAATTTCTTTTTTGTTGTAAATCTTCCAATTATTTAATCGGCTTAAATATTCAACTTTATCTTTAGAATTATAATATAAACCAGAAAACAATCCCTCAATCGAATGCCATCTAACTAATATATTAATTTTTTCTAATGCTGATTCTTTATTTAAATCAAGTATTATACCCTCTGCTTCCAATACCGAAAGAACAAAAATAGCTAAAATATTGTTACTATCTAGCAAATCTGTAATATAATCATACAAATAGCCATAGACAAAGTTTCTTGAGTTATCCTCTTTTATCAATTTATTACTAATTAAATATAAAAAAGTATTTCCTTTAATTTTAATTATACGTTCAAAAATATCATTAATAATTATGTCTGAACTATCAATTTCGTTATATCGCAAAAGTCTAATAAAAGTACAATAATCAGTATAGCTTTTAATATTTTTTATGTTATCATTATTAACTATACTATACAATTCATCAACATTATCAATTATAAAAATTTCCCCTAAAACATTAAAAATTTTTTCTCTTTCTTGAGCATTTAAAAAATTTTTAAATATTATATCAATTACAAAAAAAGATTTTAACATTAATTCGATTCTATAATTCATTATCATCACCAATACTTGCTTTAGTTAAAATATCATCTATTAATCCATATTGTTTGGCTTCTTCGGCATTCATAGCTTTATCTCTTTCGATATCTTTAGCAATTTCTTCATTATTTTTATTAGTTGCTTCAGTTAATATTTGAATAATTTTTTGTTTGGCTTTAGCTATCCGTTCGGCTGCTATTATAATGTCAGTTGCTTGACCACTAATACTACCCAATGGTTGATGAATAATAATTTCGGTATTTTCAGTCACATAACGTTTGTTACCTGCTGTTAGCAATATTGCCGCCATACTTGCTACACGCCCTAGCCCAATAGTCGTTATATCACAATTAACATATTTTAAGGTATCATAAATCGATAATCCAGCATCAATTGAACCACCTGCTGAATTAATTAAAATACGAATGTTTCTTTGCTTTTGTGGAATATTTTTTATCTTAAATTGATAATCTAAATATAAGATTTGATTAATAACACGTTCAGCTAAAGTTTCTGTAATATCTTCAAAAATAAAAATACAATTGTTTTCAAGTGAACATTCATCAAATAATTTTTTATCTGTCGCCATAACTGTTTCAATTTTTTCTCCTTTCAATTTTTGTATCAGTATTATATCATAACTTAGTCTATAAATTTTAAAACGTTGTCAGCATTTTTCAAGTGCTTTTTCTATGGCCAAAATCCACTCATCTGCTTGAGGTATACTACTGTCATCAAAAGGATTATTAAAAGTTTTAAAAAATAATTTTTTTAAATTATCATCAATCTTTTTCCATGAATTTATAATATTTTTATCAGTAATTATATTAGTTTTATTTTTAGGATCAAAAACAAAATTCCGCCATGTATTTTTGAATAACTTATTATCTTCATATTCTTTTACATTAAACCAATCTTGAGGTTGGTAAGGAAGTCGTGACATGGCAGAACCAGAATATGGTGTTTCTAACTGATTGCCCATTAAAATGTTGAAAATTAACATTGACAAGGCAAATAGATCATTTTTACAAGTAAAACTTGGAGAACTATATATTAATGATGGTAATACATAAAAGTCGGTTCCTCGCACCCAAGACTTTTTGCTGTTTAACATTGAAGTTTTTATCACATTTTCACAATCAATCAAATAAATGTGTTGACCATTTATTAAAATATTATTAGGATTTAAATCGCAATAAAGACAAGATCTGTAATGTATTACCCTAATCATTTTTGCAATTTTTAATGATATTTGGAGCTTTTCTTTAATCGATGCAGAATAAATTGAACTAGAACTAAGTTTTTTAGCATTTTTAATTAAATCCATAGTATAACCATTTTCTCCACTATCTAATCTAATAATCTCGTGAGGAAACACAAAATGCATTGTATTTGGAGTTTGATCATATTTTTTTAAATCTATAATTAAAGTTTTATACACATGATGATCCAAGTTATATCTAATAATAGGAATTAAATCTTGATTAACCTTATTATTAAAAATTTTTAAGGCTGTATCATTGTTAAAAATATATACTACACCTTGTGCACCAGAACCAATTTTTTTTAAACTACCTATTTTTAAAGTCATCATAATAAACCTACCTATCAAATTTTATATAAATCAATGTAGCGTCATCGCCTGATCCTAATTGATCATTTGAATCAACAGCTAAGGTAGCATATTTATAAATTTGTTTAAAACAATTCTCAGAATTTAAATTTCTCAATTTTGTAAAAAATATTTGATCTGCTAAAAGAAAACGATCGGTTAAACAATCAGCTGGTAGAAATTTGCTGAAACCATCTGATGTTATTAAAAGATCAGAAATTTCATCTTTTTTAAAAAGGAATAATTGCAAAGCTTGAGGTGTATTTTTAAGAGAAGAAACGGAAAAAACTTTAGGGGTTAAGATACTAGATCTACCATCGTTTAAATTAAAATAGGCATATTGATCCTTAATTTTTTTTCTTATAATAAAATTACCATCACCAACACAGCCACAGATTAAAAAATTTTTTAAAGATAAACAAAATTGAAGAGTTGTACCAAAATCATCGATTGAAAAGGTAGTGTTTTTAATCTTTTTATTATATTTTTTTATTTTTGAAAAAAATTCTTGGTACAATTCATCTGAAAGATGATTATAAAGATGATCAATAAATTGAAAAACTGACTGATCACTTTCTAATAATTGATATCTTTTTAAATTTTTCATGATTACCTTTTCTAATGATAAACTTGCGAAACAAGATCCAAGAAATGAATTTTTGCAAGATCCTATTCCATCGCAGCAACTTACCAAAAAATTTTCTTTATTAAACCTGGTAATCTTACTAAAATCTTCACACGCAAATTTACCTGGCTTTTCTAATGATCCTTTTAAAGACAAGTGATAACTATTGCAGAATTTATTTATGCTTTTACAACTACCTGTTCTTTTTTCATTTTTTTTAAATATGTAGTTTTTTAAATTTTTTCTCCATAGATTTAATTGGAAATTAGGATATTTTTCTACCAAAACAATCCATAACATTTCCATTAAATGAATTTTACCAAAATTAGTAGTATATTTATTTACAAGAAGTTCCGTTTCGCTTGTTTTAAGTTTTTTGATGAAAGTATTAACAATTTCTTTTTGTTCATAATCGCTTAATTTTACGCTCTTTAGAAACATTTTAAATAGAGAGGGCTTAGTTTTTTCTTTTTTTAAAATCACATCTTGCCAAAACGCTTGTGGATAATGGCAATTGGATAAAATATAAAATAAAATTATTGCAAAAGAAATATTAATGGTTTGTATTGAATTTAAATTTGAAAAACTATCTAAAATTTCTTTAGCTTTAGCTAAATCAAAATTCTTTAAAGTTAAGAATTTGTCTTTTAAATTACAAAACAATTGATCACTATTTTCAAAGTTTAAATCATTTTCATTTAAATAATCAATTATTTCAATTGCTAATTCTAAGATTTGTTGATACTTCATATTTTTTCTCCTTTGTTGATAAAAGATCTTTAAAAATTTTATCAATAATATAATTAATAAAATTTTTAAAGATTAATAGCCCCCCCCTTAAAAAATTAAATTATCAAAGCAAACTGCCTCTTATAGTTACCATTTCTAAAATTTTAACTAATTTTTCAGCATAATCATTAGATACATCAAAATAAGAATCAAGACCTTCAGCTTTCATTTTCGAAGAAATTTTTCCAAATAAACGAAGTTGGCGTTCAGATTCTGATGTAGGATCAATAGCTATTGCAACTCGATTGGCATAACAATACTTTAAAGATCCTAAATCTCTACTTGTTTCGGCATCATGGATCACTTCTTCATAAGTAGGATTTTCACCATTTGCTTCACCATCAGAAATCAACACAATTAAAGCAGGTAAATTATTCGGTTCTCCACGTGATTTTGAATTAAAATCATTGACAACTTTTAAAATAGCAGCACCAGTTGGCGTTGATCCATTAAATTGATCTTCTTTAAGATCCTTCCAGGTGTGCAGATCTTTAATGTTTTGCTCACTAACAATTTCACTTACAAAATCTTTAAATCTAGAAGAAAAACCTATCGCCTTAAATAGATACTCAACATCTTCACTTGATTGATTAATGATTTCAGGGAAAACGGATGAATAAATATTATTCATACAAAGGTTAACAGCTTGTGCCTTAGAGGCCATAGATCCAGATAGATCTATTAAAAAAATTAAATTTTTAGTTTTCATATCTTTTCTCCTTTCAAAATTGACACTTACATTATACTAGTTAAAAAAATTCACTTTAAATTTTTTGTCAGCAAAAAATAAAAAATGACTATATTTATCATTAGTTTTCTATTTGTTGTTCCATGAATTCTTTACAGATCTATTTGTCTAAAATATAGATTTCATATATGAATATTTGACATAAAAACCCTGCCGTTTTGAAGTGAACCCAAAATGTTAGACAAAAAAGTTTAACAAGGAGGGTTCATTTTTTAATGAGTAAATATTCAAGT
>CANQWZ010000064.1 GCA_947627685.1 uncultured Bacilli bacterium | reverse complement strand
AGTAACGTCTGTATCATTTAGCGGTTCATTACTAATGGCATAAGTATCATTAGATGAAAGGGTTACATTATGTAATTCATAGCAAGCATTTTCAATGCTAACTTGCGCAAAAGTAGGCGCAAATAGTGAAAAGTATTGATATTCTTGTTTTTTCAAGCGATACGAAGCATTACTACCAAGATATAATACTTCATTGTTTTCATCAATAATTCTTATTCTAAAATCTTGATATTTGGTAAGTAATTTAAAATTATTAAATTCATGATCTAATCTACCACCGGTAGCATCATAAATTAAGACATCTAGATTGTTAGCTCCTTTTAACCCTTCTAAATATTTTAAGGCTAGTTCTAAATCAGTTTCATCTTTTACCCTATTATAAGTAAGCATTTCAAGGGCATTATCTTTGATTTTTTTAAAATCACTACAGCTATCAAAATCACCTATGGCAACATCGGGTTTGATATGATTATTAATTAAAGTTAAAGCTCCACCATCAACACCGATAAAAAAATCAGAGGGGTTTAATTTATATAATTTATGGAAAGTTTTATATGGCGATGAGGCAACAATTATAATTTTCATATGGCTTTTAAGACCTCTAATTTACTGGTAATATCTTGATCTTTAAATAAGTAACTGCCAACTACAATAATATCAGCACCAGCCTTTTTTGCAAGTAAAGCTGTTTTATCGGTGATGCCACCATCTATTTCAATCAAATATTGATAAGCGAATTTTTCTCTTATTTCTTTTAACGCTTGAACTTTTTCTAAAACTTCAGGCATAAATTTTTGTCCACCAAAGCCTGGTTCTACACTCATTACTAAGACTAAATCTAAATCTTTTAGAAAAGGTATCAGCGTATCAATGCTAGTATTAGGCTTTAGGGCCATACCAACTTTTAGATTAGCTTTTTTTATTTTTTGAATAAGCAAACTAGGATCTTTAGTTGCTTCTTTATGGAAGCATAAGATATCACTTTTTGTTTTAATATATTCATCAATACTATCTAGCGGTTCTTGTATCATTAAATGGGTATCAACAATTAATGAGGTTTTTTGCTTTATTTTTTTTACCAACTTATAGTCAAATGTATAATTAGGTACAAACTTATTATCCATAACATCTAAATGTAAATAAGGAACTTTTTGTGATGCTAATTCGGCTAAAATTTTATCTAAATCTTTATCATAAACTGATAAAATGGATGGAGCTATAAGCAATTTACCACTTCCTTTGTTTTTTTGTTTCTTTAATAAATTGTAAATAATTATCATAACGGCTTTTTAAAATAGTGCCATTATTAACTGCTTCTCTTACTTTACAAAAAGGTTCATTAATATGGAGACAACCTTTATATTTACAAGTTTTAGCTAGAGCAAAGAATTCGACAAAACTTTGAGAAATACTAATCTCATTCATATCCGCAAGTTCTACCATGCCAAAGCCTGGGCTATCAGCAATCCAACCATCACAAAGATTATATAATTTAGTAAATCTAGTAGTATGTTTCCCACGATTAAGAGCCTTAGAAATTTCATTTGTTGCAAGCGCGATATTATTATCAATACTATTTAAAATACTACTCTTACCAACACCACTTTGCCCCGTAATAATGCTTATTTTATCCTTTAAATAAGGTTTAATCTTTTCAGTGGTAAGGGGTTCTTTAGTAGTTGTTAATAAAACCTGATACCCTATTTTTTCATAATAATCTTTAACAGCCATAAAAGTAGCGTCATCAGTGGATGTTAAAAGATCCATCTTGGAAAAAATAAGTATTGGCATAATATTTTGATATTCAAAAACACAAATCATTTTGTCTAATAAATTTAAATTAAAATTAGGTTCTTTAATACTTGTAACAATAAAGGCTTGATCGATATTAGCAATAGCAGGGCGGACAAAATCATTACGCCGCTTCATGACATCCATAATAATCGCATGGGGTGATCCTTCAACATATTCGACTAAATCACCAACTTTAGGGGTTACTTCGGTATTACGAAAAATACCTCTTGCTTTGGCTACAACTGTGGTTTTTTTAGATATATCATATAAGGTATATTCTCCTGCAATTAAACATGTAATAATAGCTTTCATCTACTTCTCTTCTTTCATTTTTTGGGCTCTAAGTTGTCCACAAGCTGCCATAATATCAGCACCATGTTCCATTCTTAAAGTAGCATTAAGGTTATGCTTTTTTAAAATAGCAAAAAAGGCTTCGGCTTTTTCTTTAGTAGTTTGTTTGTATGGTTTAGTTGTAATCTCATTATATGGGATTAAATTAACATAGCAATTAAGACCTTTTAGTAAATCTACTAGTTGTAAAGCACATTCTTTAGAATCGTTAATATCTTTTAATAAAATATATTCAAACGTAACCCTACGGCTTGTTTTAGCAATGTAATATCTTACCGCCTCGATAATTTCTTTAATGGGATATTTTTTGTTTATTTTCATGATTTCACTTCGTAAATTATCGCTTGGCGCATGTAAACTAATAGCTAAATTAACTTGCAAGTCGAAATCAGCAAATTCTACAATTTTAGGAACAATACCACAAGTAGATACGGTAATATGCCTTGCGCCAATTTCCAAACCTTTAGGATAGTTTACTATTTTTAAAAAGGCCATCACTGCTTCATAATTATCAAAAGGTTCACCTATACCCATTACCACAATATTAGATATTCTTTGAAAAGAATGATCTAAATCTTTTTGAACCATTAATACTTGTAAAATCATCTCACCAACGGTTAAATTTCTAATTTTGCCAAGTTCACCACTAGCACAAAAAACACATCCCATATTACAACCTACTTCACTAGTGATACAAACACTATTACCATAGTTATGGCGCATTAAGACGGTTTCAATTAATCTGCCATCTGCAAGCCTAAACAAATACTTGCAAGTACCATCTGCAGAAACTTGTTTTTGTGCGATATCAAGCGATAAAATATCAAAGTTTTCTTCAAGGCTCGCAATCGTCTTTTTAGGAATGTTAGTCATTTGTTTAAAATCATTTACACGATAACGATATAACCATTCAAATACTTGCGTTGCTCTAAAAGGTTTTTCGTTATGCATAACAAAATATTGTGTTAATTTATCAAGGGTATAATTATAAATATTTTCCTTCATTTAATTTCCTCTTAATCTACATATATAAAAACCATCTTCATCACTTGATGGTAAAACTTTGATCTCTTTTTCTTTGACAAAGTTAGGGTGATTTTTCAAAAAGGCCTCAATCATTTCTTCATTTTCTTCTTGATTGATGGTACAAGTACTATATACTAAAATACCATCCTTTTGTAAATATTTAGCCACATTATTTAAAATGGCTTGTTGTGTTTTTTTAATGGCTGCTATTTTTTCTAAAGTCATTTGATATTTCAAATCGGGTTTATGTCTAATAACCCCCAGTCCCGAACATGGTGCATCTACTAATATTAACGCAAAATCATCTTGATAAAATGCATTGCTTGCATCTAATAGTTTGATATCTAAACAAGTAACGCCTAGCTTTTTGGCATTTTCACTGATTAAATTTAATTTATGTTCATAAATATCAGTAGCTAGAATAGACCCATCATTTTCGATAATACTAGCTAAATGCATTGCTTTCATGCCCGGTGCAGAGCACGCATCAAGTATTTTCGTTTGCTTTTTAGGACTAGCTACTAAACCAACTAAAATGCTCGACTTATCTTGCGCAACAATTTTACCATCACTAAATAAACTACTATTTACTAAAGAAGATGTCGTTTTTAAAATAACATCTTTTTCAATTTGAAAACTAATGCCCTCTTTATCTAAAAAAGATATTACTTCTTCTTTTTTGGCTTTTAAATTATTAATACGATAAGTATTAATAGGCTTACTATTATTTGCAAAAAAGTTTTGAAAATCATTAGGATATTGCTTTAATAAAAGCACTGCTAAGTCTTTTGGTAAACTATATTTTATACTATAATAATCTATTAGTTCAAGACTATCAAGTGATCTTCTAGGAAGTAATTGATATTTTCTTAAAATAGCGTTTGCGAAAGTTGAGGCTTTATAATCATGACGCTTAATTTCCTCAACTAATTCACAAATAACATAATGTGGAGCTAAATTTAGGTTATCAAGCGCATAGGCCCCCAGTCTTAAGGCATTTTTTAGGTAAGGCTTTATTCTTTTACCCTTAGTTAAGGGATTTAGTAAATAGTCAATTAATAATTTATTTTCAACCACACCATATACTAGTTTAGTATATAACTTCTTTTCATTATCAGTAAAATGATTTTGTTTGATAGTATTGTTTATTTCAATATTAGTATAAGCATTACCACTAAAAATAGCAATCAAACTATTTATTACTTGGTTAAACATTTTTTTCTCCCGCAATAATTATGATAACATTAAATTTACTTTCTAAAGCCATTTTAGTAAACTCATCTTTATCGTTTAGGTATTTTATAACTTTAGTAATTAATTGATATAATTGCAAATATAAATTTTGATCTAATTTATCTAATTTTAAAAACATTTCTAAACTTGCAAAAGGAATAAACTTTAACTCATTACTACTTAATTGCTTTTTTAATTGAGTAATTAATTTATTAATAAAAGGTTTAACATCATCTAAAGCATTTAAGTATAAGATTTCTAAATAGTCATGAAAATGATGATATTTATTTAAAATATCTTTTTCGAAACTTTGGAAAAGCATCAATTCCTTTTTTGATAGACTATCAAGTAAAACGATTACATTAGAATCAAAATAAGGATATAAATCTTCTTTAAACTCCCTAATCATTTGACTTAAAGTTTCATAATCATTAATAATATAATTTTTAATAATAGGATTAGTATCTCCTTGTTGCAAGCTGGTAATACTATTAATAAGATTATTATAAGTATTTAAGGAGAAAGCCCATTTATCTTTTAACATTGCATTCTGAATATGATTATTTAAAATATCCATAATCGCAACATCTTTACAAGTTTTATCAATATTATTAATAATTTGATCAACCATTTATATCACCAACTTTTAGTAATATTATTATTTTAAATTATATAATATTTTTTATTTTTTTTCAACAAAAGGTAACTATATATAATACTAATTATTATAAAGGTGTTTTTTTGTTTTAATAAAGTTTAGCAAATCCGTTATCATTTGGTCTTAATTGTGATACGTTTGACAAAGAAGTATTAACGTGGTAAAATAAATATATGTATAAGGAGGTTATATATGTATCCAGAGTTTCATATCAAATTGTTTAGTCTTGAATTTGATCTTCCCCTTTTTGGGACGATGATGGCAATTGGCGTTTTGTTTTTTGCAATCATTACCTTAAGACTTTTTCATAAACATAAAATAGATGAAACCACTATTGATAAGTTAATTATTATCATTGCTATAGCCGGTGCAATGTTTGCGATAGGAGCACATTGTTTTGATTCACTTTGGCATAGCATTGAAGAGGCTAAAGAAAGTGGTACATTTGTGTGGAGATGGTCAGGTATAACCTATTCTGGTGGTCTTTTGACCGCAATAGCAACTTATCTAGTTGCTTACTATTTTATTCTTCGTAGTGAACGCCATCTTTTATTTGAACGCTTAGATATTGTTGTTGTTGGATTATGTGTTGCGCACGCTTTTGGTAGAATTGGTTGTTTTTTAGGTGGCTGTTGTTATGGCAAAGTTGTTGAACCACATACCTTTTTATCGGTTTACTATCCTATTGTCTATCCTACTACTTACAAATGGGTATTACCTACACAATTATATGAGTCATGCTTTTTATTCATCTTCGCAGCCGTTTTATTCTTCTTTGTTAAAAAGAATCGTTCAGCTTGGTATTTAATTGGTTATAATGTTTTTAGATTCTTCTTAGAATATTTGCGTGGTGATGACCGTGGTTTTAGTCCTTTTGGCTTTCTAAGCCCTTCCCAATTTTTAAGTATTATTATGTTACTTATGGGAATTGCTTTATTAATATGGCGTAAAAAGATTGAAAATTGGTTAACTAAAAAGGATTTTAATCCTCTACTTGCTACTGATGCTAATATAGATGTTGCAACTGATGAATCTAATAAAGAGGATGGTAGTATTAATGAATAATACTGATATAACTAATGAAACTAAAATCAAAACTTCAACCAAGGTTTTAAATATTATTGATCATATTGTAATGGTTTTGACATCTTTAATCTTTATTGGTCTTGCTCTTGGTGCATCAGTATTACCAATTGCTAAATCAAAAAAATATTACTATCATCAACACGAAATAAATGATGTTGTAAATATCTTAAGAGAATATTCTTTTACCGGTATTAATGATAGTTCCTCATATGGCACGCATATTCACCCTAAATATGACGTTACTATGGAAGATGTAAAAGAGGCAACAGATCATATTATCGATTATTTGTATCATGCTGATGTTGAAAGTATGCAATTTCAAATTCATACTGATAGTGGTGATTATGACTTTTTTACTGAACAAGCTATTACACATATGAAAGATGTAAAGGTTTTGTTTATTGGAGGTATTCGCCTTTGTTATGTTTGCATTGTCTTATTAATACTAGCAACTATTTATTTAGTTATTAGAAGAAAACACGTCAAAACTTTTTATTTTAAAACCTATTTAAAAGTTGTTTTAGCTTGTATGATTGTTACGGCTATTGTTATCATATTCTGTTGTATTAATTTCGATGCCGCTTTTGTCGTTTTCCATTTTCTAATTTTCCCTGATAAAAGTAAAATGACGATGGCGATTAGTTTTAGTTATTGTGACACTTTAACTAATATGTTAACGGATAAATTTTTTGCGCATATTGCTACGGTAATTATATGTATATTTTTAAGTATTATTGCTATCTCAGTTATTAGTCTTGTAATAATGCGCCATTTTGATAAGAAAAAGATAGTTAAAGAACCTATGCCTCATGAGGCATAGGTCCATTTTTTATTTTAGATTGTAAAATGATTTTAAACCATCATATACGGCTGTTTCTTGTAAATCATCTTCTATTCTTAATAATTGATTGTATTTAGCAATACGATCACTTCTTGATAGAGATCCTGTTTTAATTTGGCCTGCGTTTAATCCCACTGCGATGTCCGCAATCGTTGTATCTTCGCTTTCACCACTGCGATGCGATATAATAGCTGTATAACCGGCACGTTTGGCCATTTCAATGGCCTCTAATGTTTCACTTACACTACCAATTTGATTTAATTTAATTAAGATGGCATTGGCAACCCCTTCTTTAATGCCTCTTGCAAGTCTTGAAGTATTAGTAACAAATAAGTCATCACCAACAAGTTGTACCCTCTTACCTAATTTTTTAGTTAGTTGCCGCCAACCTGCCCAATCGTTTTGATCTAAACCATCTTCGATGGAAATAATCGGATATTTATTAACTAAATTTTCTAAATAGGCAATCATTTCTTCGGTTGTTAGTGTTTTATCTTCGCTTTTTAATTCATATTTTTTCTCTTTGGCATTATAAAACTCGCTTGAAGCAACATCTAATCCTAAATAGATATCTTTACCAGGTACATAACCGGCTTTTTTTATAGCCTCTAACA
>CANQWZ010000063.1 GCA_947627685.1 uncultured Bacilli bacterium | reverse complement strand
TTCTTCTTCATATGCACTAGTAAGTACAGCTAGTAATAATCTTTCAACGCCTAAGCTAGGTTCAATAACATATGGTAAATATTTTTCATTTGTTTCAGGATCTAAATATTCAAGACTTTCGCCAGAATGAGTTTGATGAACACCTAAATCATAATCGGTTCTGTCCGCAATACCCCAAAGTTCACCCCAACCAAAGAAAAATTTAAATTCAATATCGGTGGTAGCTTTAGAATAAAAGCACAATTCTTCTTTTTTATGATCACGCATTCTGATCATTTCTTCTTTAATACCAATATTTTTCAAGAAATCAATACAATAACTACGCCAATAATTAAACCACTCTAAATCCGTTCCCGGTTTACAAAAGAATTCTAATTCCATTTGTTCAAATTCCCGTGTTCTAAAGATAAAATTACCAGGCGTAATTTCATTACGAAAACTCTTGCCAATTTGACCTACCCCAAAAGGCACTTTTTTTCTAGTCGTTCTTTGAATGTTTTTAAAATTAAGGAAAATGCCTTGGGCCGTTTCTGGTCTTAAATAAACAACCGTTTTAGCATCCTCAACTACACCTTGATGGGTTTGAAACATTAAATTAAATTTTCTAATTTCGGTAAAATCACTTTTACCACAACTAGGACATGGAATATGATTGTCCATAACGAAATGATATAACTTATCATTATCCCAACCATCACCTGTTTCTTTACCATTTGTAAAATCTTCTATTAGTTTATCGGCTCTATATCTAGTATGGCAATTTTTACAATCGATTAATGGATCACTAAAACCACTTACATGGCCGGTTGCCACCCACGTTTCCGGATTCATCAGGATAGCCGCATCAAGGCCAACATTATTTGGAACTTGTTGCACAAAACTTTTCCACCATAATTTCTTTAAATTATTTTTAAGTTCTACTCCAAGTGGTCCATAATCCCAAGTATTTGCAAGACCCCCATATATTTCACTACCTTGATAAACAAATCCTAATTGTTTTAAAAAGGCTACAAATTTATCCATTGTCATTTCCATATTATTTCCTCTTTTCTACATGTGCGCATAGTAATGGCATTTTACTTACATATTATACCAAATTTTTAAATAAACGTCAATAGAACTTTCAAAAAAGTTAGTAAATTTACTAACTTTTGTCAAAAAGATTTGAAAATAGCAATATTTTTACAGGCTGTAACGAGAAAATGAAAACTAAATTTATCATCATATTCTTGATAACTAGCAAGAATAATACTAATAATTTTTTCTTTTTCACTTACTCTTACTGCCTCATAATCTTGATATAATTTAATAAGCGCATAATCTTTGGCATCTTCAAAATTTCTAATGATGGTTTCATAACGCTTTTCATAGTAATTTTTATAATAGATAAAATTTAACTTATTTAAAGTTAAAGGATAAGTTTTTTCATAACTTAATAAAAAAGGATTTGCTTTTAGAAAAAGCTTTTTATTTTTAAAATTAAGATAATAACTGGATAACATCTTACCCGTAAATACCGCAATTTCTTCTTTTTTTAAAACTTCAATGTCATAATATTCCTTAATATTACCTAAGATTAGTCCTTCAAGTGGCACAAGTTTATCACTACTATAGAGATTATCTAAATATTGTAAATTGCTAGTTGCAAGTAAATCACCTTTTTTTACGACATCGTTATATTTAACCACCATTTGCCCTGATGTTAAATTAATGTAGCTAATGATCGCATCATGACTTGCAAAATACTCACCCACTAAAGCATCTGGCAAACTAGGATTATCCATGACATCTTGATAAACAATTTCAATAATTAACTTAGAACCCTTTTTATTTACCCCTATATAGGCATATTGATAAAATTTTTTACGTAACTCCTTAGAAATTTTTGCAACATTACTTTTTAATTTTAAATATGGTCCTATTTTTTTAGTATATGATTCAACATATTCTAAAACTAAATCATTTTGATATTTATCATCAGCGAAAATAATTTCTCTTAAGAAAAACTGATTTATTAAAAATAATAAGCAAATAATAATTGAAAAAATTAAAGTTATAATTACTTTGTATGCATTACCAGTAATAAAGGTTTTTAGTCGATCATGGCACTGATAATTAATATTATTATCATCTAGTACTTTTAATACTTGATGATTGCCATCAAAATTTACTCCTTCATTTGTAAGTTTAATATTATAGATATTATTTAAGTTAAGGTTACTAAAAGATGATTCAGCTATATTAATATTATAACGCTTAAATTTTACACGCCTTGTTTTATTCCGCGTTAAAAATTTTGGTAATTTGACCTTCAATTTCAACAATGTTTTCCTCCATTTTGACAATTTTTAAATGATTACCAACGATGCGGCAATTATTAAAGGCAATTAAGTCGGTTTTAAAATCTTTAACTTTACCCATATTATAAAGAATAACACAATATATTTGCATGTTATCATCAAGGAATAGGGATATTTTAGCTTTTTTTAGTTCTTCTTTAAAAAGTCCCATTTAATCACCTATACATTATATTCAAAATGGCAAATCTTAATACGTATAAAAAATAAAAGTATAACAATACGTTATCAAAGCGCATTGTTATACTTAAAATAATTGCTAGCGAGAACGATTACCATTTTTTCTAGCGGCTCTTCTTTTTTCTTTACGAACGTCACTAGGTTTCATGTAATGTTGACGTTTACGGGCTTCAACAAGGGTTCCTGATCTTGAAACATCTCGTTTGAATCTCTTTAAAGCTTCATCTAATGTGTCGTTTTCTCTTACAATTGTCTTTGGCATTTCTTAGTCACCCCTTTCGTCGCCTATAGTTTTTTTACATAAACATTATATAATATTTTTGCTATTTTGTAAAATAATGTGGTAATTTTTTTCACAAGATGCATTTTAGCAATTTAGTTAATGCCTTACCACGATGACTAATACTATCTTTTTCAAAGTTTGTTGCTAAAGCTAGGGGTTTATTTAGTTCATCACTAAAGAAAATAGCATCATAACCAAAGCCATTATGGCCTATTTCTGCTAAAAGAATTTTTCCTTCCGTAATACCATTTGTTACCACTTTTTTTAGCCCATCATAGTAACAAGTAGCACAAACAAAATGCGCCTTACGATTAGTTATATTAGCCATTTTAAGAAGAAGCTTCTGTCTGTTTTTACTATCTTGGGCATTATGGTTATTACAAGATGCATACCTTGCACTAAAAAGGCCTGGTTCATTATTTAAAGCCTCTACTTCTAAGCCAGAGTCATCCGCAACAGTCGGTATCTTAAATAATTCATAGTAATATTTAGCCTTAATGAAGGCATTTTCTTCAAAGCTTTTACCATTTTCAATTGGTTCTAATACTTCATCATAATCATTTAATGATTTGATGATTATGTTAGAATTATATTTTTTAATAATGCGCGTCATTTCTAAAATTTTATGTTTATTTTTAGTACCTAACAATATTTGCATAAAAATAATCCCTTCCTTGTTTCCTTATAATATATTATAGTAAATTAAAAAGGAATGTAAAGCAAAAAGAACATTTGCGGTTAATTAACCGTTGCAAATGTCTTTTCATATAATACCTTATCTACACCATTTATGCTCATGGCATCAATATCTAAATTTAATTTAATGGTTTCTTCCATTGTCTGTTTAAAATCATCACTTAAAACAATATTATCATTTATTTGAATTACTAAATTCTGAGCATCAACTTCATAAGTATAATCCGTAATGGCAAGTTTACTTCCTGCGAAAACTTTTGCTAACATATAATCATATTCATTACTACCTACATAAAAATAAGTCACAGGTAAAATAACATCATTTTCATAAAAAACAATGGTAGTATAATTTGCTTCAAATAAATAAGCCGTTTCATAAGTAAAGTTTGTGCCCATTTCTTTAGTAATTTTAGTAAATTTATAATCATTTATTAAATTAACAACATCATCATTGATTTTTAAAACAATTTCTTTTACTTCATCATTACAAAATGTCCATGCTAGTGATTCAATAGCAAGCCTACCAGATGAACGATTGATATCTTCTGATACATTTAATACTAGTTTATTATCTTCTAAACTATATTCATTTAGTACGGTTGATGGCGTTATTGGTGATGAATATCCGGTTGGAATTTTGTTCATTTGTGATGTCAATAAATCCCATTTTTGTTTAATCTGATCTTCTTCAATTTTAGTAACCGGAATTTTTACACCAACAAGTTTATTATCCTCATTGACTACAAAAATGGTTAAATATTCTTTAGAATCAGTAGGTAAATTGGTGGTATCTTGTGGGGTTTTGCCAAACCATTTTTGATAAGTTGTTTTGGGAATACAAATTAAGGTAATCAGAATCGCTAGAACACATATAATTAAAATTATTTTCTTTTTCATTACAACACCTCTATACTTAATTTTATTCAAAAGATATTTATATATTACTAATTACTTCTTTTTTTTAATTCAATGTGCTATAATTAGTATTGATTTAATCTTAATTTAGGAGGTTATTATGAGATATTGTATATATTGTGGCTATCCTAACGAGGATCTAAATAATTATTGCAAAAATTGTGGGGCCAAAATTGCTAATAATGACTATTACAAAATAACACCTATGGAAGTAAACATGAATACTGATGGTACATTATTAGAAATGCCCCTTTCTAGAAAGCGTTCCTTTCTAGGCATAGCGCTTTATTTTCTTTGTTTTTATGTTTTAGCAAGTCTTTTTCAAATTATATTTCCTTCCATTTGGCTAAGTATTACGGGCTATTCACCTAATGTTATAAATCCCGAATCTGATATATATGATGATGTCGTTTATGTTAAACTTGTTAATGATCTTTTAACTTGGTCAAATGCTTTTGCATACATTGCTTGTGCAGGAAGTATTATTCCCGTATTCTTCAAATATATTAAAAATGATTTTATCCGTTTTAAGAACAACTTAGGCTTTCATTTTAAATGGTTTGGTATAGGCTTTGCTATATTATATGGTGGATCAATAGTTGCTAATATAATCATTCTTATTCTTACTTTAGGTAAGGGTGGTGATTCCGAAAATCAAGAAGTAATTAATGATCTTATGGCAAGTAGTGGCCTAAATTGCTTCATTATGGCTATTATAACAATATTACTTGCCCCAATAATTGAAGAATTAATTTTTAGAAAAGCCTTATTTGGTTTGTTTAAAAAAGATCACTTTTGGATTGTAATTATTTCTGCTTTGATATTTGCAAGCATTCATGTTGTACCAGCTTGTTTAGAAATTTTATTATTAATTCCTACAAAGGCTGCTACTTGGTTAGATTTATATAATGAATTTATTTACATTTTTGCATATCTTGGCCAAGCCTTTGCTTTATCACTAGTTTATTATAAATGTAAGCGTAATGTCATACCTGGCATTTTACTACATTTAACTAATAATTTACTAGCTTTTATTCTTCAATTATTTATGGGAATGTTACTTAGATAAAATTAATCTAATTAAAAAAGTTGATGACCATCATATTGATCATCAACTTTTTGCTTTTTTAGTTATTAATAAAATCTTTTAACTTTTTACTGGAACTGAAACGAATTTTATAACCACCACTAACAACTAATTTCTCACCTGTTGAAGGATTGATACCATCATAACCATCTTGATAATATTTTTCGAAAGTACCAAAACCTGTTAGTACTACTTTACCATCTTCTTGTAGACCATTAGCTATTTCTTGGAAGACTTCATTGACAATCTTTTCAATTTCAATATAATTTAAATCATTATTACGATGAATTATTTTAATTAATTCACTTTTTGTCATTTTTTATCACCATAATAATTATAGCAAAAAATTATTTTTTTTCAAACAAAATGACCTATTTTTATGCTATTTACTTACTATTTTTAATAATTTATAGCACAATAGCGATAATGCCACCTTTACCATAATTTACAACCTTTTCAATACTAGTTTTGTATTTTTCTAGTACCGCATCAGGTATGGCATTAACTTTAGCTTTAATACCATCATTTATTACTTCACACAATTTACGGCCAAAAATTTCACTATTCCATAATTTTTCAGGTTCATTTTCATAATTATCAACCATATGATTAATTAATTCTTCTGCTTGCTCCTTAGAACCAATTATAGGTTCAAAAGTTGAACTAACATTAATTTTAACTAATTGAATCATAGGGGCTTCTGCTTTTATTTTGATACCATATCTTGATCCATCTTTTAATAATTCTGGTTTAGCAAGTTTAATATCGGCCGTTTTAGGTAAAGCAATGTCATAACCAACTTGTTCTACTTTTGTAAAAGCACTACCTACTAAATCATAAACTTTTTTGGCCTTTTTAAAG
The DNA here is from genome assembly GCA_947627685.1 of uncultured Bacilli bacterium. Lineage (GTDB taxonomy): Bacteria > Bacillota_I > Bacilli_A > ML615J-28 > CAG-313 > CAG-313. Next base: position 1,247 of record CANQWZ010000063.1, on the reverse strand, counting down.
TTTTGTAAAGTATCAATAAAAACACTTTTATCGGTAATATCTTCACCTAATATCTCATTAATAACATTATTATAGCTTTCATCAGAACATTCTATTTCAATATTTACAAGACCTGTACCAGGATTAATACTTGCAATATTAACGCTAGCAAATAAATCACTTTCTTTAAGGGCCTCTTGAATTTGAAAGGCATCTTTCATTTTACGAAAATTACCAGTTGTATTACTGATTAATTCATTAAATTTATTTTTATAACTTATGTCATCATCTAACTTATTAACCCAATTAGGCACTTCCAAATTAAGCGTTGAAATGTCAAATTCATCCATTGCTACTTTCAAAAGATGATCAATATCACTTTCATTCATATGTAAAACATCAAGGGCCACAACTCCAACTTGATATTTTTCTTCTAGTTCATTTACTAAAGCTAACGTTTCTTCAGCCTCAGGTTTTACAGTATTAATGACTAATACAAAGGGTTTATCGTGAGCTTTTAATTCATCAATAACCATTTCTTCTACTTTTTCATATTCACTACGGCTAAATTCACCAAAACTACCATCACTACTCATTACAATGCCAATGTTAGAATGCGATTCTATAACTTTATCAGTACCAATTTTGGCAGCATCTTCAAAAGGGATTGCTTCACTAAACCAAGGTGTTTGAACAAGCCTACTTGTGCCATCTTCATTTAAATATCCTTTCGCTGAAGGTATAATATGACCAACACAATCAACTAATCTAACTTGAAAACTAACATCATCTTCGATGGTAATTTTTACCATTGTACTAGGAATAAACTTAGGTTCAACTGTCATAATTGTTTTGCCATCACTACTTTGTGGAAGTTCATCTTGAATTTTATCATACACATATTTATCTGTAACAAGTGGTAAAACCTTTGTTTCCATAAAGCGTCTAATGAAAGTTGACTTGCCACTTCTAACGGCACCCACAACACCGATGTAAACTTCCCCACTAGTTCGTGTAGCCACATCTGTTAATATACTATTACTCATAATCATATCCTCCTATAATTATATTTATGAAATATCATATAATTTTATGAGTAATTTTATAATTTGTTAGTAAAAAATCATTAATTAAATATCGCTAATATTAAATTGAGCTTCATTTGGGCTTCATTTTTATTTTTTAATTAAACATTATAAATTGCAACAGTAAAATTAATAATAAATAAAAAATTCTTGAGTTTTTCCCAAGAATCCTTTATCTACAAC
>CANQWZ010000062.1 GCA_947627685.1 uncultured Bacilli bacterium | reverse complement strand
TGGGGTGGTGCAACTTTTGATGCATGTCTACGTTTCTTAAATGAAGATCCATGGGAAAGATTACGTTTAATTCGTAAGGCTTGTCCTAATACAAAATTACAAATGTTATTTAGAGGTCAAAATATTTTAGGATATCGTCATTATTCCGATGAACTAGTTGAAAAATTTGTTCAAAAATCGCTTGAAAATGGTATTGATATTATTAGAGTGTTTGATGCTTTAAATGACCTACGTAATTTAAAAAGCGCTGTCGATGCTACTAACAAATATAAAAAACAATATGGTGGTCATTGCCAAATAGCCCTATCTTATACAACTAGTCCTGTTCATACGATTGATTACTTTGTAAATCTTGCGATAGAAGTTGAAAAAATGGGTGCTGACTCCATTTGTATCAAAGATATGGCAGGCGTTTTATTACCAACTGATGCATATGAACTAGTATCTAGAATCAAACATGCTGTTAAAATTCCACTAGAACTTCATACACATTGTACTGGTGGTGTGGCGGAAATGACAATTATGAGAGCAATTGAGGCAGGTATTGATATTGTAGATACAGCCCTTTCACCACTTTCAGGTGGTACTAGTCAACCTTGCACGGAAGCATTAGAATATGTATTACAAGGTACAAAATATGATCCAGGTCTTAATCTTGAATATTTAAAAAAAGCTTGTGATTTATTAACTGTTGTTAAAGATCGTTTCCTTGCAAATGGTGGTTTAAATCCTAAAGCTTTAACAACCAATCCCAATATTTTAAAATACCAAGTACCTGGTGGTATGCTTTCAAATCTTATGAGCCAGTTAAAAGGACAAGGGGCAATGGATAAATATGAAGAAGTTTTAAATGAAATTCCTCGTGTTCGTAAAGATTTAGGCTATCCTCCACTTGTTACACCTCTTTCACAAATGGTTGGTACACAAGCAGTTATGAATGTTATAAGTGGTGAACGTTACAAAATGAGCCCAGCTGAAGTTAAAGCTTATTTAAAAGGTGAATATGGTAAAGCACCAGCTGAAGTTGATGAACAAGTAAGAAAGAAAATAATTGGTGATGCACCGGTTATTACTCATCGCCCTGCTGATGATATTGCACCTGAATTTGATGCTATGAAAGCTAAGTATGCTTCAATCGTTAAATGTGATGAAGATGTTTTATCATGTGCTTTATTTGAAAATGTAGCTGTTAAATTTTTAGAAGCTAAAAATAACCCTAAACCAACATCAGAAGAAAAAGATGAAGTGGTTGAATTTGAAGTATTAATAGGTTAGGTGGCAATATGCAAAAAACTTTTAATAAAATTTTTAAATTATTATCACTTTGTTTAATCTTAATGATGAGTATTACTCTAACAGCTTGCAAAAAAGAAAATGAATTAATTAAACCTAGTACTAAACCTGAAATAACAGCTGAAAATTTCTCTTATTATGATAGTAATCATAGTAAAGATGAATATGAATTTGTTGGCTTTTTTGATAATGTTGATAAAATCTATTTGAAAAATAGTTCTAGTTTTGTTGCTGATGAAGATTATCAACCAATCTATGCACTTAAAACAGCAGATGGAAGTAAAAGCGTTCCTAATATTGTTTTAAGTGGTAAAAGATTTGCAGGCTTATTTACCAAAGATGGTACTAGAGTAAAGCAAATAACGAAAGAAATTATAGATGGAAATGACTATTTAACGGTTAAATTTATAAATTATGCTGATGCCGGACTAATTGCTTTAGTATGCATTATTATTGTTTTTGCAATGCTAATTTTGATATGGGGAGTTGTATCATTATTTAGATTTTTCCCAAAGAAAAAAACTATAGAAAAAGTTCAAACTAATAAGACCCAAGTAATAGAGCCCAAAAAGGTCTTTACAATGGCTGATATAAAAGATGACGATATGATGGCTGCAGCTTTAGTTGCAACAATTGATTATCATAATGAAACAGACGAAAATGTTCGTGTAGTTTCAGTTAAACAAATAGGATAGGAGAAAGAACATGAAAGTTTATAAAGTTAAAGTAAATGGTAAAGTTTACGAAGTTGAATTAGAAAGTGTTACTGAAAGTAATGCTAAAATTTCTGCTCCTGTACAAGAAGCTCCTAAAGCAGAGCCAGCACCTACTACAAGTGGTGAAGGTTCACCGCTTAATGCACCAATGGCAGGAACAATCTTAGATGTTAAAGTTAAAGTAGGTGACACAGTCAAAGAAGGCGATATCATTTGTATTTTAGAAGCAATGAAATTAGAAAATGAAGTAGTTGCTAGTACATCTGGTGTTGTTAAAAAAGTTGCTGTAGCCAAAGGCGATAGTGTATCTAATGGTCAAATTTTAGTAGTAATCGGGTAATTGCTTATGCAAATGATCAAAGATTTATTTGAAAATTTCTACAAGCAAATGGGATTTTTTACTGGGGGTTCATTTAACTTAACTAGTTTTTTGTTAAGACTAGCAATGATTTTAGTAGCATGTTTACTAATATATCTTGCTGTATCAAAGGGATTTGAACCATATCTTTTAATTCCCATAGGTGTAGGTATGTTACTTGTTAATCTTGCACCAGCACTATATAGTCCAGGAAATCCTAGCATGGATGAAGCACCTGGTCTACTATTTACCCTACATCAAGGTATCAATTATGAAATATTTCCACCTCTTATCTTTTTAGGTATTGGAGCAACTACTGATTTTGGACCATTAATTTCAAGACCAAGTAGTTTAATTCTTGGTGCTGCCGCCCAAATTGGTATTTTTATAACTTTCCTTGGTGCTATTTTACTAGGCTTTAATGCCTTAGAAGCAGCATCTATTGGTATTATTGGTGGAGCTGATGGTCCTACAGCCATTTACCTTTCTAATAATTTACTAAAAGGTGCCGATGGTGGAGCTATGTTATGTGCAACAATTGCGGTAGTAGCTTATTCATATATGGCACTTGTGCCTGTTATTCAACCACCAATTATTAAACTTCTTACAACCAAAAAAGAACGTCAAATTAAAATGGTTGAAGCAAGAAAAGTATCACAAGGTGAAAAAATTATTTTTCCAATAGTTGTAATGGTAGTAGTTATTACTTTAATTCCATCATGTGCAGCCTTAATTGGTATGCTAATGCTTGGTAATCTAATAAAAGAATCTAAAGTTGTACCTAATTTAGTAGATGCAGCTGCTAAAACCTTACTATATGCTATTACTATTTTCCTAGGATTATCAGTTGGAGCAACTGCTATTCTAACTAAATTAAACCAAGCTTTGAATTTTGCTGAAATTTTATTATTAGGTATGATCGCATTTAGTATTGCTACTGCTGGTGGTGTTTTAGTTGGTAAAATCATGTGTAAATTATCAAAAGGCAAGATTAATCCAATGATTGGTGCTGCTGGTGTATCAGCTGTGCCAATGGCCGCAAGAGTAGTTCACAAGATTGGTCTTGAAGAAGACAAATCTAACTATTTACTAATGCATGCAATGGGCCCAAATGTTGCGGGTGTTATTGGTAGTGCCGTAGCAGCAGGCTTATTACTTAGTATTTTAGGATAATAAAGATATCTAAATAAAAAAATGTACCAGTAGGTGCATTTTTTTATTATACCTTGTCAATGATTTGTAGGAAACGTTTACATCTAGTAAAAAAGATAAAAAATATTTTTTTATGCTATAATGTTAAAAACAATATAATTAAACTTATATGTTTTACATTTTGAAAGGAGATTTTAAAAATGACTAAAAAAGAGGGCTCTTTCAAATGGCTTAGTGTCCTACGAATGTTAATTTTGTTATTTTTTATCTTTAGTTTTACAGCATGTACTAGGGGGAAAAATCCTCCTTTGACAACGTATACATTAACATTTGTATCAGAGGGAAAAACTATTGATACAATTACTGCTAAAGAAGGAGAGGTAATAACTTTACCACAAAATCCTACCAAGGCAGATTATGATTTTTTAGGTTGGTGTTTAGACATAGAAGCAGAAGGCGAGGTAGTAGATATACCTACAATAATGCCAGCAGAAAATCGTACTTATTATGCTAAATTTGCTTTAACTATTAAACCCGTTGATGGTTATAAAGTATCTTTTTTCGCAAATGCTCCTAGTGGCGTTAACGTAAATAATACAATGGAACCATTGAATGTAGCCAAAGGTACAACTTTTGTTATTCCTGAATGTGATTTTGAAATTGATGGATATATGTTTGCTGGCTGGGTAGCATCAGCTAATGATAAGGCTGACCTTACACAAGGAGAATTTATTGTTGGTCATGAATATCTACCTACTGATGATACTAATCTATATGCTTGTTGGCTTAAAGGATATGTTGACCGTGAAGGATCAACTGATATTATTTATGCTGGCAGTAGTGTAGTAGGATTAGGCTCTGCTGTTCTTGATCGTGATGGGATGGATAAAAAATTAGGATTTGCGGAAATTGACCAAGAAACAGGCAACGTTGTTGGCTTTACTTTCTATTTTGATGAATCAGAAGGTGGTGACATTATAGGAGTAATCGCAACTAATGTCTTCTATTATCGTGGTGAAGAATATGGTATGTATGTATTCAAAGATTATGTATTTAATCTTACAGGTGAATATATCCTTTATCTTGACGGCTATGGCGAAGCTACATATAACACAATGGTAGGTGACCAGTTAAAATCAATTTATGGTAAATATGCTAAAAATTTAGAATATGGTGATTATGACTTTTACGAAATTGATCCTATAACGGGTCAACCTATAATTGAAGATGATATGATAAAAGACTTTAATTTTAGTTTGTTATATGGAAAAGTAGATGAATTTGAAACATCTGAAGATGCCCCAATTAAAGGATATTATTTTGTATTAGGCTTAGAAAGTGGTTCATATTTACTTTATGAAAATGGAAAAGTAAAATACGATAAATTACTTGAACTTAATGGTTATGGCTATGCTAAGTTATATGAGGTTACAAATTATAATGATGATGAACCGGTTAAAAATTTAATTGCTGAAGGAAGATATTCGGGTAGTGAAAACTATTATGATTTCCAAGGTGAATGGCATTTTGCGACTAATAACCTTAGCTTTAATTTTATTTTAACAGCTTTGGAAATGCAAACTAACCAAAACGAGACAACTTTTTTACCAGTTTATTTAGTATATGATGATGAACATAGTGGTATTTTTAACCAAACTGATGGTGATGGTATGCTTGAGTTTGATGGTTATAGCGGAGCTACCTATACATCTTTACTTGGAGAATATAGTGGTGTTGCTTTAATTGATGGAAATTTATGTACTTTATACGTATATGATGAAGATGGTTATATTAGTGATACTTTATATTTTAGCATCAATTGGCAGTCCAAAACCTTTAGTCTTTTTAATGATGGTTTTATTATTGAAAATGGTGTACTTGTAGCTTATACAGGCACTTCTAAAGCCATAGTTATACCTAATGGTGTTACCGAAATAAAAGATGAGGTATTTAAGAATATGGATCTTGAATCCGTTGTTATTCCCGCAAGTGTAATTAAAATAGGTAATAATGCTTTTCAAAATAATTATACTTTAACAAGAGTCACTTTCCTTGGTGATAATCCAAGTGCTATTAGCATTGATTGGCATGTTGCAAACGATCCATTCCGCTGGCCGGCAGGTAACTTTGTAATAGTCGTTCCTGAACTTAGCAAAGATAACTTTGTTGATGTTTGGTCTAAAGCATGGCAAGAAGCAACAGGTGATATGAACAAATATCGTATCAAAGGTTCAGAAGAAATTAATAAACTTCCTGAGTTTGAAGTAACTGAGGATGGGGTATTAATAGGTTATCATGGTAAAACTGATGGTTTAATCGATTTAACTATTGGTGTAGGCCAAACAGAATATAATGGTCAAAATATTACTATTACAGCTATTGGTGCAGGTGTATTTAGAGCAGCGACTTATTTACAATCTGTTGACTTAGGTGGCGTAACTATCATAGGAGAAGGTGCCTTTGAAAATTGTACTTCACTAGTAAGTGTTGCCTTTAATAAAGTTGAACAAATTGGTAAGGCTGCCTTTGCAGGTTGCACAGCGCTTGCTAATACAAATGGCAAGATAGAATTACTATTTGTTAAAACAATCAGTGAAAGTGCTTTTGCTAGTTGTAGTAGCATAAAACATGTAGTTTTAGGTCAAGACATTACAGATATTGCTTCACTTGCTTTTGCGGAAGTTGCTATTTTTGAAAACGATATTCTTTATATTGAATTTAGTGAAAGTAGTAATCGTCCTACTATTGCCTCATATGGTGGCATGGGTAGTGCAGGTGGCGCTTTCTATGGTAACGTAGCATATCGTATCATTGTACCTAATATTGATTATGCTTTAGCTTGTTATGATGATGCAAGTTGGTACAGTTTTAATAGTAGATTAATGCTTAAGAGTGCTGGTGAAGAAGGTGAATATTTTGATGGTGCTTATTCACTTATTCTTGATGGTAGAGCAGTAGCTTTTAATGGTAGTGAAATTTGGTTATATGTTATTGAAGAACAAAATATCACTTTTTATAGTTATCTAGCATCAAGTACAAATTATATTATTGCAAGTGGTACTTTTAAAAATAATACCATTACATTTGATTATGCTATTGATGGTAAAACTAAACAAACTTATAACTTTAGACTTGCTGGTACAGGTGGTGTTAGTTTTACTTCTGAAGATGGCGTTTATACTTTATTAGTTGATGATCCACGTGAATTAGACCCTGACACATGGAGTTCATCAGATAAAATAAATAACTCCTTTATTGCTACTTTAAATGGTAAAGAAGTTACTATAAAAATGAAAACTTATAGAGCTGAAATTGAAAATTTTGTTGATGAAGATGGCAAGCACTATAGAATTTATGAAATTATTTTTACAGGAAATACCTTCACATATAAAAAAGAACTTATTGAAGAAGAAGGGCTTAAATTTTCTGCCAACGATAAAATTGAAAATCTTATTTGTGAAGATGGTAGTATCTTAAATTTACATAAATTAGGAGCATCAATATATGTATATGGTGAATTTAAGGGTCTTATTGATGGTATAAAATTTCCTGCATTTAGTGACTATGGCACACCATGTACCAGTGTTGAAGGTAATGTTATTACCTTTATGAGGCCTTTTCAAGGTACTAACTATGAAATAACAGTTATTATAGATCAAAATGCAGGTACATTTACTTATACTTGGGTAAAAAAATAAATTAAAAAAAAGAAAGGATATAGATATGTTTAAGAAAAAAACGTTTATTACAACGATGTTACTTAGCTTACTCATAATGTTATCAGTTGTGCTTACAGGATGTTTTGAAAACACATATTCAGTAAGAATATCATCTGGTGAAGGTTATACTGTAAGTGAAATTGATGATTTTTATGCGGCAGGTCGTCAAGTAACATTTAAAGTTACAGTTACTGATCCACAAAAAGAATTAGCATCAGTAACATCAGATGAAGTTACAATTACTAATGAAGATGGAAATTGTAGCTTTACAATGCCAGCTGAAAATGTTGTAGTTAAAATTGAATTAAAAGATGTAGAAATACCTACAAAATATATGGTAAATACTTCTACTAGTGATGAATATACTATAACTGGTATTAAGGAAGAAGGCTACAGCGAAGGTGAAGAAGTAACATTTAAAGTTACAGTTACTGATCCACAAAAAGAATTAGCATCAGTAACATCAGATGAAGTTACAATTACT